>JBGAIY010000214.1:0-13204 GCA_044225205.1 Myxococcaceae bacterium | reverse complement strand
GGCGAGCCCCGCGTCGGCGAGGCCCGCGTCGCCAACCTGAGTGCCGCCGGCATCGCCAGAGGTGCCCGAATCGGCCTCGGGTTCGGCGGCGCCGGCATCAGAACCTCCCGCGTCGTTCAACGGGGTGGCGGCGTCGGTGGCAGAACCGCCCGCGTCGAACACCGCAGAGTCGACGGAGCCAGGCGCGGCGCACGCCGCCAACACAGAACACGACACGGCGACAATGGTCGAGCGAACGGTGGTCATTTTGCGGGCCTGGAGCACCGACACCGCCGCCGTCGAAAACACAAAGAACGGCGTTGCCGTCAGAGAAAACAAAGAGATACTGCCGAAATGCAACCTCCGAATCAGCGTGGTCAATGTGCCCGACACCCCGAGCGCGTGGCCGAAGCGGTGTGCCCTCGGTGCGGCAACTTCACTTGCACGGAGTGCAACCCCGACGGCCTGACGCAGTGCCCGGCGTGCCTGGCGCTGGGGGGCACCGGCCAAAAGGCCGAGCGCACTCCGTGGGAACGGCGCGACGAATTGGGGTTCGCGCCCGCCCTGTTCGCCACGTGGAAAGCGTCGCTGCTCGAGCCCGCGAAGTTCTTCGCGTCGGTCGACCCCGACGCGCCCATGGGCGACGCCATTTTCTATGGCTGGCTCGTCGCCTCGGTCGCGGCGGTTCTGCAAATACCGCTGACGTGGCTCAACTTCGCCCAAATGAACAGCACCCTCGACAAGCTCTCGTCGATGGGCAGCAACACCGCGCCGCTGCGCGAGTTGATGACGCAGTTCGCCGGCATGCCGCTCATCTTCGCCATCGGCGTCGGCGTGTTCAGCATCATGGCCTACCCCATTGGGCTCATCATTGGCGCCGGCTTCGCCCACTTGGGCGGCCTCATGTTCGGAGCGTCAGACAAGGGTTTCAACGCCACCGTTCGCGCCTTCTCGTACGCGCAAGGCCCGCAGCTCTTCGGCTTCATACCGGTGGTGGGCGGCCTCGCCGGCTTGTGGACCCTCGTGCTCGAGATTTGGGCCTTCAAAGAAGCGCAGCGCACCACCTGGCCGAAAGCCGTCGCCTCCATCGGGTGGATCGTGCTCATCGGCTGCTGCTGCGGGCTCATCGCCGCCATCGCCATTGGGGTCGCCGCGTCGAAAAACCTCTGAGCGCGAAAAGAAGCCTTCTTTCAGATACTTGGCGTGCCTTCTCGCCGCGGGGCGTTTGGCGTATGACGCTCCGCGTAATTCGAGTTTTCGGGAGCCGCCCATGTTCGACGTGATTTCGCTCAACCGCGCCCGCTTTCAGCTCCGCAGCGACGACCCGTCGTTGCACATTGAACGACGAGGCCGTTCGCGTTTTTTCATGTCGGGTGAAGTGGCAAAAGACCCGACGGGCGCGTTGTCGGTCGACCTGCCTGACGACTCGTTCGAAGTGACGCTGGCGAAGACCAGCACGGCGGCCCAGGCGGCCCAAGCCATTGAGCGGGCCCTGCCCCGCGACGTGCTCTTCACCCAGGCGTTTTCTGAAGCCGGGGTCGAAGTGTTGTTGCAAGAACTGGTGGTGCCCGCCGCGAAGGCCCCGCGCCTGCGCATTTTTTCGACCGACTTGTTGCAGCGGGTCAAACAGCTCGCCGAAAACAAAGTCGAATTCGTCGGCGCCTCGGGGGCACCGTCGCACCTGACGATTCTGTGCGAGAGCAAGCGCGTCACGTTGGCGGTGCCTGCGGGCTCGTCGGGCGCGGTCACCGCGGCACGCGTCGCCGCGAACATGCCCCACGGCTACCGCGCGTTGGCCGACGGCGCAACCGTCAGCGTGTGGAAAGACGCCGACTTCTTCTCGATGGTAG
This sequence comes from Myxococcaceae bacterium, assembly GCA_044225205.1. Lineage (GTDB taxonomy): Bacteria > Myxococcota > Myxococcia > Myxococcales > Myxococcaceae > JAEUJT01. The sequence continues at coordinate 11,375 of JBGAIY010000214.1, read as the reverse complement.
CCTGAAGCGGCGAACGCTGAACGAAGGCTGGCCACCAGGCCATTCAGGCCGAATGTCACTCCGATCTTCTTCGACGCTGCGCCTGTTCGCCTTCGGCCTCGCCGTCGCGACGGCGGGGGGGGGGCGCACCGAAGACAAAGTGGCGGGGGGGCACGTGTGGGGCAACGGCCTGCTCGACCCCGGCGAAGCCTGCGACGACGGCAACGTCGACGACGGCGACGCCTGCTTGCGCAGCTGCACGCTGGCGAAGTGCGGAGACGGCGTCGTCGAACGTCGGGTCGAGCTGTGCGACGAAGGCCACGCCACCGACACGTGTACCGCCACCTGCACCGTCGTGACCTGCGGAGACCACATCGTGCAAGCGCCCGAACTGTGCGACGACGGCAACGCCGACGACAGCGACGGGTGCCTGTCGACCTGCACTCTCGCTTTTTGCGGAGACCGCTTCGTGCGCAAGGGCGTCGAAGCCTGCGACGACGGCAACACCGACAACGCCGACGACTGCTTGTCGACCTGCGTGGCGCCCAAGTGCGGCGACGGCTTCGCCTGGCGCGGGCACGAAGCGTGCGACGACGGCAACACCGATGACACCGACGCGTGCCGCTCGAACTGCGTCGAAGCGCGCTGCGGCGACGGCGTCGTGCACCGCGGCGTCGAAGGGTGCGACGACGCCAACACCGACGACACCGACGACTGCGTGTCGACCTGCCGAGTCGCGACGTGCGGCGACGGCGCGTTGCACCGAGGCGTCGAGCAATGCGACGACGGCAACACCAGCAGCGCCGACGCCTGCGTTCAGGGCTGCGTGCCCGCCCGCTGCGGAGACGCTTTCACCCAAGCGGGCGTCGAAGGCTGCGACGACGCCAACTCGGTCGACGACGACTTCTGCGACAACCGCTGCCAGTTGCCCGTGTGCGGCGACGGCCAGCGCGCCGGCAACGAGGCCTGCGACTTGGGGGCCGAAAATGGAGACACGCCGGCCTTCGTCATTACCCAGGCCTCGGGTACGCGCATCGGCACCGACGCGCTGGTTCGCAAAAAGACCGTTCAACAGTTCTATGACTACCGCTCGGCGAGCTCGCACACGGGCCTCGAGCAGGTCGGCGAGAGCCGCATTTACCTCTTCGCCGACTCGAACACCGGCCGGCTGTCGTTGGTGTTGACCCACGGCATCGACTTCGATTCGAGCAACCTCTCGCAGCCGCATTCGACCGTGGAGATGGACGTCGCCGGGTTGCCCGTCGGCGTGGGCGTCGACGTGTTCGACGACACGCCGGGCGAATTTTTCTTGGGGCCTTCGGGCAGCAACACCGCGTTCGGCCGCTGGGAGTTCGACCGAAACAGCGACGGCGGCGCGCTCGGGCCGCTCCCTTTCCCCGGCAATTGGAAAATCACGGTCACGCCGCGCTTCACGGCGGGCATCACGACCTGGGGCTGGGTGAAAGACGACGGCACCCGAATACCGCTCACCATGTCGCAGCCCATCACCATCGAGGCGCAGACCAAGTCGTCACAGTGCCGAAAGAACTGCACCGTGCCCCGCTGCGGCGACGGCGTGTTCGACGCGGGCGAAGTGTGCGACGACGGCAACACCCAAGACGGCGACGGCTGCTCGGCCGACTGCCGGCGCCTGCAGTGAAGCCGCCCCCTCGGCTCACTTCGCTCCACGCACGAGTTCTTCGAGCCGACCCAGGGCCGTTTCGAGCGACGCGGCCGCCGGCCCAAAGCTGAAACGCACGTACTGCCGAAACCGCGACGCGCGCGGGCTGCGCCGCTTGCCCGGGTTCACGTCGAAAAATTCGCCCGGCACGGTGATGACTTTCTTCGCCAGCGCCGCCCGAAAGAACCCCATGCCATCGTTGAGGGGTGCAGGCAAATTCGCGACATTGCCCCACACGTAGAACGTGCCCTCGGGAGCGCGGTCGACTTTCACGCCCAAGGCCCGCAGCCCGCCCAACAGGCGCTCCCGCTTGGCGCGAAACGCCTCGTGGAGCGCGTTGGTTTCTTGGGTGACGAACGCCTCGTCGAGCAGCGGTACCGCCGCGCGTTGAATGGGCTTGCCGCCGCCGCCGTCGAGAAAGCTGCCGGCCGAAGCCACCGCGTCGATGACCGACTTGGGCCCCACGGTCCACGTGACGCGCCAGCCGGGGTAGCGCCAATTCTTGGTGAGCCCGTCGAACAGCACGATGGGGTCTTTGTTCACGTCTTTGACGTACCGGGCGGCGCTCTCGACGGGCAGGCCGCCGGCCGGCGCCGACCACAGGTAGTGCGAATAGAATTCGTCGATGAGCAGGGTGCAGTCGAGTTCTCGGGCGGTCGCCACCCAGCGTTCGAGTTCTTCGCCCTGCACTGCTTTGCCGGTGGGGTTGCAGGGGTTCGAAAACAACATCGCCGACAAGCCCCGGCCGGTGATTTCGCGGCGCAAGTCGTCGGCGCTGAAAGCGTACCCTCGGTCGCCTTCGAGCAGAATCGGTATGGGCGTGAAGGCCTTGAAAATGTCGAGCAGCTCTTCGTACGCGGTGTAGTCGGGCAGAAAGTGCCCGAGGTTGATGTGCCCGAGCGCCGCCGCCGCACGGGTGAGCGAAGCGCGCCCGCCGCCCGAGATGCTGACGTTCTCGGCGGTGTACTGCGACGGCAACCCTTTGCGGTACAGCCGGTTGTAGAGCGCGGCAATGGCCTCGCGCAGCTCGGTCAACCCGGCGACCGGAGCGTATTCTTGGTCGTCGACGTCGATGTTGATGGTGTGCACGCGGGGCGGAGCCCCCGGCAACGCCCCGGTTTCGGGCTGGCCCTGCCCCAGGTTGCACCAGGCGGGGTCACGCGCCGTGAAGCCCAAACGGGCGGCTTCGGTCGTGACGTAAATGACGCCGGTGCGGGGCACCGTGCGAAACGCGGCAATGTGGTCTTCACTCACGTGACAGGCTCTTTCGCGAGGCCCTGGGCCAAGGCGGCCTCGAGCTCGGCTTCGGTAAAACGCAGCGACAACCGTTCTACGCCATCAATCACCACGACGGGCACTTGGTAGCGATGCCGGTCAAACCAGTCTTGGCGTTCGTAAATGTCGTTTTCAACCAGCTCGAACCGATGCCGGGTGTGGGCGCGCAACAGCCATGTCGTGGCCGTGTCACACAACGAACACATCGGCTTGATGTAGACCTCGACGCGCAATACAGTTCTGCTGTGCCACATGAGGGGTTTGACGGGCGACTTCGGCACCATGCCGCTCAAAGACCTGGTCGTCTACCTGTGGAACCGACAGGCCTCCGGCACGATTACCCTCGAACGCGATGGTACCCGAAAACACGTGACGCTCGACGCGGGGTTCGTCATCAACGCGGCGTCGAACTTGCCGCGCGAATACCTGGGGCAATTTCTCATCAACCTGGGCCACATTTCTGAAGAACAGTTCAACCGCGCGTTCGAAACTCAAAAAGAGACCAAAGTCTTCTTGGGTCGCATTCTGGTGATGATCGGCCTCGTGTCTGACCAGGTCGTGAACACCGTGTTGGCGCTCAAATACCGAGAGACCCTGCTCGAAGCGTTCGACTGGCCTGACGACGCGACCTTCACCTACCAGAATTCGGTCGACGGGGCGGTCGATGCACCCGAAGTGCGGGTCTCGCTCATCGACATTCACCGCGAGAGCGACTTTCGCACCCAGGCGTGGGCGCAATTTCGCGCCGCGTTTCCCAGTGGGGCGTGCACGCTCGAACTCGTGCGCGACAACCTGGTCGACGAGCCCAAAACCGGCAGCATCGACGCGAAGATCATCGCCGGCATCGAAGCGCACCAGACGCTCGACGAGTTGGCCCTGGGGCTCCATGCCACCGACTATTTTTTGTACCAGCGGCTCTACGCGCTCCACAAACTGGGAGCGCTCGTCGTGCACGGGCCGACCGAGAGCGACAAGGGTGAAATCGACATCGACGTCGACTTGGGGCTGGGTGACAGCCCGTCGTCAGAACAAATTCTCTCGAACGCGCGGGCCTTTTTCGGGCAGCACAACTACCGCGACGCGTGGTCGCTCGCCCGCCGGTCGCACGCCATGGTGGCCACGCTCGAAAGCACCCTGCTGCTCAAGCAAATCGAGTCGGCGTGGCTGCCGCAGCTGCGCGCCGACTTGTTGGCCAAGCGGCGGGTGCCCGCCACGATCATCGCCGCCGAGAAGCTGCGGGGGCTGCCGCTGGCGGCCCCGGAGCGCTACCTGCTCTCGCGGGTCGACGGCAAACGCGAAGTCGACGCCATCATTCGGGTGGCGCCGCTCCGCGAATTCGAAGCGCTGACGTTTTTCGACCGCTTCATCGCCCAGGGGTGGGTGAAGTTGCTGGGGTGAGCCGACCGCGTCAGTCGCCGTCGGGGGTCGAGTTCGAGTTGAGCCACCACACCCGGTGGTAGCCCCCGAGGTCGGCCGCTTTCAGGGCGCCGTCGCGAATGAAGTCGGCGAAGTGGTTGAGGCGTTGCGCGCCGGTGCCGTTGGGCTTGCCGTCGGGGCCAATGTAGTTCCACGAAGCGACGCCGATGACGCTCGCGTAGCGGCCGTGAAAGAGCCGAAAGCCCCGTTGGTCGAAGACGCCGGCGCCCGAATCGCCGCTGACCGCGCCCGACCCCAGCACCATTTGCTCGAAGTCGGCGGTGTAGACGTGCGTCGTCGGTACTTCGTGGTCGACTTGGGTGCACGGCGTGGGGCCATTCGTCACGCACACCATGGGTATGTTTTCTTGAATGCGGCGCTTCAGGTCGCCGCGGTCGACGACGTCGCCGCCCGTCCAGTCTCCGTTGGCGTCGAGTTCGAAGGTCTCGTCGATGCCGCCGCGCCCGACAATGGCGGTGTTCTTCACGCGTGAGGTGGCGAGGTCGCGTTCGAGCTCGACGCCGACGTAGCGGGCTTCGTCTTTGGGCACGTTCGAATCGAGAATCAACAGCGCCAGGTCGGCCGCGCAGAACCGGGTGGCCGCGGGCACCAGAATGGTGCTCACGTTGTACCACTTGGGAGCGCCGACGTAGACCGACGAGCTCGTCGTGATGCGGGTGCCGCCGGCGACCACGACGTCGGTCGTGAAGTCACCGTCGCACGGGTCGGCCGCCGCGTTCGGGCCCGACGTCGCGCCGGCAATGCAGTGGCGCGCGGTGAGTACCAAGTTCGGAGCAATGAGGGTGCCCGAGCACTTCGCGGTGCCCCGGCGGCAGGTGCCGACCGGGCCCACGTTCGGGTCGGTGTTGAGCGGCCCCTGGCACACGCCGACATCGAAGGGGTGGGTGGTGTCTTCTGGCGCTCCGAGCAAGTCGAGCGACGCTTCGCCGGTCGAATCGGCCGGCTGGGCGTCGGGCAGCCCACAACCAGCCATGAACCAACAGACGACCGCGCTTCTGAACAGAACTGACGTTTTCACGAAGGCCCCCAAAGGCAACGAGTTGCGACGCCCCTAGCAGCTCGGGCCGCCCGCGACCATGGCCACGCGCGACTGCGCGGCTCCGGCCAACCAAGTCGGGCCAGGCGTCTTCACCTTCGGCGCCACTGGCATCGTTCAGTGAGCGTGGGCCTCGGTCGCGAAGGTCGCCCAGACCGGCGCGTGGTCTGACGGCTGCTCGGCTTTTCGCGCCTCCCGGTCGATGTCGACGGCCGTGCACCGAGCGGCGAGGCTCGCGCTGACCAGCAAGTGGTCAATGCGCAGGCCTTGGTTTTTTCGAAACGCACCAGCGCGGTAGTCCCACCAGGAGAAGCGGCCGGTTTCAGCCGGGTGCTTCTCTCGAAACAAGTCGACCAGCCCGTTCGCTTGGCACAACGAGCTCAGCGCTTCGCGTTCGCGTGGCGTGAACAACGTCTGCCCGGCCCAACGAACCGGGTCGTAGGTGTCGATGTCGGCGGGGGCGACGTTGAAGTCGCCGCACACCACCAACGGCACCGAATGAAACTTGGCGTGGAGCCAACGTTGGAGCTTGCCGTACCACTCGAGCTTGTAGCGGTACGCCGGAGAGTCGAGCGACTGCCCGTTGGGTGCGTACACCCCCACCAAGCGCACTCCGCCGAACTCGGCTGAAATGACCCGCGCCTGGTCGTCGTCATCGCCCAGGTTCTTTTCGAGGGCGGTCACCGGCACCTTCGAGACAATGGCCACGCCGTTGTACGTCTTCTGGCCGAAGTGCACCGCGTGATACCCGGCCGCCTTCAGCTCTTCGAAGGGGAACTGGTCGTCGGTGCATTTCGTTTCTTGCAGACACAGGGCGTCGGGCGAATGCGCGCGCAGCCACTCGAGCAAGCGCGGTGTTCGAGCGCGAATCGAATTGATGTTCCACGTGGCGAGTTTCACGCGCTCGCCATACTGCCCTCAGCGCCGCCGAAGCAATGTTGACGAGGCGGTCACTGCCACTGCGCGATTTCGGCGATCGGCGCTTCGACGAACCGGTCGATGGCGTCACACAGCACGGCCCGCACGCTCCACGGCACCGCCGCCCCCCGTTCTTCGACCACCGCCCACGGAGACACGTTGGGCTCGGCCCCCACCGCCAGCCCCAGCAGCACCGCGTCGAAGTCGGCGGCCATGGCCCCGAGCTGGTGACGGTCGAGCGCTGACAAATGGCCGTAGTGCCGCTGAACCCATTCGTCGAGCCCCGGCGTGGGGTACCCCTGCATCAGCAAAACCAAGAGGTTCTTGAGTTCGTTGTGTCGTGGCATGGGGCACCAGGTGGTTGAGGCGTTCAGCGAAAGAAGTAGCGCGTGGCCGAGTCGACCAGGCACCCCGCGACACCCACCTCTGGCCACATTGAATGGCGCACGGCATCAACCGGCGCGTCGCTTCGCTTTGCCGCCAAACGCCTGTTCGACGTGAACGAGTTCTTCGCGAATTTGGGTGTCGAGCGAACGCAAGGCGAACGCGTCGAGCCCGAGGGCCGCGCAGCTCTCGTTGACCTCGGAGCGAATGACGGCGACCCGCCACGACTGACGGCGGTACTGCACCATGGCGCTGACGAGCCGTACGACGTGCAGGTCGCGGTGTTCGGCGTCGGCCGGCAATTGCAGGTCGTGGTGCCTCGCCGCGACCAAGGAGGGAAACGTCGGCAGCGCCCATTCGGCGTGCACTGCTTTGCCCACCTCGACGTGCACGGCTTCGAGCACCCGGTCGATGCGCGCTTCGTCGAGCACGTGGCCCAAGTTCGCGGTGTTCGACACCGCGACGAGTGAGCGCAACGCCAAGGGGCGCCCCAGGTCGTGCAGCATGCCGGCGACAAAAGCGTGGTCGCTCCGCGCGCCGCGTACCCGCATCGCTTGCCACGCCGAGGCCCGTGCCGAAGCCACCGAGTCGGCGAACAGCTCCCCCCACCGCGGCGCGACCGAGGGCGGCTCTTTGGGCGAACCCGGTTGGGCATTGGGCGTGAAGAGCGAGCGGGTGGCCAAGGCGCCGGCCACGCGGCCGACTTCGGTCAAACCCAAGCGCGTCACCGCGTCGCGCAGCGTCTGAATTTCTTGAACCGACTGGTAGGCCGCCGAATTCGCCACCTTCAAAATGCCCGCGGCCATGGCCGGGTCTTGCGCCACCAAACGCGTCAGCTCGCTCAGCGACAAGTCAGGCTGGGTAATGGCGTTGAGCACCTGCAATGACACCGCTGGCAGCGACGAAGGCGCCGGGCGGTTCTGCTCGAAGTGCGCGCGCACCGCGTCGGCCCACTCGCGGTCGCCCTCTTCGTGTTCTGAAGTCAAACGCATCAACGGGGGTGGCGGCTGACTCAGCAGCTGCAAGAATTGCTCGAACGGGGGCCCGTCTTCGAGGCCGCCGGGTATGACCCGCAGCCCGGGCTTGGGTGCGGCCGCGAGCGCCTCGGGAGGAGGCAGCGGAGGTTGAAGCGGTGGAACCGCGGGCTTTTCAGGCACGACTGCGGCGGGCTCGGGTCGGCCGCCAAAAAAATGTCGCAACGACTCGAGCCAGCTCACCCTGGTGCGAACTGCACGCCCGGTGCCACGGGCCCAGCGCGTTACCCGCCGGCCGACGTGTAGTGCCTGATGGCGCGCGACCAGGTGAAGCGCGCCACCGCGGCGAAGGCCACCGTGCCCACGACGGTGGCCACCATGGTGCTGCCCTCGAGGCGGCCCAGCATGGCCTCGGCCGGGTAGGTGGTCATCACCGCCAACGGTATGACGAAGGTGAAGACGATGCGCAGCGCGCCTTTGAAGACCGAGACCGGCCACCGGGCGGCGTCGAAAATCGAGCTGAAGAGGTAGGTGATGTTGTCGACTTTCACCACGAAGAACGCCGCGCTGATGATCAAGATCCACAACGAGTAGAGCACGAGGGTGGCGGTGCCCAACAACATCACCGACGCGAGCAACGCGCCGAGCTTCGGGGCGACGCCCATTCGGTCGAACGCGTAAACGAAAATGGCGGTCGCGGCGACGAGGCTGAACACTCGAAACAACGCGAAGCGCGAGGTCGACACCAAAAACTGAGCGTCGGCGGGTTTGAGCAAAACGAAGTCGAGCGTGCCTTTGCGAATGTGGTCGATGACGGCCTGCAACCCCGGGTTGATGGCGCCGTCGAGAATGCCTTGCAGCAAAATGAACCAGCCGGTCACGACGAGCGCTTGCCCGAACGACCAACCGGGTATGCCGGCGCGTGAGCCGTCTCCGTAAACCACGACCAACGGCACAATCGAGGTCGAGGCCCAGAACAGCGAAATGCACCCGTCGATGAAAAAGTCCCACCGGTATTGGGCGGCCAGCAGGGCCGAAGCGCGCAACTGCAAGGTCAACAGGCGAACGTAGCGTCGCACGGGTTAGCCTCCGTACGCCTGAAACCGGCGAACGCCCACGCGCCACAACCCGAGCGCGGCGAAGACGAACAGCGCCAGCCACGCCCACTGCTGGGCCACCAGCTTCACGGCGTGATCGAAGTCATGCACGTCGGTCGCCAATTCGACCGGCAAGCCAATTTGAAAACGAAAAGGCAACCAGGTCGTGGCCCAGCGCAGCCACGACGGAAACAGGTCGAGCGGTATGAGGTAGCCCGAGAACACGAAAAAACCGGCCAGCCAGACGTCCATCAGCTTGATGCTGCTTTCCATGAACATCGACAGGGCGCCGACGGCGATGTTGACGAAAAAGGTGATGCCCCACCCACCGAGCATCGACGCCGCCCACAGCCCCCACATGCGCCAGTCGCGCGAGAGCATCGAAGCTCCGGGGGTGAACAACAGCCCCACCACGACGGGCAGCGTCACCACGAAGCGCATGGGCAGGTACGCCAGGTTCGACGCCCCGTACGACACAATGGGGTGAATGGGCCGCAACAGCCGCATCGACAACATGCCTTGGCGCACTTCGAAGTTGATTTCCCAACAGGCCCAGCTCGAAATGAGCTGCCGCACGATGAACATGCACAAGAAGTAGGCGACGAAGGTCGAGCTGGTCCACGTGCGGCCGGTGCCGACGACCGGGCTGCCCGCCGCGACCGCCGACCAGAGCGAGAGCATGACGAACGGCATGGTGGTGGCGAGCACCCAAATGACCATTTCGCCGCGGTAGGCGACGGCCTCGGCAAAACCAATTTTCATGAGCGCGGGTATCGTGCGCAGTTGGCGGGCGATGCTCACGCGGCGACCCCCGACTTGGCCGCGGCGGCTTCGTTTTTTTCGGCGCGCTCGGCCCGGCTGCGGGCGAACAGTTCGCTCATCACCTCTTCGAGCGGAGGGTTTTCGACGTTGAGGTCTTGCACGGGCAAGGTGGCGAGCGCGCGACCCACCGAGTCGTTGACGCGGTCGGGAGCGACTTGAATTTTGGCTTCGGCCGCTTCGAACGAAACCACGGTGCCCAGCGACTCGACGTCGGCGCGTTGCACCGGCTTCGAAAACCGAAAGGTGATTTGTTTTTCGGGCCGAACCCGTTGCACCAATTCTTCGAGCCGCCCGTCGAACGAGAGCTGCCCCTTGTCAATGACGAGCACCCGTCGGCACAGCGCGGCGACGTCGTCCATGTAGTGGGAGGTCAGCATCAACGTGGCGCCGTACTGCTCGTTGTAGCGCCGAATGAAGTCGCGCATCGACACCTGCATCGACACGTCGAGGCCAATGGTGGGTTCGTCGAGAAACAAGACTTTCGGGCCGTGAATCAACGCGGCGGCGAGCTCGCACTTCATGCGTTCACCGAGCGACAACTGACGGGTCGGCTTCTGGGGCAGGTCGCCGAGCTCGAGCAATTCGGTGAGCGACTTGAGGCGGCTGGTGAACTCGGCGCGCGGCACTTCGTAAATGGCGCGGTTGAGTTCGAAGGTCTCGGCGGGGGGCAGATCCCACAGGAGTTGCTGCTTCTGGCCCATGACGAGCATGATTTTCTTCAGGTATTCGGGCTGACGCCGTTGCGGGGTGTAGCCCTGCACCGTCGCGGTGCCCTCGCTGGGGTACAGCAGGCCCGCCAGCACCTTGAGCGTCGTCGTCTTGCCCGCGCCGTTGGGCCCGAGAAAGCCGACGCGTTCGCCCGGCTGAATTGAAAAGTCGATGCCGTCGACCGCGCGAACGGTTTCGTACTGCCGCTTGAACAGCGAGCGCACCGCCGCCGACAGCCCCGGCGCCCGCTTGTGCACCTGGTAGTGCTTTTTGAGCCCACGCACTTCAATCATGAAGCGCAGGTGTAGCCCGGGGGGTCGCAGAAATCCCCTCTCCTCAACTCAAAGTTCACCTGACCTGAGCTGGTTTCGCGGCCGAACCGACGCCTTTGAGTGAGGTCTCGCCAGCGAAGCGCAGCTCAGCTCAGTGAACTTTGGGAATAAAGACCCCACCGAATGGACTACAGGGGGGCCCATGTCTTCAGATGCTGCGCGCGACCTCGACGCCTGGGTACCGCGACTGATCGCCGTATGGCGCAAACACCGACGGGGCGGCTCGTCGCCCGGGGGCCAGGGCCGGGGTGGGCATGGCCGCCGCGACGCCGAGCGTGCCCACGACTTGCCGCCCGACGCGCTCACCAAAGACGAGCTTCGCGAAGTCGCCGCGGGCGTCAAACAGCTCTCGCTCGGGCTCACCCGCGACCGCGAGCTGGCCGGAGCCCGCTACATGGACGACCCCAAGCTGCTGGGAGCGTACCTGCTGTTTTACTGGCCGGTCAGCTACGCCCAGGCCCGGGCCACGTTGAGCGAGCTGCCGCAGCGCGCCCGTTCGGTGCTCGACCTGGGTTCAGGCCCCGGCCCCCTCGCCTTCGCCTCGATGGACGCCGGCGCCCAAGAAGCCGTGGCCGCCGACCGCAGCAAGTCGGCGCTCGAGTTGGCGCGCGCGCTGGCCGCACTCGCGAGCGAAGGCCTCGGTACCCGCGAGTGGGTACCCGAAAAACCGATACCCGACGGCAGCTTCGACCTCATCACCATGGGGCACGTCATCAACGAGCTGTACCAAGG
>JBGAIY010000213.1:0-13827 GCA_044225205.1 Myxococcaceae bacterium | reverse complement strand
AAGGTCACCAGCACGCAGAAAACACACAGCAACTTCGCGGCCAGGCCGTTTTGCCACCGCAAATCGAGTGTTTTCAATGGCTTCGCCATGGTCATGCTTCCTCGAACTCTGGCTCAGATGGCAGGGGCGTGCCGTTTCGCTCGGCCTCCAGCTTCTCGAGGTGCCGAAAAATGGTTCGCGGGTCGACGCCCAGGTCTTTGGCCGTTTTCGTGCGGTTGCCGTTGTTTCGCTCGAGCACTTCGTTGATGTAGCGCTTCTGAAATTCTTCTTTGGCCTGGGCGAGCGGCAAAATCGGCGGCAGGTTTTCGGGCCGCAGGTCGAGGTCTTCAGGCCCGAGCAGTGGCTTGTCGGCCAGCACCACGGCTTTTTTGATGCGGTTCTCAAGCTCCCGAATGTTGCCCGGCCAGTTGTACTTCTTCATCGCCACGATGGCGGCGGGGGTGAAGCCCTTGCCCTTTGAATTGAATTCTTTGCCGTAGCGCCCGACGAAGAATTTCGAGAGCGCGGCGATGTCGTCACCGCGTTCACGCAGCGGCGGCAACTTCAGGGTCACGACGTTGATGCGAAAGTACAGGTCTTCGCGAAAGTTGTTCTTCTTCACTTCGTCTTCGAGGTTCTTGTTGGTGGCCGCGACGATGCGAATGTCGACCGGCTCGGGCCGGTTGTCGCCCACCTTGTAAACGACCTTCTCTTGCAGCGCGCGCAGCAGCTTCACCTGCAACTGAATGGGCATTTCGCCAATTTCGTCGAGAAACAGCGTGCCGCCGATCGCCGCTTGAAACCGGCCCAGCTTCGTCGCAATGGCCCCGGTGAAGGCGCCCTTCACGTGGCCGAACAGTTCTGACTCGAGCAGGTTTTCGGGTATCGCCCCGCAGTTGATCGAAATGAACGGGCCTTTGACCCGCGGGCTGTGGCGGTGAATTTCACGGGCAATGAGTTCTTTGCCCGTGCCCGTCTCGCCGATGATCAAGACTGAAATGTCGGTCGGCGCGATCTTGTCGATGCGCTTGTACACGTCTTTCATGCCCTGGCACGCACCGATGATGTCGCCGTAGGTGTGTTCTTCGAGCCGGTTCTTGAGCTCGGTGTTCTCGAGCTTCAAGTCGTTCACGAGCAGGGCGTTCTGCAGCAGCAGCGACGCCTGCGCCGAAAAAATGGTGAGCGTGTCGAGCGCCTTTTGGTCGAACCGGTTCACGAGCCGGTCGTTGCCCAGGTAAATGAGGCCGAACAGCTCGCCCTTGTGCATGAGCGGCGCGCACATGACCGACAGCAACTTCAAGTTCACGACCGACTCAGACGCGTTGAATTCGGGGTCGTCGAGCGCATCGCTGATGATGAGGGGCTTTTGCGACTTCACCACCTTCGCGACGATCGAATCAGACACGCGTTCGATCGCGTCTTCGATGGTCTCGCGCTGCAGGTTGCGGGCGACCTTCACGCGCAGCTGGTTCGACTCCATCAAAATCAAAAAGCCCTTGTCGGCCCGCGTGACTTCGATGCACTCGTCCATCAGGGCTTCGAGAATCGCGTCGAGCGCGTAGCTTGCGAGCAGCCGTTCGCTGAACGACGTGAGCCGCCGCAGAGCCGCGAGCTCTCGCCCCGGTATGCCAGGCTGCTCGAGCGTCGACGCGTCGGGGTTGTTCGAGTCGGTGCGCGCGAACTTCGTCGCGAGTGCCGGTTGGGCCATGGGCGCCTCACCCAGCGCGAAGGTGAGCTCGGTCGAACCGACCTTCACGACGTCGTTCGCGGCCAGGGCGTGTTCGTCGGTCTTCTTGCCGTTGACCCAGAAGGGCGCCTCGCCCCCCACTTTCCATTCGGTGCCGTCGAACATGATCGCGAAGGCCGTTTCGGGCACGGCCGCGTCTTCGAGCACGATGTCGTTGTCGGCTCCCTGGCCCAAGCTCGTGATTCGCTTGAGCAAGTTCACGTTGCGCGTCTTGCCGTCTGGTGTGCGAATGGTGAGGCTGGCCATGAAGTGCTCCGGTTCGTGCTTTCAAAAAGAAACAGTGAAGCCCGCGCCCATGCCGCCGGGAGTGGGGAAAATGTTGAGCTTCGGCCCCGGGGTCGCTGCAGGGGCCGGCGAAATGGTCTCTTGGTGTTCGGTCGTCACTTCGGCCCGGTGGTGCACGAGCGCATCGACCACGCCGCCGGCCCACAGCGCGTAAAAGGCGATGCCCGTCGACACCTTCAAGGTGCGCCACACCGACGCTTGGGCCGCCGCCGACGTGGGTATGTGCCGAAACTTCACCTGGTATGAACCCGTGCCGTCAGAGGTGAGCACGTTGTGCAAGGTGAAGGCGTCTTCGACGAACAGCCCTTCAATGGCGAAGTAGCTGATGAGGCTCGTCAACGCGGTCACCGCTTCGAGCACCGCGAAAGCAATGCCCCATTCGACCCGGCCTTGCTGAAACTGCCCCGCGCCGAACGGCACGAAATTCACCAACAGCGCCCGCTTTTCGACGACCCGCACCGTCGTCGACCGGGTGAGCTCTTCGATCTTGCGGCGCTGGGCTTCTTGTTCGACCCGCAGCCGCTCCCGTTCTTCGGCGGCGCGCTTGTCTTGCTGCGCCCGCAGCGCGATTTGTTGTCGCACCAGGTTGAGCGCGTCGGCGTGTTCTCGGCGCACCTGCTCGAACATTTTGATCGCCGACGGCGGCGCCGCGAACGGGTCGACCACGAAGTCGGGGTTGAGCTGCAACAGCTGCAGAAAGTGCCGCTGCGCCCCTTCGGCGTCGCCCTGGTTGAACGCCGACAGCCCCGCGATTCGGTGCAGTTCGATTCGCTGCTCGTCGCTGAAGTTCGCCACGGCCATGGCGTCTCGGGCGCGCTTGAGCGCGTCTTTGTAGTTGCCGGCGTCGAACAGCGCCTTGGCGATTTCAAGCTCGCGCTCGGGCACGATTTGCGCCCGCGCCGCCGTGGGCCACGCACAGAAGACCCACAGCGCGACCAGCCCCCACCGCGCCGCCCGCTTCACGGCTTCACCTTGGGCGAAATGACGGTGGCGCGGCCAGGTTCGACGGGGCGCTCTCCGCGTTCGACGGTCTGCCCGCCCTCGAGCACCTCGAAACGCACCAGGTGGCGCATTTCTTTGAGCCCTTCGGGCGGAGTGACGATGCGAAACGGCTTCGTCTTCGTTTCGGCAACGGTGCGCTGCTCGCTCCCCACGCGAACCATGGCTTCGGCCGGGTACCCGTCGAAGCTCACGAGCGACGGTTTGAGCGGCGCGGCGAAGGCAATGGGGTCGCGGCCTTCGGTGACCTTTTCGGCACGGGTGACCCCCGCTGCGTCGCAGGCTTCACAAGTCACCATGAACTGGTGAAGGCCCGGCGCCAACTTGAGCTGGTGCACCGCGAGCGACTCGGCCGACGGAGGCCCATGGTCGACCGAGACATACCCCCACGGCCAGCCGCACCATGACCTGCACGTGACCAACGCGCTCGGCGCGGCCGGGGCCGGGGGTGGCTTCTTGGGCGCCGGTGCCAAGGTCGCCGTCGGCGGCGGGTTGGGCGCCACGACCGAAGGCGGCGTCGGGGCCGGCGCCACGGCGGTGGTCGGCGCCGGGCCCGGAGGCCACTTCACCCCCGCCAAGGTCACGTCGGTCGGCGCCAGCTTCGGTGCCCGCCATTCGAAGTCGGGGGCCTTGGTCGCCGCCTGCACGCCCGCCCAGGCGCCCATGGCCAGAATGAAGGCGCTGCCGGCCAAAAACGACAAGCGAATCAGCCGCTTGGTTCGTTGGTCGCGCACGGTGCGGGCTTTCATGGCGCCCAGCAACGTTTCGGCCTTCGCGTTCGACGGGTCGTGGGCGAGCACTTGGTTGAGCGCCGCCAGCGCTCGGGCCGACTTCTTCTCGGCCAGGTACTTCTCGGCTTGGCTCAGCAGCGAAGCGGTGACCCGCGCGATGATTTCTTGGCGGTACGCCTTGGGCTCCAAGAAGAAGCGCGGCAGCTCTTCGTGTGGGCGGGTAATGCCAAGGTCGCTCAAATGCGAGCCGAGCGCGTCGCGCAGCTTGGCCGCGGTGGCGTAGCGGGCCAACGGGTCGCGCTGCAAACACGTGGCGACGATTTCGGCCAGCTCGTCTGAAACGGTGGCGTTCACCTGGCGGGGGTCGTCGTAGGCGCCCTCGAGCACGCGCCGCAGCGTCGCCGTGGTGTTGGGCGCGGTGAACGGCAGTTTGCCCGTCGCGAACAGGTACAGCATGGTGCCGAGCGAGAAGATGTCGGCCTCCGGGCCCGACTCTTCACCTTCGATGATTTCGGGCGCCATGTGCGCCGGAGACCCCACCAACGCCCCAGTCATCGTCATCTTCTCGTCGCGGTCGAGAATCTTGGCGATGCCAAAGTCCATCAACTTGATGACGCCGTCGTCGCGCACCATGACGTTTTCGGGCTTCAAGTCGCGGTGAATGACGCCCTGGTCGTGGGCGTGCGCCAGGGCGCTCGCAATTTCGTACGTCACCATCGCCGCGATTTCGGGCGGCTGCAGCGGCTCGTCGGTGATGAATTGGCGCAGCGTCTTGCCGCGAATGAACTCGGTGACGATGAAGGCTTCGGCCGACTCGGCTCCGGCGTAGTCGAAGACCTCGAGAATGTTCGCGTGGTGCAACCGCGCCACGGCTTTCGCCTCTCGCTCGAGCCGCTTGCGCGATTCAATTTTCGTCGAGAGGTGAGGGTGCAGCACCTTGACGGCGACTTCTCGATCGAGCGCGGTGTCGAGCCCTTTGTAGACAACGCTCATGCCACCCTGGCCGAGCTGTTCGAGAATTCGATACCGCCCGATGTGGCGCCCCACCAAAGACATCAGTCACCGAAACAGATGCCCATGGCCTTGGCCATGCGCACCTTGTCTCCTTGAATGTCGACTTGCCGCTCTTTGCGCGACTCGGCGAGCGAGGTGAAGGTCAGGTGGCCGCCGCGCAAGCAGACCATGTGGTCCCACTGGTGGTCGCGCACGAGGTCGAGCACCATCGCTCCGTACATGGTCGCGAGCACGCGGTCGTACGCGCTCGGGCTGCCGCCACGCTGCAAATGCCCGAGCACGGTGACGCGAATTTCGGCTTCGAGCTGCGGAGCGAGCAGGTCGGCCAACACCTTGCCCGCGCCGCCCAACCGCACCACCCCGCGGCCCGGTATTTCGTGCGCCTGCGCCGCCACGGCTTGGTGACCGCCCGCTGGGTAGGCGCCTTCTGAAATCGCCACGATCGAGAATTTTTTCTTGTTCGCCCAGCGGCGCTTCACCATTTGAACGACCGAATCAACCCGGTAGGGAATTTCGGGTATGAGAATGGCGTCGGCACCGCCGGCCAGGCCGCCCTCGAGCGTCAAGAAGCCCGCGTTGCGGCCCATCAGTTCCACCACCATGACGCGCTGGTGCGCTTCGGCCGTCGAATGGAGCCGGTCAATCGCCTCGGCGATGATGCCCACCGCCGTGTCGAACCCGAAGGTCTGGTCGGTGCCCGACAAGTCGTTGTCGATCGTCTTGGGCACCCCGACGATCTTCACGCCCTTCTCGGCCAACCGGTGACCGATCGACAGCGTGCCGTCTCCGCCAATGCAAATGAGCCCGTCGAGCCTCAGCTCGGCGATGCGCCGCATGGCCACGTCTGACAAGTCTTTCTCGACGATGCGCCCGTTCTCTTTCACCGCATATTGAAACGGGTTGGCCTTGTTCGACGTACCGAGAATCGTGCCGCCTTTCGGCAAAATGCCACCCACGGCTTCTAACGGCAGCGGCATCGCCAGGTCGGGTTCCACCAGCCCCTCATACCCATTCAAAATGCCCACGAATTCGTGGCCGAATTCGAGCACGCCTCGGCGCACCAACCCTCGCAAGACCGCGTTCAACCCCGGGCAGTCTCCTCCGCCCGTCAGTACTCCCAGCCGCATGCGCCTCTCCCTTTGGCCAATGTTCAGGCAACGAAGTCAGTGGTCAGGCCGAACCTATGACAACGATGCCACGGCATGCCAGGGTGTTCTGACAGGTTCGTCAGGGGGCTGGGGCGCCTTTAGCGCTTTCGGTCGCCAATTCGGGCGAGCAGGTCACTGAGCAACGAGTCAACCGGCTTGGCCTGGGGGGCGGCTGGGGGTGGCGCCCCGCGCGCTTTCGCCAAGGTGAACAACTCGGCCAGCCGTTCACGAACGAGCTCGGCGTCGGGGCGCTCGGCCATGAGCTTTCGGTAAATCGTCATGGCCCCATGGAGGTCACCCCGCGAGGCGAGGGCTTCGGCTTCGTCGAACGGAGACGTCGCCGCGGCGGGGGGCTCCGAGCGAAAGTTCGACTTGGGGTTCATCAGCTCGGCCGGCTGCAGGCTCTCTTGCAATTCGGCGAGTCGGGCCGCGAGCGCTTGATCGGTTGGAAACGCGCCGCTCAGTTGCCGAAAGGCGGCGAGGGCCTCTGCGAGCTCTCCACGGCGCAGCGAGCGCTCGGCTTTGGCTTCGAGCGCGTCACGTTCACTCGGCGTCATGCGTGAAGTTTTACACCTGCTACGGTGACACCGTGCGTTTTCTGCTTCTGCTCGGTGCGCTCGGCGCTTCTGACGCACTGGGGCCCCCGGTGCGGCACGAGGGCTTTCAAATGAGCCCCCCTCGCGCCTTTCACATGGCCCGGCTCGACTTGTTTCACGGCACCCATGTCGGTGGAGTGGGGGGCGCTTCGTACCTTGCCGCCGCCCTCGTTGACGGCGAAGGCGAAGACGCCGCGTCGTTGTTGTTGTCGGTGGTCGAAGCCCCATTTTCAATCGGCCCCGGCGTACGCGATTCGCTGGCGACCGACGTGGCGAAGCACTTCAAAGACGAGCTCGACCAGCGCTTTGTGCTCGAACGGGCCGACGTCGTGAACGGGCCCGGCGCTCGGGTCGAAGTCAGGGGCACCGTGCGCGCGGGCAGCCAAGCACGCCAAATTTTGGTGGCCGCTTTCCCCGGAGACGTGAGGCACACCGTGGCTGTTTTCAGCGTGCCCACCGGGAGGTGGGACGACGTTCGGGCGTCGATCACCGACTCGCTCGATTCGTACCGGTTCGACACCCCCCAAGGCGCGCTGACTCCGCGGCGCTGGGGTTTGGGCGCCGCCACGCTGTTCGGTGCCCTGCTGATTGTGTCGATTGGGTTGTGGCGTCGTCGTCGTGCCGACCGCGAGGCCCGAATCGCTTCAGGCCCTCGGTGAGCCCAAGGCCGCGCTCAAATCGCCCACGGCATGTTGGCGCCGCCATTGACCGTTGCGGCGTCGGCGGCCGAGATTTTCTTGAGTGAAGACAGCGGGTTAGGTTGTTTGATGGTTGTCTTCTTCATGGCGGTGTTCTTTCGTGGCGTGGCTTGAATTGGCAATGCTGGGGTCAAGACGCCAGCTTGGAGCGCGATTTTGCGGCGCTTGTAGTAGCGAGCCGGGCGCCATGAACTCCGTGACCGTGAACCAACGTTGAAGAAATGCCGCGCGCTGACTTGCCGCACGGCGAAATCGAGGCGATCGCGAAGCGGCTGACGGTCGAGACGTTCGCCCAAGGCACCGAGATCATCAAGCAGGGGGCGAGCGGCTCGTCGGCGTACTTCATTACCGACGGCAGCTGCGAGGTGACGCACGACGCGCCGTGCCGCTCCTGGCAGGCTGCGTTTTTGAAAGCGGTGACTTCTTCGGAGAACTGTCGATTCTCGTGCCCGCGCCGCGGTCGGCCACGGTGATCGCCGCCGAAGACACCACGGTGTTCGTGCTGACCGAAAACGAGTTTCGGGCGGCCCTCCGCACCAACAAGTCAATGGCGATGCACTTGGTGACCGCGCTGGCCGCGAGGCTCCAGCGACAAGAAGACGAATTCGCGTGAGCGCGCCGGCCACAAGCTTCACGGCGCGAACGGTTGATACGACAGGTCGACGGTGCCCGAGACCTTCAGGGTGCGTGACGACGCTGCAGGCCAGCGTCTGCGTCGAGGCGTCGAGCGCCTTGAGCAACACCGCCGTATTGAACTTGCCAGTGAAGTACCCCGCCGAGACCGTCGCACGCGCGGTGCCCGACGTCTTGACCGCGGCCTCCAGCTGGTGACCAAGCGCCTCGTGGTGCTTGTTCAGGTCTTGGCCACAGACATATTGCTGCACCACCAGCGAGCCGCCCCGCAGGTCGAAGCCCACCGGCGTGTACGTGGTGAAGACGGCGTTTGACATGAACACCTGGCGGTCAGCTGCTGGCACCGCGTCAGCGATGGAGACGTAGTGCTCACCCACGGTGAATTCACACCGCGACGTGTACTCGCCGCAGCAGCAGCCCGCGTTGCAGACGGGGTAAAACGTGTTGGCGAGGGTACGCCCACGTTGAGCAAGCGCACGCCACCCGGGCCCACGGCCCCAAACTCGAAGGCCGTGTACGTTTCGGTGCCGAAGTTCACGAGGTCGAACTGAGGGCCGCCCGTCGCGTGCGAGAAGCTGCGCACCGCGGTGTGAGGGGCGTGCACGAAGGTGTTGAAGAGCGCCTCGTTGGTGATGTCACCCAACAGCAGGCCCACGCCGCTCGCGTAGACGTCGCCGGGCTGGCCGGTCGCCGCTTGGTCTCCGGTGATGGGGTTGTTCGGGCCGATCATGACCGGGAGCACCGACTTGTTCGGGTTGTTGGTCGCCCGCAGCGCCTTCGGCGCGATCGACAGGCCGCGAACCGTGCCCGACGTGCTGTGGTCAATGGCCAAGAACGTGTCGAACGCGAAGCCCTTCACGTCTTCGAGGTAGTGCCCGCTCGAGTCGGCCGCGCTCGCCAAGTCGATGGCGTCATAGGCATTGGCGACGTTCACGTTGATCAACCAGGCGTTCGGCCCGTTGACGCGAATGGCGTACGGGAGGTGTGGTTTCGTCAGCCACTCTTGGTTGACGTACCAGACCATCACACCGCGAATGCCCGCGTTCGACCCGAGGCCGATGAGCGGCGTCGAGCAACTTTCGGAGGCGTACGCGTCGAGCGCGGTGCGCACCCCGGCCAGGCTGAATGGGGTCGAACCGTTGGCGCCGACCAATTCGACCCCGGCCGGTATTTCGAGGTGCGGGCACGGGTTGGTCGGAGAACCCAGCAGGTAGTTGCCGCCAGGCAGGTACACGACACCGCCGCCGGCAGCACCGACACTGCTCAGCGCCTCCTGCAAGGGGGCCGAGACGTCACTCGCGCCGGTGGTGTCGACGACCAGCGTGGTGACCTGCGGCCGCCCGGGGCGTCGGCAGGCATTCGCACGCAGACGCGCCGCGTAGTCTTTCGCCGAGAAGCCCACCTTGCGCAGGGCACCGAAAGACCGCGCGTCAATCGACACTGGTACTCCGCCCGGGTTGTTGACGGTCAAATCGGCGCCGGTGGTGAGGTTCGACAGAAACGCCGCCTCGCTCACCGAGGCCCCGAGGTCGACTTGCGGCGTGCCCGGTGGCACCGACTGCTGAAACGCGTTGCCCTCGAGCGTGACCGTGCCGCCCACGCTGCGCACCGCCGAGGTGCCCCACGACGTGAACGTGTTGAGCACCGCGTTGATCGAGAACGTCGCCGACGCATTGTCGATGGCTCGGCCTTCGCTCGCGAAGGTGACCTCGTTGACGAGCATTGCTCCCGTGACCGAGGTCGCCGCGACCGACAAACCCACACTGTCAGGGCCCACCGTCGAAATCGCGCCTTGCGAGACGTACACGTTGCTCGACGCCGCGTCGACGGCGATGCCGTAGGTCGCTCCGGTGATCGAAACACCGTAGAAATGCGGGTCGGTGCCATCGGCTCGCGGGTGTCCACGAAGCAGATACCGGTGTGGTAGTTCGTGAACGTGACGAATAGTGTAGCCGGCCCCCACCGCCACCTCCGTCAACCACCGCGCTCCCGATGAAGAGCCCAGTGCCGTTCGCCTGGGTGTACGCCGAAATGGTGTCGACCGTCGGGCTGTTGGGCAGGCCAGTATTGGCCCAGTACGTGGGCGAAAAATCGACCTCTTCGATGAATGGGGTCGGCCACACCGGCCATCGAAATGCCGACCTTCAGCGGTGATACAGCGCTCGACCCGCGGCGCTTGAAT
The DNA here is from genome assembly GCA_044225205.1 of Myxococcaceae bacterium. Classification (GTDB taxonomy): domain Bacteria; phylum Myxococcota; class Myxococcia; order Myxococcales; family Myxococcaceae; genus JAEUJT01. The sequence continues at coordinate 3,815 of JBGAIY010000213.1, read as the reverse complement.
CGACCGAGTCGAACTGAGGTCGATCGCGGTGTAGGAGTTCACGAAGTTGCAGTCTTGCACTGACAGCGTGTCGCGAACGTCGACCGGCGTAGCACCGTCTCGGGCCGGCTCTTTGACCGTGGCGGGGTAGGCGATCGGAGCCGCCGCGTCTTGGTTCGGGTACCAAAACGTCAAACGCATCAGACCGGCGCTGCTGGTGAGTTGGGCGAAGGGTTCGGCAGTGCCGTAAATCGCGAGCACGGTCGAGACGTTGGGGTCTACGAGGGAGTTGGGAGCGTGCGGTTCGACGAAGTCACCCACCAGCGTCACACCTTCGGGAACGAGCAACGAGCCGTCGAACCGGTAGCGCCCCGCTGGCGCGTACACTGCACCTCCCCCCGCGGCTGCAACGGCGTTGAGGGCCGCCTGAAACACCGCGGTCACGTCGGTGACACCCGATCGATCGGCCGCAATCGTCGCGGCATAGACGATGAGTGCCGAGCAGCCACCGTCACCCCAAACGGCGCCGGCATCAGGCCCCCCGTCGCTCGAGAGGCCTGCGTCGTATGAGAGGCCCGCGTCGCTCGAGAGGCTGCACGTCAGAGAGGCCCGCGTCGCAGGAGAGTTCTGCGTCGCTTGAGAGGCCTGCGTCGCTTGAGAGGCCTGCCCGCTTGAGAGGCCTGCGTCGCTTGAGAGGCCTGCGTCGCTTGAGAGGCCCGCGTCGCTTGAGAGGCCCGCGTCGCTTGAGAGGCCCGCGTCGCTGAGGCCCGCGTCGCTCGCGAGGCCCGCATCATCACCAGCGTCGGGCAGCCCCCGCACTGGTTCAGTCTGGCCGATGGTGCCGTTCGGCAAACACGAAGAAAACACCAGGAGGGCCAGACCGGTTGTTCGAACCATGTGGCTGAATGTTTTCAGACGTCGAAAACTTCATGCCGACAAATTCGCGCCTAGTTTTCGACGGTTATCGTCGCAGTGCCGAGCCTTTTGCCGCCTGAACGACGCGAATTTGCCATTTGCCGGGCTTGCTCAAGGTAAACGCACGCCAGGTGCGGGTGCGAGCGAGGTTGCAGCCGATGGTGATGTCGACGGTGTTGCGCGGCTGGCCGTCGAGCATCGACTGAATGCTGATGTCTTCGTACTTGCCGCCCCTGGGGCAGAACCACTGCGTCCACGCGTTGACGAGCGCGCCCTTTTTGACCGGGCCGGTCACGGGTTCAATGCAGGTGAATTGGGTCGGGCTGCCTTTGGTCTGGTCGACTTTGAGGCACGGTATGAGGTCGAGCAGCACCGGGCCTCGGTCTTTGCCGTTCTCTTGGTAGTCGAGCACCCGCTTGATTTCGTCGGCCGGGGGCGCTGGCTGGGCCGAGGCTTCAGCGCCCGTGCCGGCGTCTTGCGCCCAGCCCGCGGGCGAAGCCAGTGCAATCACTGCGAGAACCATTCGTGCTGCCAATGAACGCTGCATGTGCCGACCCCCAAGAAAACGCGAGTCGGGGAGCTTGCCCCAACCCTTCGTGGATTTCCAAAGGTTGCGATGGTACGAGCTTTGCGCCTCCATGCCGTCTGAAAACGCGCACATTCGAAATTTTTCAATCATTGCCCACATCGACCACGGCAAGTCGACGCTCGCCGACCGCCTGCTCGAGAAGACCGGTACGGTCAGCAAGCGAGAGGCTCAGGCCCAGTTCCTCGACAACATGGAACTGGAGCGCGAGCGGGGCATCACCATCAAAGCCCAGTCAATTCGCATGAAGTACACGGCGAAAGACGGCAAAAATTACATTCTCAACCTCATCGACACGCCGGGTCACGTCGACTTCGCCTACGAAGTGTCGCGTTCGCTCGCGGCGTGCGAAGGCGCGCTGTTGGTCGTCGACGCCACCCAGGGCGTCGAAGCCCAGACCCTGGCCAACGTGTACATGGCCATCGAGCACAACCTCGAAGTCATACCGGTCATCAACAAAATCGACCTGCCGTCAGCTGACGTCGAGCGCACGAAGGCCGAAATTGAAGACGTCATTGGCCTCGACGCGTCGGTCGCGGTGCCGGTATCGGCCAAAGAAGGCATCAACATCGACCAGTTGCTCGAAATGGTCGTGAAGGTCGTGCCGCCGCCAGCGGGGTCGGCGTCGGCGCCGCTCAAGTGCCTGGTGTTCGACAGCTGGTACGACAACTACCGCGGCGTGGTGATGCTCATTCGGGTCATCGAAGGCACCGTCGCGGTCAAACAGCAAATTCGGCTCTGGTCGAACCAGAAGCAGTTCGAAGTTCAAGAACTGGGCGTGATCGCGCCGTACGCGACCCCGGTGAACCAGTTGATGGCCGGCGAAGTCGGCATTCTGGTCGCGAACGTCAAAGAGCTGGCCGACGCCAAAGTGGGCGACACCATCACCGACGCGGTTCGCCCGACCGAGACCCCGTTTCCTGGGTTCAAAGAAGTCAAACCCATGGTGTTTTCGGGCGTCTTCCCCGTCGACGCGGCCGACTACGACAGTCTGCGCGACGCCTTGACGAAGCTGCGCCTCAACGACTCCGCCTTCACGTGGGAACCCGAGACCTCGACGGCGCTCGGCTTCGGGTTTCGCTGCGGTTACCTCGGGCTTCTGCACATGGAAATCGTGCAAGAGCGGCTCGAGCGCGAATACGGGCTCAACCTCATCACCACCGCGCCATCGGTGGTCTACAAAGTCTTCCCCCACGGCAAAGAACCGTTCTTCATCGACAGCCCGGCCAAGCTGCCGCCGGTCGACAAGATCGAGCACCTCGAAGAGCCATATTTGGTGTGCCACATTCACGTGCCGAACGACCACTTGGGCGCGATTTTGAAGTTGTGCCAAGAGCGTCGCGGCATTCAAAAAGCGATCGACTACTTGGGCACGTCGGGCACGCGTGTTCGCGTCACCTATGAAATGCCGTTGGCCGAAGTGGTGTTCGACTTCTTCGACAAGATGAAATCGGTCTCACGCGGCTACGCGTCGCTCGACTACGACTTGGGCGGCTATTCGACCAGCGACCTGGTGAAGCTCGACATCTTGATCAACGGCGAGCCGGTCGACGCCTTGTCGATCATCGTTCACAAAGAGCGGGCGTACCAACGCGGCCGTGAGGTCTGCGAAAAGCTCAAAGAAGTCATACCGAAACAAATGTTCGAGGTCGCCATTCAGGCCGCCATCGGCAGCCGAATCATTTCGCGCGAAACGATTTCGGCCATGCGCAAGAACGTGCTCGCCAAGTGCTACGGCGGCGACATTTCACGCAAGCGCAAGCTCCTCGAGAAGCAGAAAGAGGGCAAGCGCCGCATGAAGCAGGTCGGCACGGTCGAAATACCGCAAGAGGCGTTTCTCGCCGTGCTCAAAACGGAGGAGTGACGTGTCTTCAGACGCGAACCGCGCGGCGCCCCCAGCGAAGAGCTTCTCGCAGGGAGTGCTCGACCGACTCAGCGCCGCCGAGGTCGCCGCGCTCAACAAGATTCGCTGGCACGACCGGCTGACGAGCCTCTGGGCACCGGTCACCGTGTTGGCGCTGGTGTTCTTGGTGTACTTGGCCATCGTCGAGAGCGCCGCGTGCGCGTACCTGTGGCTCCAGCCGCCAATGCAGGGGCTCGCGGCCCTCGCGTTCGGGTGGTGGGTCGTGCTCGTGGTCATGCGCTTTGCCGCCCGCGGGTGGAACGCGAGACGCCTGGCTCGGCACCGGGCCGAAGAAGTGCTGACCGAAGTCGAGACCATGGCGACCAAGGCGCGCGCGTCGCTCAAAGAGAAGACCTGGGGCGAGTTGGTCGAAAAGGCGGCGGTGCTCGTGCAGAAGCTGCCAGGCGGCGCCGACGACTTGAATGGCGTGAC
>JBGAIY010000212.1:0-13391 GCA_044225205.1 Myxococcaceae bacterium | reverse complement strand
GACTTGATAAATCGGCTCTCCGCGCGCCTCGACGATGCGCACGAACCCTTCTGACGCGAACATGTGCATCGCGTCGCGAATCGACCCCAGCACCGTCGGAGACGACGGCGAATCGACCAGCTGTTTCGACAGCGAAGAACCCAGTTCGCCAACGATTCTGCGCAAGAAGACGATGCGGTCGGTGATTTCTCGCACCGAAATGCCGCGGCGCCGGTGCGCCAACAAGGCCGACGCGAGCAGGGCGTGCGGCGTCACCGTCGACACCCGGCTGATGCCGTACATCACCCGGTGACCGAGCGCCCGCACGAGACCCCGCTTCTCGTCTTCTGAAATCGGCCCCTTCACGTCGAGCCCGCGCTCTTTCATGAACGCCGCCAGCGAAATCGGCTCGTCGAACGAGAGGTGAATGCGCCCGTACTTTTGCGTCAACACCTTCGGCGCCGACAACAGGGCTTTCAAGTCTTCGGGCTTCTTTTCGCCGCCCGCCAATTCGTGTTTGTAACTCGAACTTTCGACCACCCGCTCGTAGTCGATGGCCGTGGGCACGAAAATGAGGTCGTTGCGCGCTCCTTCGAGCACCGCGTCGACCAACCAGGTGAACAACCCCAACTTGGGAGCCAACAACTTGCCCGTTCGCGAACGCCCCCCTTCGGGGAAAAATTCGTGGTGTACGCCGTCGTGCACGAGCTTCTTCAAGTAGGCCCGAAAGACCGCCGTGTAGAGCGGGTCTCCGCGAAAGCTGCGGCGCAAGAAGAACGCCCCCACCCGGCGCAAATACACCCCCAGGGGGAAAAAGCTCAGGTTCGCCCCGGCCGCCACCAACGGCACCTGGTAGCCGCGCGCGAACAGCACGTAGCTCATGATCAGGTAGTCGATGTGGCTCTTGTGGCTGGGGGTCAACACCATCGGCGCGTGCGCCGCCGCTTTCATGGCTCGCTCGAGGCCCACTTCGTCGACCTCGACCCCGTCGTAAATGCGGTTGAACACCCAGTCGAGCAGCGGGCCCGAAAACCCCGTGACCGTCGGGCTGTACCGCGCCGCGATTTCGGCGAAGTTGCTGCGCGCCAGTTTTTCGAGCGCGGGCACCGGCTTGTTTTTCTCTCGCGACACCGCCTCGAGCGCTTTTTGAAACGCCTTGTCGCGCATCGCTTCTTCGATGAGCCGGTCGGTCGACTTGGCCGGAGGCCCGAACACCGACCGCGTTTCTTTCGCCAAGTGGTGGTGCAGGGCGCTGCGCACCTTTCGGGCGATCACCGCCGTCGACTCGCCCGGGCTGTTGGCGATGACCTCTTTCAAGTCAATGGCTTCACCCACGCGAAACTGCGCGCGCTTGTAGTTGCGCATGAACGCGCCGACGCTGTGCAAGAACCCCGGGGCCTCGGGCGTGCCGAACACCCGGTCGAACAGGCTCGGTTTGAGCTTCTGTTGCCATTTTTCCCAGACGAACAGTTCGGGTACCAAGAAAATGGTCTGCTCCGAGCTTCGAGCCATTTCGACCAACGCGGGAAACGGGTCGCTCGCCGCCTCGACCCCGCGGGCCGAGTTGAAGGCGCTCTCGCGCAAGAAAATGAGGCCGCTGCCGTGTTCTTGGTGCGCGAACTGAAACCGGCGCTCGAAGCTGCCCCCCAGCTGACAGCGCGTAAAGGGGCGGGTGAACCACGGGCGCAAGTTCGCGACCGCCCGCACCGGCGGCAGCCCACGCCGAATCAACGCCCACGTGAGGTACAGAAAATTGATCCACGCGGTGGTTCGCATCACGTGCACGACGAAACCGCGCGAGGTGAGCCCTTTGAGTTCTTGCTCGGCGGCCGTCGTGAAACGCACCGCCTCGAAGTAGCGCTTCGCCAGCACGCGACCCATGGGGCCGAACTCATGCTTGAGCGCGACTTCGCTTTCGGGGCGTAAGGTCAGGGCTTCTTCCGTCACGAATGCCTCCCGGGCGGCGTGACCATACAGCAAGCCCCGCCCCTCGCCCTGCATTCATTTCGCCTCGAAGCCGCGCCGCGCCGTGCCCCCAGAGGCCGGGCCGCTCAGCCGTCGACGGTGCCTCCCGACGTGAGGGCGCTGAAAGCGTCGGGTGGGGCCAGGCCCAGCCAGGGGTCGCTCAACGGCATCAAGAAGACGTCGGCGTACAACCATTCGGTGAAGGCAACCGCCTCGCGCTCTGAGAGGCCTTGGGCGAAGTGCTCGTGAATGTGGGCGTGGAGCAGGTACTCGTTGCGAGCCGTGTCTTCGGCAATGGTCTTGGCGAGCGAGCGCATCGCCCGCAGCAGCGGGGCTTCGACCATTCGCTTCGTTGCCGCCAGGTCGCCGGCCATCTCGGCGTCGGGCGTCGTCTTCGCGGCGATGAGCGCGACCGAACCCAAGTCGACCTCGCCCCCCAGGCGCTGCCAGTCGTTTGGTGTGGTTCGCGCTTCGAGTTGGGCCCGGGTCGACCGCGCGTCTGCTCTGAGGCCCCTCGCCCACGCGCGCCGTGAACGTTCGAGGCGCGAGCCGTGAAATTCGCGGAGCGCCGCCGACAGGGCCCCCTCGGCCATCGGTCCTCCCGAGGCCGCCAATTCGCGCGCCGCGTTCAGCGCGCCGATGAACCCTTGCGCCGAGTACAGCCCCGGTACCGCATCGATGACCCGGCCGCGCGCGTCGAGCACCAGGTGCGCGCTGTTGCCGGTGATTGTTCGGTCGAGGCGTCGGCCGTGACCGAAGTCGACCGTCAGCCTCGGCGCGTCTCTCACGGTCTGCCAATGCAAGACCCACTGGCTGCGCAACAGGTGGCGGACCTGCGGGTGGGGGTAGAGCGTCGTGCGAAAGAACCGGCTGTTTGCGCACGAAAACTCCTCGTCGAGTCGGCCCAACAACCGCAGCGACAAAATCGGTTTGCCCGTGCGGGTGGCTTCGGCGCGCGCGCAGTCGAGGTCGGTGAACCAGTAAAGCAGAGCCGCGTGGGCGTCTTTTTGGGCGCACAGCGAATCGAGCGTCGCAGACGCGGCGGCTCCGTGGGTCGCGAGGTAATGGGTGAGGCCTTCGGGCCCGCGGGCCCGGAGTGCGGCGAGAGGTCGGCGTTCATGGGTGCTCCCCTTTCGTAAGTCACGCTAAGTGACGCACGGGTCGAGCGGTTGCGGTGTGGGCGGCGTGTAAATCACACGCCCGGCCTACTGGCCCCAGCGGTACCCGGCCCCTTTTACCGTCACCACCGTGGTCGGCCGCGCCGGGTCTCGCTCAATCTTCTTTCGCAGCGTTGAAATCGCGACGTCGACGGTTCGCGTCTCCAACTCGCCCGGCAGCCCCCACACCGCTTTGAGCAGCTCGGCGCGCCCGACCACCCGCGCTCGGTTCGCGTAGAGCCACCGAATGACGCCAGCTTCGCGAGCCGACAACTGAATTGCGGTAGGGCCTCGCGACGCCGTCAGGGCACCGAGGTCGATGTCGCACCCGTCGGCGACGATGCGCTCGGGTAGTTTGGGCGCCCGTGCCGCACGCCGCTCGAGCGCACCGACCCGAGCGACCAACTGGGTGTGGGCGACGTCGGTGCCGACCGCATCGTCAGCTCCGTCTTCGAGCCCCAACACCCTCGCGTCGACATCACTCGGCTCGGTCACCACCAGAATCGACACGTCGGGGCGCGCCAACCGGAGCGGGCCCACCGCGTCGAACGCGCTGTCGACGACGAGCAGGTCAAACGCGGCCGAAAGCCCGAGCGCGGCCGCGGTCGCCTGGTCGGGTGCATGCGCGACCGAATGCCCTGCGCGTTCGAGCAAGGCGGCGATGCGCGTTCGGGCTTCAGCCGACGCCACGGCCAGCAAGACGTGCACGGCTACGCCCCCTCGTCGAGCAAACGCCCGAGCGACACACCGAGGTTCTCCTGGAGGCTCGTCAACAGTTGCTCGAGCTCGTCTGGCGACAGTTTGAGCCGTTCGCGCAACAGGCGCTCGATGCCGTCGTTGAGTTTTTGTCGTGCGCCCGAAAGCCAGCGCGAAACGGTGGCCCGGTGCGTGCCGTAGATGACGGCGATGCGGTCAATCGTGAGGTGCTCGACCGTGTGGAGTCGCAAGACGCTCCGCTCCGTGCGGTCGAGCGTGGCGAGCGTCTCGGCAAATGCACGCGCGAATTCGTGCCGGTGCACGTGTCGAACGTAGTGGAGTTCGGCCGACCATGCCGGGTCAATGAGCTGGGTCTGCTCGTCTTCGATGGGGGTCGCAGGCACCCCTTCACGCCGCAGCATCAGCGCCTCACGGTAAACCACCGTGCGCAGCCAGGTGATCAGCGCCCCTCGGCCTTCGTACTCGCGAAGCCGAGCGCCGCCCGGGTTGGAGTCGAGCAAGAGCCGCTGTCGAGCGAGCTGTAACGCCTCGGCTTGAAAGTCTCGGTCGCCCAAACCCTCAATGAGCCCAGTCGCGCGCGGGAGCAGCTTGGTGTCGAACTCCCACAGCGCAGCGCGGTCGCCCGCGAGGCAGGCACATACCAAGTAGAGGTCGGTCGTTCGAAGCGTCTGCAACGCGTCGACCTGTTGCTTGGCCACCGAACCAAGCCACGCAAAGTACCGGCCCTCATCGACCTGCACCGTCGGCCAGCGCTGACGGCACGAGTCCCAAATCGCCCCGAGCGTCGAATTCAGTTCAGGCGTGTCGGGAAACGCGCTCATGAGGTGCCAGGTACTTTGTACCCATGTTCTACCCAAAGGTGCCGGGTACTTTGTACCGATGTTCTACCCCAAGGTGCCAGGTACTTTGTACCGACTATCGGCCATGAAGATGAATAGATTCAGCCGGTTGGCGTGCCGACTCGGCCTCGGCCTCGAAGCCCTCGCCACCACGTTTGAAGGCCGCGTGCGCGGCGTCAGCGAGCTTCTTGGCGCGCCCGAAGTCTTGCCGGAGCGCGACCAATGTCTGCGCCAGTTCGACCTGGGTGGTGGCCAACTTGTACGGCCCCTCCTGGCCGCCTTCGCGCAGCGCCAACGCCCGTTCGAGCGGGCGCAGGGCCTCGGCCGGCCGGCCCAGCTGTCGCAACACGCTCCCCAAGTCATTCAACGGGTCTCCCAAGAACACGTGGGTCGGCCCGAGGTCTTTGTCCCACTGGGCGATGACCGCTTCGAGCGACGCTTTCGCGGGTTCGAGTTGGCCGTCGAGGGCCTGCACGCCCGCCAAATTCAGGCGCGTGGTGACGGTTTGGCGGTGGGCCGGGCCCAGCACCTTTTCGCGAATGTGGAGCGCACGCTCGGCGGCGGCCCGCGCCTCGGGGTACCGCTTCTGCGACGCGAGCACCTCGACCATGTTGTTGAGCACGACCGCGACCGAGGGGTGCCCGGGCCCGAGTACCCGTTCGAAAACCCCCAGGGCATGGAGGTACATTCTTTCGGCCTCTTGGTAGCGATGGAGCGCCACGTCGACCGCCCCCAAGTTCACTTCGGCGCGCGCCACTTCGTTGTGCTCCGGCCCCAATTGTTTGGTCAGCATCGAGACCGCTCTTTGGGCCAAAGGCAGGGCTCGTTCGGGCTGGCCTTCTTGGGTGTAGAGCGAACCTTCGTTGCTGAGCAACACCGACGCCAAGTGCCAGTCTTCGGCGAGGCGGGTCATCAACGCTTCGGCGGTGCGGGCGGCGGCGTGGCCGTCGGCGGCACGGCCCTGCATCAGGCCTTTGGTGAAGAGCAAACCAATGTGGCACTCCGCGGCGCGGGCGTCGTCACGGCCTTCGGTGGCCTCTCGCGTGCAGGCGAAGAAGGCCTCGCTTGCACCGTCGGCGTCGCCCGTGTCGCGCTTGGCGGCCCCGAGTACCGCCGACCGCCAGGCACTCAGCGGCTTGTACCCGACCTCGTTCACCCGCTCACTCACTCGCTCGACGGCTTCGAGCGACTGCGCGAATTGCCCAGCGCTGCCGAGCGCCTTCGCTTTCGCCAGTTCGGGCGCGAGCCGCTCAATGCCCAACGCCATCTCGGGCGTCGCGGGCGGCGGCACCGGAGCCAAGAGCACGTTCGCGTCTTGGCACAACGACAACGGCGTCAACCCCGACACGGCACCGACGCTTCGGGTGATCACCGTGTCGTCGGCTTCTGACAACACGTCGACGAGGGCTTTGGTTTCGAGACGCCGCTGCTCGAGGCACGCCAACTGGGCTGTGTACACGGCCTCGGGCTGGGCCCCGCGCAGGGTCGTTTCTTCGCACGCGGCGGTGCGCGTCGCCGCCCACTGAGTCGACCAGCGGTCGAGCGCCTGCGTTACTTGCACGAGACTCGCCGGCGCGAAGGGCAGGCCGCTCTTGCTGAACGCGGCCGCAATCGCCTGCTTGCGAGCCGGGTTCCACGTCGTCGCGAGGTGCTGCGCGGCTCCGGTGCACTGCGTTTGGTGTCGCTGCCACGCCAGCGCCCCGAACGCGGCCGCCGAGACACCAAGTGCGAAGACCGCCCCGGCCACCACACGAGAGCGCTTCGACCCGGTCGCGGGGCCCTCGAGTTCAGTCACGAGGTCGGTCATCGACGCGAACCGCGCCTGAGGTTCAGCCGACAGCCCTCGGTCGAGCACCCGCAGCACGGCGGCCCTGGCCTCCGCACTCGACGCCGGCACCCGCGGCTTGAACGCCACCCGCTGCCCGGCGGCAATGGCCGTGCTCAGCGCCCGCACCGTGTTGCCGGCGAAGGGCAGGCTGCCCGTGAGCGCCTCGTGCAACGCAACACAAAAGCTGAACTGATCGCTGAGCGCATCGGCTCCCAGGCCTCGCAGCTGCTCGGGCGACATGTAGGCGGGCGTGCCAATCAATTGGCCCCCGCGGGTCGTTCGAAGCAGCTCGCTGTCGAACGGCAACGCCTCGATGGTCGAGATGACACCCGCCGAAGCCATGGCGAGGCCGAAATCGGTCACGACGGCCCGGCCGGTGTCGGTCACCATCACGTTGTCGGGCTTGAAGTCTCGCTGCACGATGCCCACCGCATGCGCCGCGGCCAGGCCCTCGGCCGCCTGGCGAAACAGGTCGATGATGCTCGCCCAGTCGAGGCTCTTCGCGAGCAGGTGAACGCGCAGCGAGGTGCCCGTCAGCAGCTCCATGGCGAGGTAGGTGACCCCGGCGTCGTGGCCCGCGTCATAAACGGCGCTGACATGCGGGTGGTTGAGCCGCGCCAAGATGCGCGCTTCGTGCAGCAGGCGCTCACGGCTCTCGGGGGCCGCCAGTTCGCGCAACACTTTGATCGCCACCGGTCGACTCAACACCGGGTCGTGCGCCGAATACACCACGCCCATCGCTCCCGAACCGAGGCGGCCCAGAATTTCATACCGACCGAGCCGCTCACCGGCCGCCAACACCCGCGTCGCCATGCTTGCCGGCAGATCTCCGCCGCCCGTCGCAACCCGCGCGAGCTGAGCCACCACCGACAAGCAAGGCGAGCAGTACTCGAGGTGTCGTCGAACCTCGTTCGCCCGACTCACCGCCAACGCCCCGTCGGCCAGTGCCGCCAAGTCGCTGTCTGGCGGGTGCTCGCTCATGCCCCCGCCCCAAAGACCAATTGAATCAGGGTGTTGGCTGCCAAATGTGACAGCGAACGGTCGATTTGCATCTGGGGTCGAGCCACGTTGGCTCCGTCTTCAAGGGTTATCGACATGTCAGACAATGCGAAGAACACGGCGCGCCAGCCCAAAGTGCACCTCTGGTTGGGCGTTGCGACCGTTTTGGTGGGCGCCTCTTTGGCGATCTCGGCTTGTGGGGCGACCGGGGGGTGCAGTTCGAAGTCTTGCAACGGCTGTTGCGACGCGAACGGCGTCTGCCAGCCAGGCTCAGCGGCCAACCTGTGCGGCGCATTCGGAGGCGCCTGCCAAGTGTGCGCTGCCAGCCAGTCATGCAACTCGGGCACGTGTTCGGGCGGTACCGGCGGCGGCACTTCGGGCACGGGGGGTGGCAACTCCGGCACCGGTGGCGGTCATTCAGGCACCGGCGGCGGCGGCGGCAACAACGGCACGGGCGGTGGCGGTGGCAACAACGGCACGGGCGGTGGCGGCGGCAACAACGGCACGGGCGGTGGCGGCGGCAACAACGGCACGGGCGGTGGCGGCGGCAACAACGGCACGGGCGGCGGCGGCGGCTCGTCGTGCAACGGCAACTTCAGCCTCGGCTCGACCTTCAACGTCGGCAACGACGCCTACACCGACTGCAGCCCCGCGAATGCGCCCAAGAACTGCCTCACCGGTAACTTCATTTTCGGTTCGGGGTGGTGCAAGTGCTTGCTCGCGTGTTCTGACTTCAACAGCAAGCCGAAGCCGGGTGACGCCTGCAACAATGACCTCGAGTGCCGGCACATCGTCAGCAGCTCGTCGGGCAACTACGGCAACTACTGCATTCCGAAGAACGACTCGGCGTGGAACTACTGCTTCACCAACTCGTCTTCGGGAGGAGGCGCCGGCGGCGGGGGCGGTGCGACCGGTGGCGGCTCCGGCGGTGGCACCGGCGGCGGTGGCGGGAGCGGCTGCTTCGGCAGCGGCCACGACTGCTCCTTCGACAGCGACTGCTGCAGCGACAACTGCGACATCAGCAACGGCTGTCAGTAGCCCCACGCCGTTGTCGATTGCCGGGATGCCTGGGCGGTCGCTCGTCATGCCGGGCAACGCGTCTTGTGTGCAGCAATGCCGTCACGGTGGTGCTGCCGTCACCACCGTGGCGGTACACCGCACCCGCAGCGACCGTCGCGGGCAAGCTCGGGTCAGTGGCGCTCGTCTCGCTTGCGACCGGTCTTTTGACCGGCGTTACCGTGCGTGCCGGCACCCTGCTGGTCGTTGCACCCGTCGTCGTACCCGCGGGGGGGCGCTGCGGCCAGGTCGTCGTCGGTTTCATGTCGGCTGCGCCTGACCAACACCCTCTCCGCCGCTCTTGGCTTCGTGTGCGAACGCGCGCATCGCGCCAGCTGGTCTCGTCGGTGCTGATGTTCGCTCGGTGCAGACCTCCTGCTGGGCGCTGTTTTTGCTGGGCCTCTTGCTTCAAGGCGCCCTTGCGGGCCGTACCAGCCGACGGCACCGTCTTCGGCGATTCAATGCAGGAGGTCGTCTCCGGCGCGTTTGGCCTCGCCGCTTTGGCGCCTACGCCGTGAGCGAATAAGCCGCGGCGTGCCGGGTGGGGCGGGTCGCCGCCCGCCATTCGAGCCAGCGGTCGAGCGGGGCATCGAGCGGGTCGGCGAACAGCCGCCGCACCTCGGTTTGTGAAACGCGCCCGCTTTCAAGTGCCCGGTAGAGCGCGTCTCCGAGCAGGTACCCCAATCCGTGAGTCACTCCGTCGAAGAGCGCCATGTTGCCGAGCGGCAACAGCCGTTTGAGCCCGGCCGGCCCTTCGTGCTCCGCCGCCGAAATCGCCAACACGAACGCGGCCACCCGCTGGTCGTCGGCGCTCCCCGACCGAAACGTCTCTTTCCACGTCTCGAGCGACGGGCACTGCCGCGCAGGGTTGAGCAGCTTCGAACCGAAGAAACCGAGCGCCTCTTCGAGGCAGCGCGCCCAAAACGCGTCAGCGCGAGACCGTTCTCGAGTCATCGCCTCGCCGACCGAGCAGTGGCGTACGAAGTGGGTCGCCTCTTCGGCGGCGTGGCTGAGCGACAGCGAGGCCAGCCAAATGGCGTTCGCGCGCGGTATGAAGGCGCTCTCGCGCGACAACAGGTACTTTTCGAGCCTCCGCAGCTCGGGCCCGCTGAACCGAGCGCGCTTCGAAATGCGCTCGAGCATCTCCCAGTCGGCCGCCGTCACCACGTCGAGCTTGGCGAGCCGCCCCGACACCTTCACCCCCGCCCATTTGCCAATGTGTTCGACCAGCTGTTTCACCGACGCCGCGGTGCCCCATTCGTCAATGGGCGAGTCTCCGGCTTCGGCTTCGACGTAGTCGAGAAAGCTGCGCTGACACACCACCGGCGACGCGTTGATGAGACAAATCGACGAGTGGTCGACTTCGACCGCGTAGGTGCGGTGTGCCAGCCCCTTTTCGGCGAGCCGCCACCAAATGCCTTCGGCGTTTTGGTACGCAATGAGCGAGCGCTTCAGGCGGCCTTTGCCCAGCGCCTTGGTCACTTCGGCCGGCAAGTGTGACGGCGCGATGTGAAATTGCCCCATCAACACCAGCACCATGGGGGCGTCGTCGGCCGCGGCCAAGCGCGCGACAATTTTCGCCGCCGAACGGTCACGTTGCGCGAGCGACCGCGTGCCCTTGCCCCGGCTGTCAATGGCGTGAATGCGCAGGCCCTTCTCGCGCGCCAAGTCGAAAATCGGCTCGAAGTTCGGCCAAATGTCGAACGAGCCGCGGTACGGGTGCCCGATTTTTTCTAAAAAGCGGTGGGGGCTGCTCGCCTTCTTCTTCAAGAACGCGTCGATGGTCGCTTGGTGCCGCTGCTCGACGAACTCGAGCGCCAGCTCGACTCGGCGGCCAGTGGCCAACGCGTCTGAAACGAGCTCGAGGTAGGCGACCTGCGCGGTCTTCAGCGTGTGGTAGTCGCCGACGTAGACGATGTCGCTGCTTCGTACCCGGCGGGTCACGTCGTTCGGGGTCAGCGCTTTCGACCAAGTCGACGTGGCCCGCTTGTATTCGCGCTCGTACGCGCGAAACGCAGCCGTGCCGCCCGCGACAATTCGGTCGATCTGACGCTGCTGCTGCCGAAACAATGACTGCTGCAAGGAGAGCGACGAACGCACGCGCGAAAACGGTCCCACGGGTGGGGGGTGTCGGCAAACTTTCTGTTCACTTGCGTACGCATCAGCGCGCGGCGCGCACTGAAACGAAAAAACGAAAACGCCCTCCGCGGTACGGGCCGGGGAGGGCACTCATTCGCACTGCGTGAGGCGGTCTTCTTACCGAGGCTGCGTCGGAGCGGCCGCCGCGGCAGCAGCCCCAGCGCTCGCGTCGAACACGTCGTTCGGCGAAGGTATTTTGCGCAGGTCTTGGCGCGCCACTTTCCACGCTTGCTGCACGATCCAGCTGAGCGAGCGGTCTTGGCGCTGCGCCTCGTGCTCAATTTCGCCCAACATCTCTTCGGGGAAATACAGAGACTGCTTGCGGTGGTCGGTCGTAGACATCAACGCTCCTCTTTCGGGTCTGGCGCGCCGCCGACATCATTCACAGCGGGAAACGCCTTGATGCGCTCGCGCGCAATTTTCCATGCTTGCTGAACAACCCAAGACAGCGATCGATCTTGTCGATTCGCCTCTTCTTGAATCTCTTTCAGCATGTCTTCGGGGAAATACAGCGACTGCTTGCGCTTGTCGGTACCTGACATGTGGGAAATCTCCGGAACACGTACGACGAGAAACTCAGATGTTAAGAAATATCTGACAGTGTCTGCACCGGGTCAACCATTTCCCCACGTTTGGTTGAAGGGTTAGAAGCAAAAGCCATGCGTCACCTGATTTCGGTCACTCTTTTACTGGCGGCAAACGCCTGCACGTGCAAGCCGAACGTGACGCAGATCAAGCCGTCGCTCGGCGCTTCGCCCGTCGGAGTCGACTTCGGCCAGGTGAAAACCGGCTCGGCGGCCAAGGCCACCGTCACGCTGTCTGCCCGCAGCAACGCCCCGGTGGCCATTTCGAGCATCAAGCTCGAAGCCGGCTCCGCGCCGGGCGGCCTCGAGGCGTTCACCCTCGGGGCCGGCTTGCCGACCTCGGTCGACGCGCTGGGCTCGGCCACCGTCGAGCTGACTTTCACCCCCACTGTTCTCGAGGCCTACCAGGTCACGCTCGTGGTGCAGAGCAACGACGCCGAATCACCCACGCTGCGGGTGCCGGTGGTCGGTGAAGGGGCGCGGCCCATCATCGAGGTGACCCCCGAATGCGTCACCACGCGCGGGTGCACCGATCAGGTCACCGTCACCCCACCGGCCATCGACTTTGGGCTCGAGCCGTTCATGCGGGCCTCGCCGGTCGACCCGTCGAAGCTGCCCACGGTGAACGTGGTCAATTCGGGGCCGGTCGCGCTGACCGTGAGCAAGCTGGCATTCGAGGGCGCCGACGCGACTGCGTTTTCGCTCGGGGGCAACTCGACGTTTCCTCCTGGGGGGCTGTCGCCGTTGAATTGAAAGGCCAATTGGCTCCGAACACCGCGCCCATCGTGTGCGCGAACTTGATTCGCGTGGTGCCGCCCACGGTCGGAGATGGCCCGCGCGACTACGGCTCGGCGGCGCAGTGGGCTCCGTTGCTCGTCGCGCCGGTCACCGGGTACGACTTTGGTCTGACCCGCGACGTGCGGCCGTCAGACCTCGTCGTCTTCTCGGCGATTTCTGATTCGGGCAATGGCAGCGCCTGCACGACCGACCCCGAAGACGGGCGCACGGGGTTGACGTACGCCTGGCGCCTGACGGTGGCTCCCGCCGGCGTCTCGAACTTGGCCATTTCTGGCGCGGGCACCGCCCAGGCCCAATTGCGACCCGTCGCCACGGGCCAGTACGGCCTCGAGCTCTCGGTCAAAGACGCCCAGGGCTTCGAAACGAAGGTGAACCTGCGGTTTTCGGTCGCGATCAAACAAGACTTGGTCGCCCAGCTGCAGTGGCCGGGCTTCGGCGACGTCGACCTCGACTTGCACCTGGTGCGACCCTCGGCCGCCACGACCGCCGACCCGTTCAGTGGGGTGTTCTCGTTTTTCGACTCGGGCGCGGCGTCGAAGACCTCGGGAGACCTGAACGGCTTCGCCGCCAACGCCGTTCGCTCGATGCCGGGCGCCGGGTTCGACTTCGACTGGGGAGACCCGGGCGCGTCTGACGACCCCATGCTCAACGTCGACGACACGGGCAGCGGGCCGCTCATCGAAAACGTGTCGCTCAATTCACCCGAGCACGACCCGAAGTGCGCCACCGCGAGCTGCACCTACAAGGTCTTCGTGCACTATTTCAAAGACCAGCGCCTCGCTTCGCCGAGCGGCTGCGTGGTCGACGGGGGCGTCGGCTGTCTTGACGGCCAAACCTGCGGTTGCGCAACCGACGAGCGCTGCGTCGCCGACGGGGCGCCCTTGGGCGATGCCGGCGTCGGCGCCGGCAAGTGCTACCGCGCCCCGCAGCCGGTCGTACGCCTCTTCTTGAAGGGCGCGTCGACCCCCGCCCAGGTCATACCGCTCGACACTTTGGTGCCACCTGATCTGTTGGCCCTCGGTGCGCCTTGCCAGGTACTCCACGTGGCGAACGTGGTGTGGCCCGCCAAGTCTGCCATTGGCTCGCTGCCCGACGGGGGCACGCCCGAGCCCACCATTTCAGTGCCCGGCGTCGACGGCACCGGCCGGGTGGTGAGCCCGGTGGTGGCCCGCTTCGGCTACCGTCAAGCCGGCGGCAGCCTCCAGTGCAGCCCCGACGTCACCTTGGGTTCGGCCAATACCCAGTGGTACTCGCAGCAGCCATGAAAGGGGGGCGCCCTTCGCCTGCGGTGAGAAGAGCGCCCCAGAAAGAGGAACGGGCCGGACGAACC
>JBGAIY010000211.1:0-13603 GCA_044225205.1 Myxococcaceae bacterium | reverse complement strand
CTCGGCCGAGTTGGCGTGCGGCCGAACCGTCGGCGTTTCAGTCGGGGCGCGCCGCGGAGCCTCGTGGGGCACCCGGGCAACGGGCCTCGGGCGAGTTGGCGTGCGGCCGAACCGTTGGCGTTTCAGTCGGGGCGCGCCGCTGTGCCGTGCCCAAGCGGGCAGGGGAGCCAGGGGCGCTCAGGCGTGGCGCAGCTCCGAAGCGAGCCTGCCCATTCACGCCGACTGGGGCGTCGGCTCATCGAGCCGCACGGTGTACTCGCCCGTCTTCGTCAGCGACGTCAAGATCGACTGCAGCTCGGCTGCCAGCTCAGCCGCAGTCGGCCGCTGGAGGTGCTCGAACGACAAGCACCGGCCGATGACCGCGCCGAACACCGAGTGGCTCTCGGGCATTGGCTTGGGCCGCACCCGCTGCAACAACTCCTCGCGCGTCACTTCAAACGGCAACACGTCGAACGGCAACCCGCCCGTCAGCACTTGGTAGGCCAGCACCCCGAAGCTGTAAATGTCACCGCGCAAATAGTCTTTCGAACGCAAGTGCACCAATTCCGGCGCGATGTACCGTGGCGTGCCCGTCATCATGCCCCTCCTCGTGACGTCGAGGTTGGCGGTCGCCGACTTGGTCAGGTCTGACGCTCGGGTTCGTTGGCTCGCTTCGGTCGCGGCGGCGAACTCGGCCGCCTCGCCTCCCGCCGGCGTTTCGACCACCCGGGTCACTTCGTTCGGGTCGCTCGCGTCGGGCACCCGCGGCGCTTTCTCCACCCCTCCGACCGCCGGGCTCGGCGCGTCGAACCCCAACCACGACACACCGAAGTCGGTGATCTTCACTTGGCGCGAGCCGTCGGGCTTCGTGCCGAGCAACACGTTCGCCGGCTTCAAGTCGCGGTGGGCGATGCCCTTCGCGTGCAACGCCTCGAGGCCCCGGGCCAGCTGCACCAGCATCGCCGCCGCTTCTTCGGGGCTGGCCGGGCCGTGCTTCGTTAGCCAATCGCGAAGGTTCTCTCCCTCGACCAGCTCGAGCACGATGTACATGAAGCCACTCGCCGAAACGTCGAGGTCGGTGATGTGCACCACGTTTTCGTGCCGAACCAAACTGGCGATGTGGGCCTCGCGGGCGAAACGGGCCAGCGTTTCTCGCCGGGTTTCCACCGCGATCTTCATCGCCCAGGTCGTGTCGTCGGCCAGCCGCCGCACCACGTAGACCGCGCCCATGGCGCCTTCACCGACCGACCGTTCGACCCGGTAACGCCCGCTGACCTCAGTGCCCGCCTGCAACGTCTGGTTCCACCTCAGCGGCTCGTCGACCAGCCGCAGCGCCGAAAACAGCTGTACCGAACGTTCGCTGATCTGTCGGGTCAGCTCGGTGTTCGCCTCCCGCAACTTCGCCGCCGCCGCCGCCTTGTCTTTCTGGAGCAAGTTGATTCGAAAGCCGAGCGCCAACGCCATGACCACCACTTCCCACACCGACGACGCCGACAAGACGTAAAGAATGCCGTCGGTCACTGGGTAGAACCCGTTCGAACCCACAATGAAGACCGCGCCCGCCACCAAGGGCACACCCCACGCGGCGATGAAGATGCGTGCCACGCGGTCGCGCCACCAAAACGCCGCCCTGATGGAGATGACGAAGACCAACAACTGACACAACCCCGTCAACACGTTGAACGAGAACGCCACCGGGTCGTGCGGCCCGAACACCAGCGGCACCACCGCCAAAGCCAGCCCCAACCGCCCAGACCAGGTCAGCGCCGTACGCTCCAAAACGTGCCGGCTGTCACGCACCAAAAATTCACGCACGAAGTATGAGGTGACGCCCATCCACCCAATGGCGCTCGCGTGCCACACCGACTCCTGCAACAACGGGTCGTGAGGGAACACGTAGTTCAACGCACCCGTTGTGCCGGGCACCGCCAACAGGTGTGTCGTCACACTCGCCAGCACGTACAACAGGTACGAACGGTCGCGCGTCACCGCCCACACGAAGAGGTTGTAGAGCAAGACGAAGATCACGCCGCCCAACCCGAAGAGCCCCACCGCCAATTCGAGGTTTCGGTTCTCGAGCGTGACCTCGTACGTCGCCACCGAAGGTACCAGGCCCAGCCACTGGCCGGTCTCGGTTACCACCAACAGGTCCAGCGCGTTGCTCGGCCCAAACGTCACCGGGTAGCAAAAGTCACGGTGCAGAATAAAACGGTCGGCCGCCGGAGCCTGGTAGCCGCCGGTGAACAGCTCGCGGTAGCCCTCCGCGGTACGTTGCAGAACGTGCACCCGTCGCAGGTGCGGGTTGCCCAACCGCAACACCCATTCTCCTTTCGCCGAATGGTTCTCGAGGTGCAGTCGCGCATAGAGGCGGTCGCGCGTGTACCCGAAGTTGGGCACCTGCCCGTTCGTCTCGGTGAAGGTCAACGCGCTCAGGCGGTCTTCAAGCGGTGCGTCGCTCGGGTTCGCTTCGCGAGCAACCTCAAAGTGCGTGATCACCACCGAATGTTCGGGGTCGGTCAACACCGTGGGGCCCGCGTCGTCTTCGGCTGCCGCACCCGACGCCAGCATGCAGGCGGTGACGATAGCCATGCGAGCTGACCGTCAGGTTGCCGTTCAAATCGTTGACCCCGAGAGACAATGGAACGGCCCGTTGCCCACGCAAGGGTGGTTCTTGAAGTGTACTTTCATCTGCCAGCGTTGCGGCAGCGCTTGCGGAGAACTGGTGTTGGGTTTTGCACCGGTTTTCTGCCTCGAGCGATTCTCACCAGATGGAACGCGTTCGCGCTGAGTGAGAGCTTTCTTCTGAGCGACCACGCGCCACGCGATTTCGGGCAGCACCGCGCGTGCGTGGCGGAAACGAGAGCCCAATGCACCACCGGAATGCGCCTCGGCAGCTTCGGCGGCTGGCCGATCAACACCACCTCGAGCAACGCAGGTGACATGGCGATGATGTGACGCGAAGCGACGAACGGCGCGAGCCACTCGACCAACGGTCGTACGACGCGCGCCCCGAGTGCCGCGAGCTCGTCACGGTATGACTCGAGCAAATCTCCCTCGGCCACACCGTAAATGATGCGTGCTTCGTCACGATGCGTTTCGACCCAGCGCAAGTACGCCGAGACCAGTGCTTTCACGCCAGTTTCAGGGTCACGATGTACCACCGTGGCGCGAACGGTGGCTTCGAGCATGCTTTCAAGGCATCGGCGGTAGAGCGCGAACACCAGGCCGTGCCGGTCTGGAAAGTGGTGGTACAGACTCCCGACGCTGACCTTGGAGCGCTTGCACACCGCTTCGATGCTGACGTCGTGAATGCCGCTTTCGACTGCGCAGGCCAAGGTCGCGTCGAGCACGCGCTCAATGGTGGCTTCACCTCGGGTTTGTCGGCCAGTCATCGCGTACCAAGCACCGCATTCGTGGTTTCGACGACGCGGCGAGCCAGCTCAACGTCATTCGCCGGTGCAACCAGTGCCGTCTCTTTCATCTCATCGAAATAGGCACCTCGAAGGTTCGCGAATTCGGGCTTCAGCGCCAACGCGAGCGGGGCAGCAGCACCTTGCTCGGGTGACTTCCACAACCGTTTGACGGCTCGCAGCAGCACGCCGAGCAGGCCACGGCGATCTCCCAAGGCTGTTCGAATGACGCCAGGGTGCACCATGCTGATGGCGATGTTGCTGGGCGCGCTGTCGACCAGACGCTTCGTCGCGAGCAGATTCCACAATTTGGTGGTGGCGTACGTTCGAAGGGGGTGAAAGCCAGCGCCAGTGGGGTCGCCTTCGAGGTCAATGCGCCCGGCGACGCAGAGGCCGGCGCTGACTTGAACGATTCGCGCCCGGCCGCTCGAGGCCAGCGGCGGCATCAAGCGTTGATTGATGACGAAGGGCGCCAGGTGGTTGACGGTGAAAGCTTCTTCGAGCCCCTCGGTGGTGAGCCGTTTTTCGGTTGGCCAAATGCCTGCGCAGTGAATCACCACGTTGATGGTCTCGAGCCGACCGAGCGAATGCGCCACTTCTTTCGCGCCGGCCACCGTACCGAGGTCACCGAGCACTTGGGTGACGCGGGAGGCCCCAAGCGCCGTGGCTTCATTCGCGGCGCGGGTCAGTTTGTTCGAATTGCGGCCCACCAGCACCACGTGGTGCTTTTCGCGCGAAAGCCCACGCGCGATCGCCGAGCCGATGCCAGCCGTTGCGCCCGTCACGATGCACGTCGAAATCATGCGATCATGAAAATAGAATTATATTCTAATTTCAAGGCCCGCCCACGGCCGTTGATTCGGCTTGAGACACTCACAGGTGGCGAACAAGTCGAGACTTCTACAATTCAGTCGCCCAGGTGCGTGCGGAGCGTGCCTGTCGAGCGGGAGCCACTCGCTCGACACTCGTCGCTGCCCGCGACCGACATGCCTTCAGCGCCCGAAATGTGCGCTCGCCGCCCGCAACGTCGGCACGTGCCGCACCAAGGCCCCGACGACCGCGTCGACCTCGGCCTCGGTCGTGCCGCGGCCCAACGAGAAGCGCAGCGACGCCTGCGCCTCGGTCGACGTGAGCCCCATGGCGGTGAGCACGTGTGACGGGGTCAGCGAGCCCGACGCGCACGCCGCGCCGCTCGAGACGCAAATGCCGTCGAGGTCGAGCGCGATCAACAACGCCTCGCCGTCGACGCCTTCGAATTGCAGGTTGCTCGTGTTCGCCACCCGCGGCGCTCCGGCCCCGTTGACGGTGACCCTCGGCAGCCGCTCGCGCACCTCTCGCTCGAACCGGTCACGCAGCGCCCCCAGCCTCGTCGCCTCGGTCTCGGCGTGGTCGACCGTCTCGCGGAGCGCCAGGGCCAACGCTTGCGCCAACGCCACGTTCTGAGTGCCCCCTCGGCGGCCATTCTCTTGGTGCCCCGGCGTCAACCCCAACACGTCGAGGCCGCGGCGGCTCAGAAGCACCCCGACCCCTGCGGGGCCGCCCAGCTTGTGCGCCGAAAACGAGAGCAAGTCGGCCGGCACGTCGCGCAAGGTCGACGGCACCTTGCCCACCGCTTGAACCGCGTCGCAGTGAAAGACGATGCGCCGGGCGACGCATGCCCGCGCCACCTCGCCCGCAGGCTGAACGACGCCGGTTTCGTTGTTCACCGCCATCAACGTGCACAGCGCCGTGTCGTCGTTCAACGCCGAAATCACCTTCTCGGCCGAGACCAACCCATTGGCCTCGGGCGCCACCCGCACCACTTCGGCCCCCTCGCGCTCGAGCCGCTCGACCGCGCCCAACACGCACGGGTGCTCGACGCTCGAGGTCACCACGCGGCGCCGTTGCCGGTCTTTTCGTGCTCCGAAACTGCCCAATACGGCAATCGCCGCTGCTTCTGAGCCCGAACCCGTAAACGCGACCTCGCGCGGCATGCAACCGAACACGCTCGCCACCGTTTCGCGCGCCGAATCGAGCGTCTTGCGGGCCGTGCGGCCCGCGCGGTGAACGCTCGACGGGTTGCCCGAAGCGAGCAGGGCGCTCGTCAGCGGTTGCACCAAGTCAGGCAAGAGCGGAGCCCCCGCGTTGTAGTCCCAGTAGATCATGCTCAGCTCGAACGCTTTGCGCTGTCCTCCGCCGGTCGTCAAGGCCGACCCCGCTGGCGCGTTGCTGAAGAAGCTCCCCCCGGGCGCACTCGAAACACCGACCCGGTCTTTCATTCGGTTTGGAGTGGAGCCGTCTGCGAGGAGACCCCTTTGGCCGAATGCGCTCTGGTCGAAGACGACCGGAGCCCGCACACGCCACCGGCTCGCGCGCCTACGACTCGTCAGACAACAGCGACACGCCGCGCTGCCCGTCAACGCCGAAGGCGGTCTTGAAACGTCGAACGACCTCGCGTTTGAACGCCACCCGTTGCGCCCGGGTGCCCGCCAGTGGCAACCGCGCCCCCGCCATGCTGCCGTGCCCACCCGCCGAACCACCCAGGTCGGCGCAAGTCTCTCGAATCAAGCGGCCGGCGTTCATGCGGCGGTCCATGCAGCGCAGCGACAGGTACAACTGGCTCCGGTAGCTGCCGTACGCCAACGACCACGTGAGCTCTTCGATGAAGCTGAGCCGCTCCGCGACCTCGGCCACCATGTCGGGCGTGTACACCTCGCCCAAGTCGGTGATGACGGCGCCCGCGAACAGCCGCGCCTTCTCGATGGCCGCGTGGTACAGCCGAAAATACCGAACCGGCAGGGCAGGGTGTTCAATGTCGGCCAACAGCCCTCGGTCAATTTTCGGAAACAGCCACAAGTAACAGTCGACGTCGTGGTCTCTCGTTTGTCGCTCGAGGTCGCGGGTATCGGCCTTGATGCCGTAGTAGAGCGCCGTCGCCAGCTCGGCCGACGGCTCGAGCCGCGCCGCCCGCAGGTACTCGGTGATCATCGTCGAGGTGGCGCCAAACGCGCCGCCGACGTCGGCAAACTGGCTCTCGATTGGGTCTTCACGCACCGGGTGGTGGTCGACCACGATGTCGGCCACGTGCGGTGCGGGCAACGCGTGGTTCTTCACCGTCTGCTGGGTGTCGACCAGCGCGAACAGGTCGTACGCGCCAATGTCGACGTCGGCGATCGGCTTCACGTCGAGCTTCAAGGCCCTTACGAACGCCGCGTTCTCGGCCCGCCCAATGATGCCGCCGTACGCCACGTCGGTTTTGACGCCCACCCGCTGCTCGAGCACCAGAGCCAAACCCGCCGCCGACCCCAGCGAATCAGGGTCGGGGTTGTCGTGGGTCAGCACCAACGCGCGCGTTCGACCCCGAAACAACTTCACCAGACGGTCGACCTTCGCTTTCGCGCTCAGGTTGTCGACCCGCAGTGACACGGCGCGAGCGCCCATGGCGATCACTTGTACACACGAGACAAGTCACGAAAAAACTTCGTGCCGTTGTCGAGTGAGTTCTCCATCGAGTCCATCAGCAGGTTGGCGAACCCCGTGAGCGACCCCCGAAACGCTTCGTAGTACTTTTGCCGGTCGACCGAGACCACCACGACGGGCATCAACCCGTTTCGCAACATCAGGTAGTTCGTCAACATGCGGCCCACCTTCCCCGAGTTCTCGGTGAAGGGGAAAATTTGAATGAACTGATGCTGCACCCTCGCCGCCTGCATGATCGGGTGCAACTCCCGAAACTCGGCGGTCGCTGTCCAGTCGATGAGTTTTTCGAGCTGACCTTGAATTTTCGCGGGCTGCGCAATTTCGTGAAAGTAGGTGCGGTGCAACGGCATGTCGCGCCGAAAGCCCTGCTTTTCACGTTCTTTCGCCAGTTCCTTTTCGGTGCGCTCCCGACGCTCGGCCAGAGCCCGCGCGGTCTGCGCTTCAGGCGTGTTGCCCGACATCAAGTCGTGCACCCGCTTCACGAACGTCATGGTGAGCGCCGCGTTCTTCTTCGACGTCTTCGACTCTTCTCGAACGAATTCGAGCGCGTTCTTGTGGTTGCGAATTTCCCACACGATGGGCAACAGCGACGCCTCGGCCGCCACCGCTCCCGGGTGCAGCGCCGCCCCGAGTTCTTGCGGCGTGTACACGGTGCCCTCGAGCGCACTGTCGTGGTACACCCACGACATTTCGAAACGCTCGAGAAAGTCTTGAACCTCGGGGCGCTTCAGAGTCAGCAGCTCCTTCAGCCGCTTCGTCTTGTCTTCGATTGCCTGAAACCGCTCTTTCACGGGGCAGCACTCTACGAATTTTGAGCCAATAACGCGAGCAAGAATCAGTTAACTTTATGATCTCACTAACGAAATTGGCCATTCGCCCTCTGACGGCGAAGCATGGGAATCGAACCCACCGACCGGCGCTCGGCGCGCCCGCCACGAGGTTTTGAAGACCTGTGTGCCCACCAGAGCACGCGCCTCGCCGCCGGCTTGGTAGCACGAATGGGGTGGTCTTGGCCCCAAAGCGCACTCACTCTTCGCGCTACTTCACCACCACTTGACCGGTGTACGCGCTGCGCGTGCCGCCGGCATCGCTCACCTTGACCTCGACCTCGAACGTGCCCTGACCCAGCCCCACTGCCGTCTTCAGGGTCGACCGGCAGCGGCAACGGCAGGCATTGCCGCTGAACTGCTCGGTAATGGTCACCTTTTGGCCGCTCACCTCGACCTTCGAGTCGGCCTTGAGACAACACGTGTGGTCGAGCGCGTGGCTGAGCACGAAGCCCCCGCTGAGCCCACTGACCGCCACCTTGTCGCCCGTCTCCTCGGCCGACCCGGTCGGAGCGCTTCGCGTCACCGGCTCGCCGCCGCCCGCTTGCGCCGCGCACCCCTCCACGGCAAATCGGTGCCCGCCCACTTCGGCCGGAGGCAAGAGCACCTTCGCCCACGCCGGCCCGCCGGCGTCGTGGCGGTCGAACTCGCCGACGCGGGCTTCGAAGCCTCTTCGGCATGCGTACACGCGCCACACATCAACAGCCCAACCAGCAATTTTTTCATGGGGAGCCTCGTCACTGAATGGTGGTGGTGGCGAACACGGCGTCACCCTTGCCGGCCGAATTCTCGATCGACACCAGCGCAAACGCTTTGTCGCCCGTCTTGAGCGGTGAAAATTGGAGCTTCAAGTCGAACGTCGGCTTGCCTCCGACCGTCGTCGTGGTGAACGGCGTGTCGCTCGCGGCCACGTACTGCTGCGTGTTCGCGTTCACGTCGTATTGAATGATGAGCGGCATCAACTCCGAGCCCGCCGCCGGAGTCAGTTCTCCGAACGCTCCGTTGTTCGCCACGTAATACGTGTCGCTCGTCAACGTGCTCGTACCTCCGTTGACCTCGATCACCAGCTGGCGAAGACAGGTCTGCTGCGCGGCGTTCGAGCTGGCGCGATACGAAAACAAAATGTTGAGCGTCACGTGCGTCGCGTCGACCTGCTCGATGTTCGAATAGCCGTAGGTCGTTTGGTTGCCCTGGGTGAGCGTCAAGACCGTGAGGTCCCACACTCCGGTGACGTCGGTGTTCGTCACGGTCGCCGGGAGGTCGCCCAACATCCACAAGTACTTGGCGTCGGTCGACACCAAGCCCCCCAAGAGCGTCGCCTTGGCAATGTTCGGTGCGCTGCCCGCCGACAAGGTACCGACCACGTGCCAACCGTCGGTCTCCATCGTCGTGTCGGCCACACTGTTGGCGTTGGTGAAGGTCGGCGTGCCCACCGACGTGCCACCTTGAAAGTACGCCTTCAAGAACGCACGCCATTGCTCGGCCGCCGCGATCGCGTCGTAGCTCGCTCCGTAATATTGCGACGAAGGAGGGAAGTAGACCGCCAACCCCGTCGCTTTGGCCCTCGCCGGCCCCGCCGCCGACTTCACCACCGCCGCGCCAATGGCGTCGCTCAGCTTCTGCTTGGCCGCCGTCAGCCCGGCAGACTTGGCGTCTTGCTCGGCCCCCACCACCATTTGCAGCAGGTCGACCATGTTCGTCGACTGGCTGGGGTCGGGCGCTTCGCCGAACTTGACCGCGCCTTCTTGCCCGCGGCCGAACGACGTCGTCAGCGTGCCGGGGCTGGCGTTGTACGAGGCAATGACGGCCCCCACCGCGTCAGACAACGTGCCCATTCGGTACAAGTCGACGAACGACAGGGTCACCGAATCGGCCGTGCCCGCTTCTTGGGCTTGCGCCTGAAACCCTTCGATGATGCGACTGCCCAACGCCACCGGGTCGGTCGAAGGGGTCTGGGCCACCACGCTCAACGACGCCCAGTTCCACCCGTGGCCGGGTTCGACTTCTTCAGACGCGAGCAGGTACTCGCCGTGCGGAGCCAAGCTCAACGCCACTTCGTACGTCGCCATGAGGCACGCGTCGAAGCCGATGATGTTGAAGGGCTTGGCGTTCGCCGCCTGACGACCTTGGCTCACGCCCTGCACGATCGCCGGCACCGACAACAACTTGCCGCCCGACGCCTCGTCGACCCCGAAGCCGCGCCACCCACCGCCGTGGTCCCAAAAGACGAGGGCGGTGCGGTCGGCGGGGTAGGTGGTCAACCCCCACTTGATGAAGTCAGCCAACGACGCGGGGTCGGCCATGTCGACTTCGCCCAAGTCGGCCACTTCTTCGAGCGACCCCTGGCGCACCACCACCCGCTTGGTGCTCGTGAAATCGCCGAGCCCCCCGACCTCGTCGGAGCTGTAGCCCTGGGCCCGGTCGACCTGCGCCACCAGGTTGAAGCCCGTCTTCGAACCGACCTGCATCATTTCGTTCAGGTCTTGCACGGCGAACGGCTCGAGGTCGTTGTCGGCCGACACGTAGACGAGCACTGTCCACGAATTGCCGGTCGTCGAATGCGGCTTGTCGAGCACGCCGCTCGTGCCCCCGCCGCCCCCTCCGCCGCCGCCCGTGCCGTTGCCTCCGCCGCTGCCGCCACCGGTACCCGACGTGCCGGGGTCACTTGGGCAGCCAGCCAGCAGGCACGCCAAGGTCATGAATACGGCCGCCGCCGTGAGTGTGCTGCGTCGCATGAGTCACCCTCCGAAACGAAAAGACCTGAAGTTCTACCGCGCTTCTGTACCGCGAACCACGTACCTGTTGGCACGAAGGGGCCACACGGGCGCGTTCGTCGCGCGGCAAGCAAAAAATACGCGAGGTTAGTCGAGCCCCCGCTCGTACAGCTCGTCTTCGTCGAGCCCCAGCAAGTGCCCCACTTCGTGCAACACCGTAATGCGAATTTCCTCGAGCAGCTCGTCGCGGTCGCGCGCGAACCGCTCGAGGTTGTTCTTGAACAAGGTGATGCGCGCCGTCTGGTGCGCGGCCGCGTCGGTCGGGCTCCGCTCGTCGACCGGTACCCCGCGAAAGACCCCCAGAATCGACGGAGACAGCCCGCCTTCTTTGAGGTCTTCGTCGCTGGGCAGCGCCTCGACGTCGATGACCGCGTTCGCCAAGTGCGGCCTCGCGTGTTCGGGCAACTGCGCAATGGCGTCTTCGACCGCGCGGGCAAACTCGCTCTCTGACAGCACCACCGGAGGCGGAAACTCGGCCTCGTCGAGCCGCCGCGCTTTTTCGAAATGCGGCGCGCTCGGTTGCCCCCGCCGCTCGGCGATGAGGCCCAAATAGTGAAAGGCCCACGGCTCGTCAGGGTAGTCGCGCGAGAACGCCTCGAAGGCCTGCCTCGCCGCATCGAAATACCTCCTTTCCAACTGCGCAATCGACCGCACGTGCCGCGCTTCGGGCTGGTCGGGGTCGACCAACAGCACCTGCTCGAATGAGGCGAGCGCACCTTCACCATCTCCCAACTGGTTCAGCGCCACCCCTCGCAGCAACTCGAGCGCGACGAACAAATGCTCGTCTTTCTTGGCTTTGGCTTCGGCCTTTTCCAACAGCGCCAACCCCGCCTCCACCCGGTCTCGGTCGTCTCCAGGCTGCCGAATCAACACGTCGGCCGCCGCCAATTGCCAAGCCACGTTCTTCG
Organism: Myxococcaceae bacterium; assembly: GCA_044225205.1. Lineage (GTDB taxonomy): Bacteria > Myxococcota > Myxococcia > Myxococcales > Myxococcaceae > JAEUJT01. Next base: position 2,246 of record JBGAIY010000211.1, on the reverse strand, counting down.
GGTTCTTCGCCAACAACGCCGCGAACGCCTCGTCGGCCGCCTCGTAGTCGCCCAACTCCGCCAAAGCGTTGGCCCGAAGGTCCATCGCGTCGGTGCTGGCGGCGTCGAGCGCCAGGGCCTCGTCGGCCAGCCGCAACGCTTCTTCGAAGTCTTGCTGTTCCCACGCCTCTTCGGCCATCGCCAACGCCTGCTCGAGCTTCAATGCCATGGTCGTTTGTTTCAGCCCCAGGAGTGCAGAAGTCAACCGCTCGTGATAGGCCTTTGCCATGGAGCAGGTGGGGGAAAAGCGCACCATACTCATCGTCGACGACGACGAAGCGACGCTGCTGTTGCTGAGCGCGTTTCTGCGCCGCAACAACTACCGCGTGCTGACCGCCGGCAACCCGGTACGGGCCCTCGAAATTCTCAAAAGCGAGCCCACCACGCGCTTGGTCATCACCGACTTGATGATGCCGCACGTCGACGGCATTGAATTCACCGAGCAAATTCACGAACTCGAGCAATTCAAAACGCTGCCGGTCATCATGATCACCGCGCACAACACCGACGAAGTCACCGACACCGGCATGCGCCGCGGCGTCGCCATGACGCTGTCAAAGCCGCTCCAGCTCAACAAGCTGCTCGACCTGGTCGGCTTCGCCACCCACTGATTTCGAAGTTCGCCGGAGCGCCGCTCAGGTCTTCGACAGCCGCCGGTAGTCTTTGAGGTGCCGAATGGCGGCCATTTTTTCTCCCTTCTTTTCGTAGAGCCGCGCCAGGTTGAAGTACGCGTCGACACACCCCGGGTCGAGCTCAATGGCTTCTCGGTACCGAGTCAGCGCGTCGTCGAGCCGCCCCAGGTCTTCGAGCACCACCGCCAAGTTGAAGGTCGCCGTGGCGTCGGTCGGGCACGACACCAACGCCGCCACGTAGTGCGCTTCGGCTTCGCGCAACCGCCCCTGCGCGTGCAGCAGTCGCCCCAGGTTCACGTGCGCGTCGCCGTGTCGGCCTCGAGCTTCACCGCGTGGTCAAAAAGCTGCTCGGCGTCGCGCCGCGGCAGCGGCCGTAGCCACGTCGCCCCCCGCGGAGCACGGTTCAAATCAAGCACTCCTTGCCCCGACTCGACATTCCACCGGGCGTCGCCCAAACTCACGACGATTTCACGCCCCTCATGTTGCATGACCACCGACGACAGTGGCTGTTCTTTGGGCATTTCGTCGCGCACCCGGGCCAACGCTTGCCGAATGCGCGCCGCCGCCACCCGCCGGTCGGCCAGATTCTTGGCCGTGCGCAACAGCACCACGTCTTGAAACCGAAACACGTCACGCGGCTCGGCCCATGCCAAGGCCGCCAGCTCGCGCGCCCGCTCGGCCGTGACCTGGAGCAACCTCGCGACATCTGAAATCGAATACGCCTGGGTCATGAACGAGGGAGTACCAAACGGGTCTGACATCTCCAGTTGTAGCGTCTGAAAGTTGAGTCATTTCATATGGTTAAAGAAAAATCAATGCAGCTGGGGCTCACGCCCCAAAGTCGGGTGCTCGTGCTCACCGGTGCCGGCGTCTCGGCCGAGAGTGGGGTGCCGACCTTTCGCGGCAGCAACGGCCTGTGGGAAGGCAACCGCGTCGAAGAGGTCGCCTCGCCCGAGGGCTTCGCGCGCGACCCGAAGCTGGTCTGGCGCTTTTACAGTCTGCGGCGCCAAGGGGCCCAAAAGGTGCAGCCCAACCCCGGCCACGTCGCCATCGCCGAGCTCGAGCGGCGCCTGGGTGACCGGTTCTTGCTGGCCACCCAGAACGTCGACGGGCTGCACGCCCGCGCCGGCAGCCAACGGTCAATCGCCATTCACGGAGAACTCTTCGAGTCGCGCTGCGTTCGCTGCAACGTGCCGTTCGCCGACCATGCCACCCACTTCGATGCCCTGCCGACCTGCACGAGCTGCCAGCAAGCGGTGAGGCCCAACATCGTCTGGTTCGGCGAAATGCTCGACCCCCAGCACCTCGACCGAATCGGCCGGTTCATCGAAAGCGCCGGTCGCGACCTCGTGTTTCTGGCGGTCGGCACCTCGGGCCAAGTCTACCCGGCCGCGGGCCTCGTCAACGACGTCGCCGCCGTGCACGGCACGTCGTGGCTCATCGACGTCGACCCCGCCGCCAGCTACGCCGCCGCGTTCGACCACGTCATCGCCGGCAAGAGTGGCGAGGTGCTGCCCTCGCTGCTCGCCGAATGAGCCTACGGCCGCGCGCCCGCGTCGAACTCGGCTTCGAGAA
>JBGAIY010000210.1:0-13315 GCA_044225205.1 Myxococcaceae bacterium | reverse complement strand
GAACTGTGTGGCTTTCAGATGACGCAATTCAATTGCTGCGCGCAAGACGGCTGCCGGGCCGACGCGGGCACCAAGCGCACCGACGGCCGCACCCAAATCGACCTGGGGCAAGTGCAGCTCGACTTGAAGTACAGCATCGCGGTGTGTGACCGCTTGCGCCGAGCGTCTCCTTCGACCAGCGACGCGGGCACGTACCAGTACCCCCCCGTCGACCCGCCGGCGAACCCGAACGTCGTCGACATTGCCGACCCGAGCAACTCAGACCCGTTCGCCGAGGTGCACTCTTTTTACCACGTCAACCGCGTGTACGACTGGGTGCGTGGGTTGTCGGCCGCGGGTCAGGTGATTTTCGCTGGCCAACCAGCGGTGCGTACGTTTGCCATGCGCGACGAGCGCCGCACGCCCGCCCGCAAGCCGGCCATTTGGGCGAACGTGATGTTCCCCAACTTCAATGAGCTGCAGTCGAACATCACGGGGTTGCCCACCTGCCTGACGTCACCCCCGTGCTCGACCCACGCCGATTCGCTCATTCGCGTCGACAACGCGGCGTTCTTTCCTCAAGAAAACTTCGCCCAGTTGCCGCTCCCGGGTTTCGACACCGGTGTCGACACGTTGCTCATTTTTCAGGGCAACGCGGCCGACGCGGCGTACGACGCCACGGTCATTCAGCACGAATTCGGTCACGGCGTGGTGTACGCCACGGCCGAACTGACGTTCGACAACCTCGCCATCGACAACCGGTCGGCGAACAACGAAGGCGGCGCCCTGCACGAAGGGTTCGCCGACTACATCGCCGGCGCCTTCAATGACGTGTCGATCATTGGCCCGTATTTCGGGCCTCGGGTCATCGCGAGCGCGGGCGGTTCGGTCGTCGGGGTGTCGCAAGACGGGTACCTGCGTCGGCTCGACAACGACCTCGCCTGCCCCGACGTGCTGTGGGGCGAGGTGCACCAAGACAGCCAACACCTGTCGGGCGCGCTGTGGGCGGGTCGAGCGGCGCTGCGGGGTACTGACAACGCGGCGACCTACGACGCCGCGTTCTACGCGATGCTCGTGTCGATTGCGCCCAACGCCGACTTCGCGGCGGTGGCCGCGGCGATGACCGCGCGGGTGAAACAGGCGTTTCCGGCGCAGGCGGCGACCGCGGAGACGACCATGAACACCATTTTCAAGACCAAGGGCGTGATCGAGTGCTCGAAGATCGTCGACGTGACCGGAGCTGCGAAGCCGCGCGCGGTCTACCAGGTCAACCCGTGGGCCGCGTCGACCTCGGCGTTGGTGCCCGGGCCGTACCAGTTCAAGCTCCGCACGCCGAACGGAGCGACCAGGGTGCACGTGACGGCTCAAGTGGCCAGCGCGGGCGGCGGCCTCGGCGGTGGTGGCGCACCACGCGTGACCCTGCTCGCCAAAGAAGGGGCACCGATCACCTTCACCAAGACCGGCTCGGGCCTGAACAACGATTCGACCCACGCCGTGCAACTGTCGGGGCAAGCCACGTTGACGGGCAACCTCGACGTGAACGCTCCCTGTGGAGCCAACAGCGAAGTGTACCTGACCCTCGCCAAATCGGGCCAAGCGGCGGCGACGCTGATCAACGTGGCCGTGACCTTCGACGCACCGGCCAGCTGCGCGCCCCCTGACGCCGGCACGACCGAGACCGATGGCGGCACCACCACCACCACCATTCCCGCGGTGGGCGAGAACAACACCACTTCGGCGAAGCCCGCCAAGGTTTGCGGTTGCTCGAGCGCAGAGCTGCTGCCCATGGCGAGCCTGGCATTGCTCGCGCTGGGCCTGCGGCGACGGCGCGTGAAGCCGTAGCGGCAATTCGGCTCGGCCGAGGGAGAGCGCGATCGCGATCGAGTTCTCGGTCGCGATCGTGCTGGTCGCCATCGCCTCCGCGCGGAGAGCGGGAGGCGCCATTCGATGTATTCGAAGAGAGTCACTTCTCGACGGAGTCACTTCGCGACTCGACCCCAGGTGCCAGCCGAGAGCCACGGGAGAGAATTTGCCGGGGGCCGTCGGAGCGATACGGCCCAATCCGGCCTGCTCCGGCGGTAGCGCCACGGTTTTACAAACGAGGGCCGCTCAAGCGCCACGTGAACAACTCCGCTCACCGCGACGCGCACCCTCGAGTCATCGCGCCACTCGTTGCATCGCTCGTGCTGGGTCGAGCTGAACACGCGAGCGCGAGGCTCTTGCGGCCAGCAGTTCGGCGACGAGCTTGATGCGTTTCGGGCCAAAGCCGCAGACACTTTGCAGGCGCCCTTCTTCAGCGGCGCGAGCCAGCCCGTCGAGGTCGACAACACCCAAAACGTCACGCAGCTCTCGGGCGAGCCGCGGGCCGATGTTCGGCAATTTGAGAAGTTCGGCCTGCTGCTCGGCCTTGAGCCGCTCGAGCCATGGCAGGCGGCCGGTTCGCACCCAATCGGTGACAATGCCGCTCAGCTCATACTCAATGCCCAATTGATGAACGCCCTCGACCCCTTCAGCCTCGGTGAGTGACGCGACCGAACGGGGTGAGGCTCGAATGAGCGCTGCGGCCCGGCCCAGTTGGCGTCGTCGCCCGTGGTTTCGCGCATCGTCGGGCAGTCTGCGGGCAATCTCCTCGAGGCCGACGGCAATCTTCTCGTTGCTCAGGCCCGACGCTTCGCGCTCCGTCGACTCGTTTGCGGCGAATTCTTCGAACTCGTACTGCATCGCGGTGGCTGAATTGAACATGCGTGCAGGTATCGCAAATGGGTCTGACATCTACTCCGGCGGGCACAAAAGCCGAGCAATACCAACCCCTTGCAACAAAACATCAACCGAACGCTGAACCACGGCCAGACCACCCGCCTTCTGTTCGAACCCAGGTGGCCGGCCCCAGCACGACTTGCTCGAGCGCGGGGGGAGCACGCTCCAGGAGGGTGCGTGCTTCGGCCGGTGCCACGCGCGCCGCATCGACCGACAGGCGCATGAGTCGCGGCGGGAGCTGCGACCACAGCGACTCGAGTTCAGCCGCACCGGCGTGCCAATTCGCCACCCGGAGCGTCTTCAACCGACCCAGGCGTGCAAAGACCTCGAACCAACGACTCGAGGTTCGTTCGGCCTCGAGCCCGAAGACCTCAAGCGGAGGCAAGGTCGACAGCCGGGCGAGGCTTTGCAACCCATCTGGGCCCACACCAGTCACCCGTTTAAGCGAGCGCATGTGGTGACTCAAGAATGAGCAAGCCGAGTGGGCTTCGCGCTGGGTCTCGAAGCTCAACTCGGTGAAAGAAAACCAGTCTTCACTCGCCTCGGCCGCGCGAACCGCCTCGGGGCTTCGAAGGCGCAGCTTGGCCGCGCCGGGGAAACCGTCGACGAACCGCACGCTCGACTTGATCACGAACGGCAGGAGGGGCCCCAACCAAAGGTCGAAGTTCTTTCTCAACAGCGAACTTGCTCTTTTCTCGCCGGCGGCGTGGCCGGCCAGCTGGAGCGCAATGAATTCTCCGCGGGGGTCGCCGACGCTCAGCAACGCGTCGCCATACACCGCTCGCAGCCCGCGGTTGAACGGGTCGGCACGAACAGCTTCGAGCAGAGCCGAGACTGGCGGCATGCTCGGGCGTCAGCGCTAGTACACGTCGAACTGCTTGCGGTTGGCTTCGTGCTCTTCGGCGTTCTTCGCAAAGTGCACGTCGTGGTTCTTGTCGTGCAGGTAATAGAGCCACTCGCTCGAGACGGGGTGCAACGCGGCGAGCAATGAAATGAGCGTCGGCGAGCCAATGGGCCCCGCGGGCAACCCGGGCCGCAGGCGCGTGTTGTAGGGGTCGTTCGGGTCGCGCAGGTGTTGCAAGAACTTCTGCCGGTCGTTCCAGTCGGGCAGCGAATAGCGGCTGGTCGCGTCGATGCCCAAGGGAAACTTCTTGGCCAACCGTTTGTAGATGATGCCAGCGATCATCGGTCGGTTCTCGGGCTTGGGCTCTTCGCGCTCGAGCATCGACGCGACGATGACCAGCTCGTGCAGCGAATGGCCACTCTTCGAAATTTCGTCGGCGTAGGGCTGAGCGAACTTGGCGTTGAACGAGTCGAGCTGGCGCTGAATCAGCCGCTCGGGTTCGAACCCCACGGCGGGCACCATGTACGTCTCGGGCAACAGGTAGCCCTCGAGATCTTTGGCGCTGAATTCAAAGGGTATCTTGAACCGCTTGGGGTCACTCGCCGCCGCGACGTACGCGCCTTTGGCAGACATGGGCGGTTCATACGAAGCGAGCAAGTCGTCGGTGTCGACGAGCCGCCACCCTTCGATGACCGTCACTGGCACGTCGTCGGCGAGCGGAGTTTGGGCGACCGCTTCGAGCACCTGCGCCAGCGTCATGCCTTTCGTCAGCGCGTGTTTGCCAAATTTGGGAAAGGCGGGGTGCAACTTGACGTAGAGCTGCGCGGGCAGCACCTCGTCGAGCAACTTGGCCTCGTGCAACAGCTTGGGCATTTTCGGCCCGCTCGCCCCCTTCGGCACCTCGAACACCACGTCTTCGGTGACCAACGGCACCGTCGCACTGCCTTCAACCCAGCGCCACACGCCCACAGCGGCTCCGACCGCGAGCACCGCCAAGACCAGCACTGCCAAAAGGAGTCGACGCACCCGTCACGGCTTACCCCAAAGAGTGCGCGAATTGAACACTCACCGCGGTTGTCAGACCCCGCTGGTACGTCTGGGGCGCAGCACAAACACCTTCAGGAGGCGTCATGGGGAAACGGGGTTGGGGTTGGGGTTGGAGTTGGGCAATGGCGATGCTGGTGTCGTCGGCGTGTGGCAGCGGTGAAGCGGTGGTGCATGACGAGTTCGAGCAAGAACCCGACACGGGCTATTTCGTCGCCGACCACGACTTGCCGGCGCAGACCGCCGCCGAGGCGAGACTGTTGAACGAAGGCGACGACCAGCGCACGGCCGAACAAGGGCTCACCGTGGCCCAAGTCGCCGGCCGAGACGATGTCTGGCCCAAGACGGTCAGACACCAACTGACCTACTGCATCGACGTTTCGGGCTTCGGCGCCCACGCGCCCACGGTGAAGCGCGCCCTCGAAGCCGCGGCCGCCGACTGGCAGTCAGCGGCCGACGTCACGTTCGAACACGTCGCCAGCGAAGACGACCGCTGTTCTCGAAAGAACACCCAGGTGGTGTTCGACGTGCGGCCCGTCAAACACCGTGCGTACTTGGCTCGGTCATTTTTTCCCAGTCAGGGGCGCGGCATGCGCGAATTGCTCATCGATTCGTCGGCCCTGCCCCCCACCAAACCGTGGTCGCTCACCGGAGTGCTGCGGCACGAACTGGGGCACGTTTTGGGGCTGCGTCACGAGCACACCCGCTTCGAAGACAACCCTTGCTTCGAAGACGACCACTGGCGGGCGCTCACCACGTACGACTCCAAGTCGGTCATGCACTACCCGCAGTGTGCGGGCGCCAATACCGGCGACTTGGTGTTGACCGAGCGCGACCGACGCGGTGTGGCAAGTCTGTATCACTGACCTTGGGCATCGGCTCCGGCGCGCGATATAGCGACCCGCGCTCGCGTTCACGTGGGCGCGAACGCGGGAGGAACCCAGAGCATGGCTGTCATCATTGAGTGGCTGAACCTGTTGGTGCGCTGGGTTCACGTCATGGCCGCCATCATGTGGATTGGCGATTCGTTCTTGTTCATGTGGCTCGACAGCCACCTCAAGAAGACCGACACCCCGCGCGAGGGCGACCTCATCGGAGAGCTGTGGATGGCTCACGGCGGCGGCTTCTATGAAGTCGTCAAACGCAAGTCGCTCAGCCACCTGCCCCAGACCCTCTACACCTTCAAGTGGGAGAGCTATTCGACCTGGCTGTCGGGCTTCTGCCTGCTGTGCATCGTCTACTACGCCGGCGGCACCGCGCTGTTGGTCGACGCCCAGTCGAGCTTGACGCGCAGCCAGGCAGTGCACTTGAGCTTGTTGCTCTTGCCGGCCGGCTTTGCCGTGTACGAGCTGATGTGGCGCACGCCTCTGGCGAAAGACCAACGCGTTTTCGGCGCCGTGGGGTTCGCGGGGTTGGTGGGCGTGGGGTACTGGCTCACCCACGTCTTCACAGGCCGGGCGGCGTTTCTTCAGCTCGGCGCCATGGTCGCCACCACCATGACGGCGAACGTGTTCTTTCGCATCATACCGGCGCAGCGGCACATGCTGGCCATGACCCGCGCCGGCCAGCCGGTCGACACGAGCTACGGGGCCCGCGCCAAGGGCCGGTCGGTGCACAACCACTACCTGACCCTGCCCGTGCTGTTCACCATGTTGTCGAACCACTTCCCCACCACGTATGGCCATGAGCAAGCCTGGCTCGTGCTGGCGTGCCTGTTCGTGTTCGGGGCGAGCCTCAAGTACGTGATGAATTTTCGCCGGCAATCGCACCCGGTCGTGGTGGGGGCGCTGGTGGTGTCTTTGGGGGCTTTTTCGTTTCTCACCGCGCCTCGGCACGGCGCGCTCCCCGGCCTCGAACGGTACGCGACCGCGAAGCCGGTGTCGTTCGCGACGGTGAATTCGATTGTGCAAACCCGGTGCGTCACCTGCCACGCGGCCAAGCCCACCAGTTCGATGTTCGCCGCGCCGCCCCAAGGCGTCACGCTCGAAACGCCCGAACGCATTTGCGCCCACGCGGAGCGCATGTACTTGTTGGCGGTCGCAACCCAGACCATGCCGCTGGGCAACATCACCGCCATCACACCTGCCGAACGCGATTTGCTGGGTGCCTGGGTCGCCCAGGGGGCGCGGGCCGACGCACCCGGCCCGGTCGAGCTGCCCGTGGTCGCTCCCCCACCAGCGCCGGCGACCGACCCGCCTTCGGCGCTCGAGCGCGCGAACGACATTTTCAGCAGCCGCTGCGTGGCGTGTCACGGAGCACGGGGAGACGGCCAGGGTGTCGCAGCCACCGGTTTGCCGGTCAAGCCGCGCGCGTACACCGACGAAGTCTGGCAACGCGGCGTCACCGACGAGGCCTTGCGAAAGGTCATCGTTCAAGGGGGGCCAGCCGTCGGCAAGAGTGCACTCATGCCGGGCAACCCCGACCTCGAGAACGCCCCCGAGGTGGTCGACGCGCTCGTGCAAAAAATTCGTTCATTTCGACCCGCCGGAGCCCCGTGATGCCAACACCAAACTTGGTCGTGCGAGGTCAACGGGTGGTGTTGCCCGACGGGGTGCGGCCCGCCGCCCTGCACATCGCCGATGACCGCATCGTGGCGGTCACGAGCGTCGACGCGCCAGTACCGTTCGAAGCGCGCGTGCTCGACGCGGGGGCGTTGGTGGTGAGCCCGGGCATCGTCGACTCGCACGTGCACATCAACGAGCCCGGTCGAACCGAATGGGAGGGCTTTCGCACCGCGACCCAAGCGGCCGCCGCGGGTGGCATCACCACGGTGGTTGACATGCCGCTCAACTGCATACCTCCCACGACTTCGGCCGACGCGGCCGAGCGAAAGCGCGAGGCGCTCCGAGACCAGCTGTACGTGAACGTGGCCTTCTGGGGAGGCGTGGTGCCGCAAAACACCAAGCACCTCGAAGGCTTGCAACGTTTCGGCGTGCCGGGCTGCAAGTGCTTTCTCTGCCCGTCGGGCGTCGACGAGTTTCCCCACGTGGGGCGCGGAGAACTCGAAGAGGCCATGCCGGTGCTGCGCGACCTGGGCCGAGTGTTGCTGGTGCACGCCGAAGCACCGGGCCCACTCGAGCGGGCCGAGGCGTCAGTCGCCGGCAAAGACCCTCGGCGGTACTCGACCTATCTGGAGTCACGACCGCGTGCCGCCGAAGACGAAGCCATCAACCTGATCATCGACCTGTGCCGCAAACACCGGTGCCCCGCGCACATCGTGCACCTCTCGAGTGGTTCGGCGGTGCCGCTGTTGGCGCGGGCTCAAGCCGAGGGCCTGCCAATCTCGGCCGAAACGTGTCTGCACTATTTGAACTTCGTCTCCGAAGACATTGCCGACGGCGCCACGCACTTCAAGTGTGCGCCGCCCATACGCGAACGGGCCAACCGCGAGTTGTTGTGGCAGGGCCTCGCCGACGGGGTCATTCAAATGGTCGTCTCCGACCACTCGCCGTGCACGCCGCAGCTCAAGAAGACCGACACGGGCGACTTCATGGGAGCCTGGGGCGGCATCGCCGGGCTGCAGCTGGGGCTGTCGGTGCTGTGGTCTTTGGCCCGCCAACGCGGCCATTCACTCTCGCAGCTCTTCGAGTGGAACGCGCGCGCCCCCGCGAAGCTGGCCGGTCTCGGCACCCGAAAGGGCGCTTTGGCCGTCGGGTTCGACGCCGACCTGACCGTGTGGAACGACGAGGCCACGTTTGAGGTCGGCGCGCTCCGGCACCGCCACGCGCTGACGCCGTACTCGGGCCAAACGCTCTACGGCGTCGTGCATCAGACCCTGGTGGGTGGGCGCGAAGCGTTCAGTCGCGAAGGCGGCCTGGCCACCCGCCCGGTCGGCCGCTTCGTCGCCGTTGACCAGTAGCCTGAACGCCAGGCCCGCTCCGGCGCGTTCTCACCCCGGCGAACGAGCAGCCGAGCCGACGGGCGGCCGAACATTGGCCGTCGCCAGCCCGCCCCTCCCGTTCAACGCCGCCAAGCCAACGGCCTCGCGCCCGAAGGCGCTCCCCCGTTGAGCGCCACGACCGCCACACTGTGGCAGCTTCGCCTCGAACCAATGCTTGGCCGTCGAACACGCGGGCGCGACCGGAGCCGCACGCGTTGCGCAGCGACGCTGGCTCGCCCTGCTCCACCAAGCGCTCCTGAAATGGCCCGTTCGTTGCTGCCCTCGCCCACGGCACTCACCAACAACAAAAGGAGCAGCACCATGAAACACACCCTTCTGAAGACGGTCGCAATGGGCGTACTCCTGTTGTCGTTTCACGCATTCGCATCGACGCCCGATGGGCTCATCACCTCCAAGACCAAGCTCTCGCTGTGGACCACGGCGGGCCTCAAGAGCACCAGCGTGCACGTCGACACCAATGACGGCGTCGTCACACTCCACGGCAAGGTCGCGACGGCCGCGCAGAAAGGGCTGGCCGACAAGACGACGCGTGAAGTCACCGGAGTGCGCGGCGTCAGAAACCTGCTGCAGGTCGTACCCGCCGCCGAAGAGAAGCGCGTCGGGAGCTCCGACAAAGACCTAAAGGCGCTCGTCGAGCAACGCCTGAAGGCAGACGCCGCGCTGAAAGACAGCAAAGTCTCGGTGAAGTCGGTCAACAACGGCGTCGTGCTGCTGACCGGAGAGGCGCACACCGTCAGCGACCACCTGCGCGCGGTCATGCTGACCGATCGCGTGCCGGGCGTGAACCGCGTGAGCAGCGAAATCAAGGGGCCCAACGCGTTCGGAGACGAGGAACGCGTCTCGAAGGCCACCAGCGAGGCCCACAGCAGTGCCCGTGACATGGAGACGTCGATGGCCGTCAAGCTGCGCTTGTTCGCGGCACCCCAGGTGCCCTCGGCGGAAATCAACGTCGACACCGATGAGGGCATCGTCACCTTGTTCGGCATCGTACCGACCGCAGAAGTGAAGAACGCGGCGGGAGTCGAAGCCAGCAAGGCGGCCGGCGTGCGCGCGGTCGAGAACCAACTCGAAGTGGTCGCGTCTGCGCAGAAAGAGCGCGTCGACGCGAAAGACGCCGACATTTCAGGAGACCTCGCCCTCGCGTTCAAAGACCGAGGTGAACTCCAGGGCGTCAAGACCGAGGTCAAGAACGGCGTCGTGCGCATCACGGGCACGGTCAGCTCTGGGTGGAACGAGGTCAACGCGCTCCGAACGGCGCGCCGTGTCGCCGGAGTTCGCGAAGTCGAAAATCAACTGAAGGTCGAAGACAAGACCCCCTGACCGCTTGGCCCCGTCACCAAGACGTGAAGTGAAGGGTCGGCGGCCCTCGAGCTCAGGCCGCGTCTCCCTCGAGAACCTGGCTGCACCCCACGCCGCGTGGTCGAAGCCGCGCGCCCCGCGGCACCTTTGAGCGAGCACCGGCCCACGGCGTGACCCGCGCCAAGCGCTCGCCAAGCAAGAATTCATTCAGACAAAGCGCACAGGTCAGGCGTCACGCGCGTTCAGCGAACCGCCGCCGACCGCCCGATGCCCAAGGCACGGGCAATGGAGCGACCCAGTTTTTGGCCGAGCACCGCCTGTTGCGCACTCGCGGGGTCGGCGGCGGTGAGCATCACCGCATCGGCCTCGGTGAATTCGGCGTCGACCTCGAACGCGGCCACCGTCGCCGCGGGCTGGGCCGGGCTCTTCAGTTCGACCCTCGCCGTCACCCGCTGGGCCGCGTCGCGGCCGTCGGGGCCGGTCATGGTGTTCGCGACGGGTTGAACTTCGACCTTCAGGGCCAACTCGATGCTCTGGGCGGCCTTGGCTGGCCCCGCGTTCACCAACGGCGACGCCAACCACGAGCGTTCAGCCATCAACCCATTTTCGACCGCGCGCGCAAACCCCGGCCCCACCGCCCCGGCACCTTGCCCGTGCAGGGTCGCGGTCAGCACGCCCAAGGGCCGCTGCCTGAGCACGGCGAGCAAGGCGTGCAGTCTCTCGGTGCGGGCGGGGTCTCCCTCGAGGGCGGCCTCGAGCGCGGGCGTACGACGGTCAAGGAGCGTGTGCCACCACCGTACCGTTCGGCCACCTCGCGGGCCTTCGGGTTGCTTTGAGCGAGCAGCACCGAGCCGATCGTCTGCGCGTTTTGGTTCTGCAGCACCGCGCCCAGGTCGCGTTCGCGTTGGGCCACCGCTCCCAACCAGCCCGAACACGCGACGACCGCGATGCTGGCGAGGGCCACCGCGGCGCTTCGCCACACCAGCGCTCGTCGGCGTCGAAGCCGCAGCGGTGTGGGCGGGGCCGGAGGAGACACCAGCCGGTCGGCGGCAATGAAATCGTACGCTTCGTCGGCCTCGAGCACGCCTCCGTGCAACAACTGCAGGGCGCGGTATCGCAGCCCTTGCAACGTTTCGGCGAAGCGCACGGCGAGTTCTTGCCCGCGAATGCCGACGTTGCGGCGCTTGCCCGCGAACGTGAGGGTCACGACGCTTTGCGTGTACACCCCGTTCGTGTGGTGGTGCACCACCCGCACGTCACTAAAATTCACCAACGGCCACGCCGTCATGCGCTCGAGGCCGACCTCGAGCATGTACAACGGGTGCACCGCCACCATGCGCCGGTGCGGCACGGTGAATGACAACGCCACGCGTCTCCAGGCCCACACCATGGCCCACGACGAGGCCCCCAGCGCCACTGACAACAACGCGAGCGACCCGAAAGCCCAGGCCGAATCGGTCGTGAGGAGCATGCCGGCGAACAACGCGGGCGGCACGCTCGCCAAGACCGCGACGACGACATCGGCGACCCAGCCACGGCGAAGCACGCGAAAGACGTGGGGGTTGGTCGACTCTTCGACGAGCCACTCCCTCGACTTGGGGGGCAAGTCGTCGATGTCGACGTCGACCCTCCGGGGGAACTGAATGGCCCGGGTCTCGGCCCAAAACCGGCGGCTGGCGTTGATGAGCTCGTTGCCTTCGGTGGCTCGGTTGCGGTTGAAGAAGAGCGCCGCCATCGACTGGAGCCGCTGACTGATGGCCTTGCGAGACTCCTCGTCGGCGTCGGCGACTCGAGCGAGCAGTTCGAGGTCTTCGCGCATGGCCTTGAGCGCCGGCCCCGGCTTCTCGGTGGTCTCGAGCCTCAACTGCAGCCGCGTAATCACCAGCACCGTTTTGCGCTCGGCCTGGGCCACCCCGGCGGCCAGCGTCTTGAACGCATCGTCGTGTCGTTTGAGGGCCGACTGGGTCTCGGCGACGTAGACCCATGCCATGGCGTCACGCCCGTGAGACTCCTCCCGCCAGGCCTCGGCCACCGCCAACGCGTCAGCGTGCCGCTCGAGTCGCCCCAGCACCAAGATGAGCCGACTCAAGAAGTGCGCCTGACCGGGTCGGCGAGCGACCATTTCGCGCAGTTCGCGTTCTGCGTCGGCCCATTGTTCGTGATTGAAATAGACCTGCTCGAGCAGCTCTCTGGCCTCGAGCAAGTCGGGGTTCTCTTCGACGAGCGTCTTGAGCTGAACACGAGCCAAGTCGACTCGGTCGGTCTTCAACAACGAAAGCGCTTCGCGGAGGCGAGACCGCCACGGCTCCGCGACTTCGAAAAACGGTTCTTGGGTGGCGGTGTGTTCGGCTCGCTTGGCAGGGTCTGAGACAATTTCCCACGCGCGCTGAATGCGGGCGAAGTCGTCAGGGTGTGTTTCAGGAGGGAATTCGCGAAGCAGCGCAAAGTAGCGCTTTTTCAGCGTGCGTTCGTCGGCTTCTCGCCCGACGCCGAGCACCTGCCACGGGTCTTCGCCCTCGGTCATGGCCTGCCTTCAAAGCAGAAATACACCTGGTTCCAAAGTTCAGTGGAGTTGGGGCGAGTGCCGCCCGCAAAACAAAATCGCCGGCGACACGCTGACCACGCGTGCAGCCGGCGATTGACCACGAACGCCTCACTCTTCAGTGAGGCGTTCGTCGGGTTCGGCCTTAGTAGGCCTTGCCAGTCAACGTGACCTTCTTGAAGGCCGAGTAGCCCTTGACGTTGATGAAGTAGTCACCAGCCGCCGGCAAGAAGAACGTGCAGCTTTCGTTGCTGCCCGACTTGAACGGCCGGCAGTCGTACGTCGTGTCGGTCGGAGCCGAGCCCTTGCGAACGTACAGGTCGGCGTCGCCAGTGCTGCCCGACTCAGGAGCGAGGGTCACGGAGAGAGCGAACGAGTTCGCCGGCACCGAGATCTTGAAGCCCTGAACCGAGTTCGCCGCGCCGGCCAAGCCCGTCACCGGAACGCCGCTGGTCAACACCACCGGGCCGTCTTGCGTGCCGGCGTACGAGCCGACCAACGAGACGTTCGCGTAGGCGTCGTAGCCCTGGAGCAACACGTACCACGCACCAGCCGCCGGGTTCGTGAACGTGCACGACTCAGCGTTGCCCGCCTTGTACGGGCGGCAGGTGTACGACGTGGTGGTCGGCTTGGTGCCGGCCTTCACGTAGAGGTCAGCGTCGCCCGTGCCACCCGAGATGGTGAACGAGAGCGTGGTCTGGCCCGCGGGAACATTCATGACGAAGTAGGTCAACGACGAGTCAGCGCCTGAAGCCGTCACGGGCACGTTGTTCTGGAGTTCGGTATCGCCGCTGCCACCGCCACCGCCGGTGCCACCACCCGTACCGCCGCCGGTGCCACCACCCGTGCCGCCGCCGGTGCCACCACCCGTGCCGCCGCCGGTGCCACCACCCGTGCCGCCGCCGGTGCCACCACCCGTGCCGCCGCCGGTGCCACCACCCGTGCCGCC
>JBGAIY010000209.1:0-13611 GCA_044225205.1 Myxococcaceae bacterium | reverse complement strand
GGGTCACCACGCCCCGTCGCAACAGGTCTTTGACGACGGCGGCGACCTCCATGGGGGTGCACCGCAGCTGCGCAATCACCTGTGAAGGCGTCAGTTTCTGCTCGCACAAGAGGCGGGCAATGGGCACCCAGGTCGGCGGGCCAACCGTCACGTAGAGCCGGTACAGCTCGTCTTGTACGTTCAGTGCCTTGGCCTTCTGCAGCGAATCTTCTCGGGCTTTGCGCTGCTCGTCGTTGAGCCACGGCACCAGCCGGCCCAGCGTCGCGTCGGTGGGGGCGCGGCCAAAGCCCTCGTCGCCCGCGCGGCCCTCGGTCGACAGCGTGCCCGCCACCTGCTTCGAGCTTAAGAACATGGCGAGGGCCCGGTCACCGGCCACCACCGTGCCGCCGACCCGAGCGGTCACTTGCACCAAGCGGCCCCCGTCGAACCAGGCCCGCCACAGCCCCCACGCGTCGCGGGCGTCGAGCTGACCCGTGAACTTCGCGTGGCTCAAGGCGCGCAGCGCCCACTGCGGCCCCAACGTGCCGAAGTCGTGTTGCAGACCGACGCCCATGGCCAGCGAGCGTATGAAACGCCGCCTCGGCTCGGCGAGCTCTCTGACTTGCAGCTCGAGCACCGACAGCTTCAACGTCTTGGGAAAATAGGCCTGGGCCCCCGCGTGCAACAGCCGCAGTGACTCTCGGTAGTCTTCTTGCGCCGAGAACAACGCGACGGGCGTCTCGTGGGTGCGAAAGTCTTCTCGAATCATGCGCAACAGGCCCCACCCGTCGAGCCTGGGCATGTTGAGGTCGGCGATGACGACCTCGAAGCGGCCCTCGGTGAGCAACGTCAACGCTTCGACGCCGTCGCCCGCGGTCGCGACCGGGTAGCCCTTTTTCGACAAGTAATTCGACAGCATCAACACCACGGCCGGGTCGTCGTCGACGACGAGCACGGGTATTTGGCCGGCGTCGGGGTTGTTGGTGTTGACGGCGCTGGCGACGGCGGCCGCGCGACTGGGCTCGGGCACCGGCACCACGGCGTCGTCACTCACCGCCGGCACCGCCCCGTCGGCACCCGCGCCGACGCCGGGGTCGAGGTCGACGACGCCGGCGTTCGACTCGGCCCCTTCGGTGAATGACCAGGGCTGCTTCGAGCGCGCCATCAGCGTGAGCGCGCTCTGCATGCTCTGTTGTTGGTAGCGCGCGCTCTTGAGTACGCCGCGAACAAAAAAGGCGCGCCCCTCGTCGTTCGAATTTTCGCCGAGCACGAGGCCGCCGGTGCGGCGGCTCCGCATGAGGTGCTGCAACAGGGCCGTCACTTCGTTGGGCCCGCCCTGCCCTCTCAACTTGCCCGGGCGCTCGGGCAGTTCGGCCAGCAACATGCGCAGCCGCCCGACGTGCACCCGCGCTGAAAACGGCTCTTGCAGCATCTCGACGATGCCGGTTCGCAGGGGGCGAACGAACACTTCGTCAGACGTGTCTTTGCACAACAGCGCCACGGCGACTGGAGCCGCGCCCGGCACCTCGGTGCGGGCCAGCAACGTCGTCAGCTGAGCGCTCCCCATTTCGGCGTGCACGACGAGCAGCGTGGGCTGAAAGTCGCGAACCAACTCGGTGAACTCTTTGGGGCTGAAGGTGCACCACGACACCTGCATGCCCGCGCTGTCGAGCGCCAACCCAATGCGCTGCGCGACGTCGTTGTCGACGTCGACAATCAACACCCGGGGCTCGGCTTTCGACATGCTCTCAAAAAGTAATTCAGTCGACCGAACTTGTCGAGAAATCAAGGCTTTGCGCCATGTCGGAGAGGTACCCACACACCGTCGGTGCGACCGGTGAGCCACCGAGCCCCCTTCGGCCTTCTTGAGGCGTGTGAGCGACTTGATGATCGCAGCGCGGCTCGGCCGGCGGGTGGTGGTGGGCCTCTCACGTTGTTGGCGGCGGCGTGCAACGGCGAAATTGCGTTGCCCGTCGGCGGCCCCGGCTCGGTCACCGGCGCGGGAGGCGGCGGGTCGACCGACCCGAACCAGCAGCCGCCCGAGAACCCCTGCGCCACCCGCACCGTGGCTGATCAGCCGCTGCGCCGGCT
The DNA here is from genome assembly GCA_044225205.1 of Myxococcaceae bacterium. Lineage (GTDB taxonomy): Bacteria > Myxococcota > Myxococcia > Myxococcales > Myxococcaceae > JAEUJT01. The sequence goes on along the minus strand of JBGAIY010000209.1, from coordinate 11,541 downwards.
CTCGCAGCCCCAGTACCACAACGTCATCGCCGACCTGTTCGGCGCCCAAGCCCCGGCCTTGATCTCGGGCTCGCTGTTTCCTCCGACCGTCATCACCCGAGGCTTCGTGAACGACGCCGAGGCGAACACCGTCAACACCGAGCAGAGCAACGCCATTGAAGACAACGCCGAAAAAATCGCCACGGCGATTCTGGCCACGCCCGACCCGTACCTGCGCGCGCTGCTGCCGTGCACGCTGCAGGCGACCGTCTCCGACGCCGACATCGACGCGTGCAAAGACGGCTTCATCAGCAGCTTCGGGCAGCGGGCTTACCGGCGGCCACTGACCGACGCCGAACGAACCATCGCCCGGAGCGTGTACGACACGGTGCGCGCCTCGCAGTCGGCGACGAACGCCTTCGCCGCGACCGTGCAGTTCTTCGTCGAGTCTCCCGCGTTGCTCTACCGGGTCGAGCGGGGCACGACCGCCGCCGACGGCCCGGGTTCGCGGGTGCGCCTGTCTGACGACGAAATGGCCACGCGGCTGTCGTTTCTGTTTCTCGACGGCCCACCCGACGCCGCCCTGCTCGACGCCGCGGCCAAGCACGAATTGTCGACGCCCGAGCAAGTCGCGACGCAGGCGCGCCGGTTGGTGAACGACGCCCGCCTGCAGCCGGTGCTCGAGAATTTTCACCGCGACTGGCTGCGCCTCTACGACGCCGCGAACGGCAAAGACCCGAACCTGTTTCCCAACTACACGGCGGCGGTGCGGGCGAGCCTTTCGGCCGAACCGGGTCAGTTCATTCGCGAAGTGATGAAAGGCGAGAGCACGATCGCCGCGCTGCTGGCGGGCCCGCGGGTACCCGTCGACGCGACGACCGCGTCGTACTACCGGGTGAGCGCGCCGGTGGCTCCGTGGGCGCCCACCCAGGTGCCGCACCGCCAAGGGCTGCTCACCTTGGCGTCGGTGCAGGCGGCGCTCGGCAAGCCCACCCAAAGCTCGCCCATTCACCGCGGCAACTTCATTCGCAGCTCGGTGCTCTGCGAGCCGCAGTTGATGTTGCCCGCGAACGTCGACACGTCGACCCCACTGCAGGCGACGTCGGGCGCGAACACCGCGAAAGAACGGCTCGCGCCGCTGCTGACCCGAGGCGACTGCTCGGGCTGCCATTCGCAAATCAACCCGGTGGGCTTCGCGTTCGAAAATTACGATTCGGCGGGGCAATGGCGCGACCAAGAAAACGGAGGCACCATCGACGCGTCGGGGTCGGTCATTCTCGACAACGGCCCGGTCGCCTTTTCGGGGCCCGAGCAATTCGTCGAGGCCGTCGCGGCGAGCCAAAAGGCCCAGAAGTGCTACGCGCTCAACTGGTTTCGCGCGGCCCAGGGTCGGCGCGAGACGACCGACGACCAGTGCAGCGTCGCGCAATTGCAGCAACGGGTCGCCGCGTCGAACGGCGACCTGCGCGAGCTGCTCGTCGCGCTCACCCAAACCGACTCGTTTTTCTTTCGCCGCGCGGTGACCCCATGACGCGTTCACGTTTCATTTCACGCCGGCGTTTTTTGCACGGCGTCGGTGGTTTGACCCTCGCCCTGCCCTGGCTCGAACAGTTTCATTCGGGCCGCGCGTTGGCCGCCGACTTGGTGCCGCTCAAGCGCGTCGTCGTGGTGACCTACGGCATGGGCATACCCGTCAAGCAATGGCGGCCGGCGGCGGTCGGCTCGACGTTCGACTTGCCCTACGTCACCAAGCCGCTCGAAGCCTTCAAGTCGCGCCTGTTGATGGTGTCTGACCTCGACCACACGGCGCTCGACGAAGGTGGCTCGGCGTTCAGTTTCGGCCACCCCGGCAAAATGGAGGCCTCGCTTACCGGCACGCTGACGACTGGCGCTTTTCCCACCAGCAATACGAACAGCGTGTCGGAGATTTTGACGTCGGGGCTCACCAACACTGGCGGCGCGAACGGCGAATCGCTCGAGCAGCGCATCGGCAAGAGCCTCGGCGGGGCCCGGCCCTTCAAGTCGGTCGACCTGGGGGTCGACGGCGACAAGAGCCTCAACAAAATCGCCAGCAGCTTCTGTTTCGAGAGCCGCGGCACGCCGGTCAGCCTCGAATGCAACCCGCAGACGGCCTTCACCCGCTTCTTCGCCGGCATCACCGGCGGCCAAGACACCGACGCGCAGGTGGCGCTGCGAGAACTCAAAGCCCGAAACAAGAGCGTGCTCGACGCGGTGCGCGCCAGCTTCGGAGAATTGGCGAAGGGGCTCGGCGCCGACGACAAGCGCCGGCTCGACGAGCACGCGGCGCGCATTCGCCAAATCGAGCTCGACACCACGCCCCCGCCCACCTGCACCCAGCCCACCGGCATACCGGTGCTCACCACCCCGAGAATGGACCAAGCGGCCGCGCCCCAAATCAAGCTCTTGGCGCAAGCCATGGCGTGCGACTTGGCGCCCATTGGTCGGCTCGAGTTCGTCAACCAACAGAGCCCGCGCTTCGGCATCGCCGACCTCGACAGCACGCTCGACGCGGTCAAAGCGACCTACGACTGGCACGGCATGGTGCACGGAGACCCGCTGCCCGGCACGACGACCTACCTGCGGCCCGGCCGCGACGCCAACACCACCACGTTCGACCAGCGCCTGCTCGACGGGTACCGCTTCTTCGTGCAGCAATTCGCCAACCTGCTCACCGCGCTCGACTCGTTCGCCGAGGGGCCGGGCACCACGGTGCTCGACCATTCGATGGTGATTTTGGCCACCGACTTCGGTGACGGCGGCGGCCACTACCACGGCAAAATGGGCTACATCGTCGCGGGCAACTTGGGCCCCGGCCGCAAGGGCTTTCACTTCGCGGGCGCGCCGAATTCTGACCTCTACACCACGGCCACCTACAACGTGAGCCAGTTTCACAACTCGGTGCTCGACATGGCGCAAGTCACCGACGCCAACGGGCAGCCGGTGAACGACTTCGGGCTCAAGGGCTTCACCAAAGTCGGCCAAGCCGCGCCGCATCGACGCCCTGTTCGCCTGAGTTCAGCCCCGCCAGTCGTGGCGCCCGCCCACTGCGACTCGAGCGCCCCCCAGTCGAGCTCGGCGCCCAGCCGGATCAACACGGCGTAGAGCCCGAAGCGAATTCGCAGCAAGAACAACAGCGCCGGAGGAAAACCGACCTTCGCCATGGCCCGCTTGTCGTTCATCACCTGGCGGGCCTCGAGACCCGTGTCGGGCGTGATTTTCGACGGCCCGTTCACGAACAGCGGAGCGAAGAAGCTGCGCGTCAGCCGCCGCAGCGTGTGAAAGTCGTCGCCCGACAGGTTTGGCCGAAAGCCCAGCCGGGTCAGCGCGTCGCGCAGCCGGGCTTCGTCGTCGGCCTTGAGCGCTCGCACCAGGTCGGCCATGGCCTTCGTCAACGCGGGGGAGAACGTTCGCACGCAGCCAAAGTCGTAGAGCACCACGCGGCCGTCATCGAGAAAGGCGTAGTTGCCCGGGTGCGGGTCGGCGTGAAAGCGACCGGTGGTGTACAGCGCTTCGAACGTGCACCGGTACAAGGCCAGGCCCGCCGCGTTGCGCTCAGCGGGAGTCGGGTTCGAAGCCACGAACGCGTCGAACGAGCGGCCCGGGCACCACGCCGTCGTGAGCACGGTTTCGCCGCTCCACTCGTCAATGACCGACGGCACCACGACGCTGGTGTGACCGGCGCGCTCGAGCCACTCGCCAAAAAAACGTTGGTGCTGGGCTTCGAGGCGAAAGTCGCACTCTTCGAGAAACACGCGCTTTGCTTCGTCGAGCACGTCTTTCGCGCTTGCGGCCGCGCCGAACAGCAACGTGTTCGCCAGGCCAATGCCCGTTCGCGCGGTCGCGAAGTCGGCCGTCATGGCCTGCACGATGCCGGGGTGCCGCACCTTCACCGCCACCGCCCGGCCGTCGGGCAACGTCGCTCGGTGCACTTGACCGATGCTCGCCACCGCGACGGGCCGGCGCTCGAGGCCGTCGAGCAACGCCTGCGCCTTTGGGCCAAACTCGGCGCGCACGGTCGCCTCGACCGCCGCCCACGGGCTCGGCGGCGCTTTCGTTTGGAGCACGCTCAAGAGCGACCGCGTCTCGGGCAACATCGTCGGGTCGATGAAGCTGACGATTTGCCCCATTTTCATCGCAATGCCTTTGAGCTCGCCCAAACCCGCGGTGAGCTTCGTGAGCGCCCCGAGGTCGATGGTGGCGTCGGCGCCGCGAGCCCCCAACACGGTGCCCGCCAACCCGAACGCCGCGCGGCCGGTTCGCGCAAGTCGACCCAGCCGCGACGTCGGCAGCCGTGCCTCGCGCCCGAGCAACCCACGCCCCAGGGCTTCGGCCGGGTCGACCGCCTCATCGTCGTCATTCATGATTGTGAGAGTTACTCCCAGTTGATAGAAACTCTCAATAGATGCAGCAAACACAAGTCGCCGACGGCCGAACGCGCCGCAAAATCAACACGATGCGAGCCGTACAGGCCGCGGCCCTGCGGTTGTTCGAGACGCGAGGGTACGACGCGGTTTCGGTCGAAGAGGTCGCCCTGGCCGCCAACGTCGGCCCCGCTTCGGTGTACCGAAATTTCGGCACCAAAGAGAACCTCGTTTCTTGGGACGAGTACGACCCCCTCGTGTTCGAGGCGGTGAGACACCAGCTCGGGCGCTCGAAGCCGCTCGCCGCCATTCGCGACGGGCTCATTTCGGCGCTGGGCCAGGTGTACGAGAACGACGCTCGACGCATTCTCGTGCGCGCGCGGTTGATTCAACGAACGCCGGCCCTGCAGGCCAGCTCGCTCGCCGGGCTCCACGCCATGCGGGCGGGGCTGTTCGAGGTGCTCAAGCCGGCCGTGCGCAGCCCACGTCAACGCGCGCTGCTCTGCGCCGTGGTGGTCAGCGCACTCGACGTGGCCATCGTCAATTGGGTGGGCAGCGGCGGCACCAAGCCTCTGGCCGCCGAGCTCCGCCGTACGTTCGAGCTGCTCGAGTCACTCGGGCGGGTGGGTTGACGTCGCTGTCGAACCGACACCCCTCCCGACAGGGTCAGGTTTTGTACAACGGGTTGTTGCCACCACCTTGAACCTGCTTGGTCTGGGGGCTCGTCAGGGACTTCGTCGCCGGGTGTGGTTTCTTCACAAGAGACTCCTGAACGGGGTGAACCCAAGAGCCTGACCGAGGAGTCTCGTGCGCGTCAAAGGGTGCGACCCGGAGATTCGTACCCGGCACTCGTGATATGCGCCCGACGACGGGGCTTCGCTGGCCCCTCCCACTCGGGTCGCGAACAAGAACGGCGCTCGCCATGCCAGCGGTGAAAAATGGCGACGGTCGAGCCACGTAAAACCGTCGAGAATCATTCTGAAGGCACCACCGCGGGCCATGTCGCCGTCAGTCTCGAACGAACAAGGGCGTGTCCGCGGCGTTGCTTCGTTGACCCGACGTCAGCCTGTCGGCCGTCGCCGCAACAGCGTTCGCGGGCTGACCGCGAGCCGCCGAGCCGCGCGCGCCCGGTTGCCCCGCTCAGAAGCCAGCACCGCGTCAATGTACCGCTCGGTGACCTCGGCGAGCGTGAGCGAGAGCGGCAACTCCAGCAGCTGGTCTGGCAAGTCGGCCCGCATGGCCGCGGGCAAGTCATTGGGCTGCAGCCGAACGCCCGGCTTCAACAGGCACAGCTGTTCGACCAGGTTCTTGAGCTCGCGCACATTGCCCGGCCAACTCCACGCCGCGAGGCGCGAACGAACCGCCTTGGGAAACTGGGGAGCCCGCACTCCGTGCCGCGCAGTGCACTCGCTGACGAAGTAGTCGACGAGCGGCTGCACGTCGGCCGGCCGCTCGCGCAAAGGTGGCACCGCGAAGGTGATGCCCTGAATGCGGTAGTACAGGTCGGCGCGAAACCGACCGGCGGCGACCTCTTCTTCGAGCGGCCGCAACGTCGCGAACAACAACCGAACGTCGGCGAAGAGCTTCGTGGTACCGCCCACCACGCATGAAGCGGTGCGATTCGAGAAACCGCAACAGCTTCGGCTGCAACGCCGCCGACAACTCCCCAATTTCGTCGAGAAACAAAGTGCCACCCGACGCCGCCTCGATCTTGCCAATGGCCCGCTCGGTCGACCCGGTGAACGCACCGCGCTCGCGCCCGAAAAGCTCACTTTCGAACAGCGACTCCGGTATCGCCGCGCAATTGATGGGCACGAACGGCCCCGCTCGGCGCGCCGACAGCTCATGACAGCGCCTGGCCATGATGTCTTTGCCAGTACCGCTTTCGCCAAGAAAAGTGACGGTTACGTCTTTTTCGGCGACCTGTTTGAGCGCCAAATCGAGACGCTTCATCGCTTTTGAGGCCAAAATGGGGTCGAAAAGAACGACATCTTGACGCTTTTTGAGATTCTTCACGAAAACACCCAAGTCATTTCAATTGGTTACAGGCGGCCCTCGCATTTCACCAAAGAATGGAGCGAGAAGCACGCATGGGCGGTGACGACAGCGCCGATTCATTCGCCCGCGCGATTCGGGCGCGCTTGGTCGAGCAGCGCGGGGTGCCCGACGCCGAATTCGACGAGCTGTTGAGCGCCGGGCCCAGGAGCCGGTCGGCGCAGCACTGGTCGCGGGTCGAAGTGGCCCAGACCGCGTCGCGTTGGTTGAGCGAAGCCGGGGCGATGCGGGTCCTCGACGTCGGCTCAGGAGCGGGCAAGTTCTGCGCGATCGCCTCGCTGACTTCGTCGCACCGGGTCTGGGGCGTCGAGGCCCGAGGAGCACTGGTGCTCGAATCGCGGCGGCTCGCGCAACGCCTCGACGCCGAAGTCGTCATCATTCACGGCACGCTCGACGCCATCGACCCGACGCGCTTCGACGCGTTCTACTTCTTCAACCCCTTCGAAGAGCACTTGAGTGCCCGACCCGACGACCCCGAGGTACAGGGGTCGGTTCGCGCCTATTTGACCGACGTGAAGCGCGTCGAAGCGTGGCTGCGCGCCGCACCGGTCGGCACCACCATGGTGACCTACAACGGCCTCGGCGGCCGAATACCGTTGGGGTGGGCCAACGAAAAGACGACGCCCATCGACGGCGATCTGTTGCGCTTGTGGGTCAAACGTTCGGCCGATGACGGGTCGACCGACGCGCTCATCGAGTTCGGCGAGCAGTTGCTGCAGGCGTCGCAATTGGTCGAAGTCATTCGGCGACGACCCGGCACGCCGGTGTCTGGGTTCGTCGCCCACCTGCTCGGCCTGGGAGAACGGTAATGGCCTGGGGAGTCAGCACGACGAGCATCGGCCTGGTGGGCGGGCAAGAACCCGAACGCCAGCGCTTGACCCATTTCTTCAAGGAGCGCGGGTTCGGCAGCCACCGGTGGCAGTCGCTCGTGGGCGCACCTCGGCTGGCCGGCGTGAAGCTGGCGCTGCTCGTGTTCGCCGACTCGTTTTCACCGACCGCGCTCGCCGAGTGGGTCGACAAGGTGAGCAGCGCTGACGCGGCCCGTCTCGTCATCGCGCTGACGGCGACGCCGGCGGCTTTCGCCGACACGAAGGCCATGCGCGCCCACAACGTCTTTTTGTTGATTCGGCCCGTGCTCGCCTGGCAGCTCGTCGACCTCATCAGACACCACCACCAGCGTCACCCCGGCAGCTTCGTGTTGCCCCGCCCGCGGCCCTCGAGAGGCAATTCATGACCGACGAGGTGAGCACGACCAACACGGGAGCCGCGCAGAACGGGCCCGACGTCGACCAACGCTTGGTGACGCTGGGCCGGGCCCTGCGAAACCGCGAGCCCGTGGGCGACGAGGCGTTCGACGCCTTCTTGAGCGAGCGCGCGCACCGAAAGGCCGACGCCTATTGGTCGTGCATTGACGCGGCGCAAACGGCCTGTCGGTTCTTTCACGAAGCGGGTGCTGAACGAATTCTCGACGTGGGCTCCGGGGTCGGCAAGTTCTGCGCGGTCGCCTCGCTCATGTTGCGCCGCCGGGTGTGGGGCCTCGAGCGACGCGGTGAATTGGTGAATGAAGCTCGACAACTCGCGCTGAAATTGGGCGCCGACGCGGTCTTCATCGAGGGCACGCTGGCCGCCGTCGACCCGAGCCGCTTCGACGGCTTGTACTTCTACAACCCGTTTGGCGAATACATTGCCGACGACGCGGGGCGCTACGACGGCGCGTTGCCGAAATCGTTCGACGCGTTCGTTCAAGACGTGCGCACCGTCGAAGCGTGGCTTCGGGCCGCGCCCGTCGGCACCGCGTTGGTCACCTACAACGGTTGGGGCGGCCGAATTCCACCCACGTTTGCGGTTCGTGCAGCCACCCGCGTGCGCGCCGACATGATGCGCCTGTGGGTCAAAGAGGCCGACGCCGCCGTGGGCGTCGACGTCATCGAAGTGGGCGACCGCATGGTGCCTTGGCCGTCGCTCGTGGCGTTGAAGGCAACCGCCGACGCGTCGCCCCTCGTCGAGGCGCTCTGTCGCTTCGATGAACAGAGCAAACCCCGCGGGCCCTGACGGCGACCCCTGACGCCGTCAATGCACGAAGACGTCGACCTCGGGCCCGAAGGCCGATTCTTCGACGGCGCCGAAGTCGAACAGCGCGTGAAAGTATTCGCAGCGCGTGCCGCCGTCGAAACCAGCGTCGGTGCACGCGTCGTGTTCGGCACGCAAGTTGGCCAGCGACACCAACGAATCTTCGGTTGGGCGAAACGCGTCAGACACGAAGCCGCCGTCGACGACCGCATCGGCCGTCTCGTTGCGGTGGCAAAACGCACACGACGTCGACGCCGCCGAATATTTCACCCGCGAGAAGGGCGCGTCGTGCGACAGGGCCCCATCGAACGGCAGCAGAATTTCGGCCTTCAACGTGCGCGTCGCCGTCACCCACTGCCCCATTTCAATCAACGGTGCGCCCACGCCGTCGGGCACCACCGAAATCACCAGCGCTTTGCCCAAGAGAAACAGGCGCGGGTTCTTCGACGTGAAGGCCGGTTGCGCACTGTTGAAACTGCGGCTGGCCACCAGGGAGAGCGGGCGCTCGAGGCTCGCCACGAAACAGGGCACCGACACCGGCTTTGGCAGGGCGTTGAGCGCGTCGACGACGGCGGCGACGCTCGAAACCGAAACCGGGTGACCCGCGCAGGCCCGCAAGGCCTCCGGTGCCTGGTGGCCGACCTGGCCCGCGTCGCGTTCAACCACCGATGCGCGCTCGAGGCAGCCTGAAGCCGCGAACACGCTCAGCACGAGGAGCACTCTCATCACTGCCTTCGTAAGCCAACGCCGGGCGCCTGACGAGCCCCACGCCATGACGTCGGGCACGCAAATTGTGCAGCGCGCTGGCGGTTACGGCCGCAGGAGCCCGCTGGGAGACGACGGCGGCACGGTTCGGTCGACTTCGACGCGGTTTCGGCCGTTTTCTTTCGCTCGGTAGAGCGCGGCGTCGGCGCGGGCGAGCCAGTTCGCGGGCGCTTCGCGCAAGTGCCACGCCGCCACGCCGACCGACGCCGTGACGAAAATGAGCTTGCCGTCGTGGGCGACTTTGAGCTCGGCAATGGCCCCCCGCAGCTTTTCCGCGAGGCGCTCGGCGTCGCTCGAACTCACTTCGCGCAGCAGCACCGCCATTTCTTCACCGCCATACCGGGCCACGAAGTCGCCTTTGCGCCCGAAGGTGCGCACGCACGCGGTCGCGACCGCGCGCAGCACCGCGTCTCCGCCGGGGTGCCCGTGGGTGTCGTTCACCGCTTTGAACTTGTCGACGTCGACCAGCAACAGCGCCGCTCCGCCCGCCCGCAGCGCGGCGAATTCGCTGGTGCGCAACAGCTGCTCGTCGAACGCGCGCCGGTTGAACAGCTGGGTGAGCGCGTCGATTGAACTCTCGCGGCGAGCCACTTCGAGCTGCGAACCCAACGTCTCGAGCTTGAGCGCCAGGTCTTGCACCTGCTTGGCCTGCCGCTCACGCCGCTGGCTGAGCACCGCCTGCACCTGTTGCACCGCGTCGAGCGCCAGTTTGCGAATGTCAGGGGCCGCGGCCGCCTGGAGCTTCTGCGTCAGCGAGCCCAGGGTTTCGCCCACCTGGCTGTCGTCGTTGGCGTCGTCGAGCACCACGCGGTTGAGGCCGGCAATGAACGCCCAGACCACGTCGCGCAACGCGTCTTGGGCCTGGCTCACCTCGGCGTGCTCGGCCTTGCGGTGGGCCGAGAAGGCCACCCGCAACCCATTGAAATTTCTCAAAGAAAGAGCCGCGGTCGGCTTCGTGCCGGGGGCTTCGGCGCCGGTGGTGACGTGCTGGGCCCACGCGTCGAAGGCCATTCGGGTTCTTCGGGCGTCTTGGCGCTCGAGGTCGAAAGCGTGGAGGCCGAATTCGCGCAGCACGCCCGCCAAGGTGTCGATGAGCAGATCGAGTTCAACCGCTGGAGCAGCCATGCCTGCACAAGAAGAACGACCTGGCCACCACGGCGCAACCAAAGGCGCGGGTCGGCCGATCTGAAAGCCGACTCGAAAAACATGAGCATTTTGGCGCCCTTCGCGTGTGGGCCAAAACCGCCGACCAATTGGCGCAGAACGTTGTTTTCTCGAGGGCGAGGTGTGCTAAGCGCCGCGCCCGTTCCTCCTTCTTTAAGGGTAAAACCATGAAAATTTCTCGATTTGCGGGCGTGACCGCGCTGCTCAGTTCGGCGCTGGCCTCCGCCAACGAAGCGAACCTGGTCCTCCCCGACCTCGCGTCGCAGTCGTTCCTCAATGGCGCCATCAACGGCAAAATGCTGCTGCTCATCGGCATGGCGATTTCGGCCGTCGGCTTGGTGTTCGGCTTGGTGCAGTACAACCAGCTCAAGAACCTGCCCGTGCACAAGTCGATGCGCGAGATTTCAGAGCTCATTTACGAAACCTGCAAGACGTACCTGATGACGCAGGGCAAGTTCATTCTCTGGCTCGAGCTGCTCATCGGCGGCGTCATGGTCTGGTACTTCGGCTTCTTGGCGCACGCCGAGGGCGAAGCGGCTTCGGTGCCGGTGTTCGCGCGCGTCGCCATCATCTTGGCGTTCTCGCTCGTCGGCATCGCCGGCAGCTTCGGCGTCGCGTGGTTCGGCATTCGGGTGAACACGTTCGCCAACTCGCGCGCGGCCTTCGCGTCGCTCATGGGCAAGCCCTTTCCCACCTACGACATTCCCCTCAAGGCGGGCATGTCGATCGGCATGATGCTCATCGCCACCGAGTTGATTCTCATGCTCGGCATTCTGTGCTTCGTGCCGGGGTACCTGGCCGGCCCCTGCTTCATCGGCTTCGCCATCGGTGAGTCGCTCGGCGCTTCGGTGCTGCGCATCGCCGGCGGCATTTTCACGAAGATCGCCGACATCGGTTCAGACCTCATGAAGATCGTCTTCAAAATCAAAGAAGACGACGCGCGCAACCCGGGCGTCATTGCCGACTGCGTGGGCGACAACGCCGGTGACTCGGTCGGCCCTTCGGCCGACGGCTTCGAGACCTACGGCGTGACGGGCGTCGCGCTCATCACCTTCATTCTCTTGGCCGCCGCGGGCAACCCCGCCGCCCAAGTGCAGCTGCTGGTGTGGATCTTCGTGATGCGCGT
>JBGAIY010000208.1:0-13442 GCA_044225205.1 Myxococcaceae bacterium | reverse complement strand
CAGGTCGATGACGACGTGGTCGAACCCTGGCACCGAAAGCCTCCCTTTCGACAGCCTCCGGTGCTTGATGAAGCGGCCGCCCTTCGGTGCCGAACTCACCTCAACGGTCTCTTCGCCGATGTCGACCAACCAGTATTCGCGGGTGCCGGTGCGCGCGTACAGCGGCGCTTTGACGAGCCGGTCGAACGTCGCCGACGAGTCACTCACTTCGATGACCAGCAGCGCGCGCGACGGGTGTGGGGCTCCACGCTTGGGCGGCTCTTTGGTGACGGTGAAGTCGGGCACCAGTTCGGTGAATTCGTCGACGACGAGAGGCAATTGCACTCTCAACACGCCGTGCGCCGAGAGTGGCGTCAGCAAGGTGGTGAACTTCCCGCCGCCCTTCGAACGCGCCCGATTCGGCCCACTGGTCGAACCACGCGCGCGACCACTTTGACCGTCGCTCGAAGATGAGCCGTTCAGCGTGCATGCGCATGTTCATACCTTACCAGTCTGACATCATTCTTCTCGGCAGCCGCACCTCGAACGCCCTCAAAGCACGGCTCTGCGGTCTCACACGCCGAGCCGCTGAACCATTTCTGACCGGTTCTTCTCGTCGAACATCAGCACCAACCAGCCGCCGAACGTGGGCGCGTTCGTCGACAGAAACGACGCCGCGAAGACGGTGAATTCAACGTCGTCGGCGACCGGGCTCGCGGCGAGCGTGCCGACGGTCGTCTCGTGCACTTCGGGAGTGCTGGGCAGCAAATGCGCGTGCAGCATGGTGCTCACCGCCGACACGCACGCCGACGCGACAATGTTCGCGGCTTCGGCCAAGGCGGCGTTCAAGTCGGTCGACTCGGCGCCGGGGTGCCGCGCGAGGCGCTGGGTGAGCCGTACCGCGTGGTCTCGCCGGAGCACCCACCACACGTGCCCCTTCACTTCACCTTCGATGCCGAAGAGCGCCGCCACCACCTGCACGTCGCGCCCGCCGAACAACCACCCGAGGTTCGCCCGCCGCGTTTCGAAAATGACCGGCACTTCGACCAACACGCCCACGTCGCCCACGAGCTTCGCCAACATGGCCGCCGCCTGAGAACTGCCGAGGTGCGCCAGCTCGCGCATCGCGTCGGTCTGGCGGGCGGTCGCGGCCACGCTCACGGCGTCACCAAGCGTGCCGCGTCGAGCACGAAAATGGGCCGGCCGTTGCCGAGAATGGTGACTCCCGACAGGCCGGGTATCAGGTCGAGTGGCCGGCTGAGCGCTTTGAGCACGACTTCTTGTTGACCGAGCAACCGGTCGACTCCGAGCGCGAGCCGGCCCTCATCGGTCTCGACAATGACGAACGGCGAGAGCTGCATTTGGTCGATGGGGCTGCTCGGCAGGTCGAGCACCTGGGCCAGCTCGTGCACCGGCACGACGTGCGGCCCGAAGTGCAACAGCGGCGCGTTTTGGCTGCGCGCCAGCTTCGCGCGCACCGTCTCGACGACCCCCGAGACCTTGGCAATGGGCAGACCAAACACGTCGTCGCCCACCGCCACGAGCAACAAGTTCACCATGGCCACGGTGAGCGGCAGCGTCATGCGAAACTTGGTACCCACGCCCCGCTGCGAGTCGATTTCGAGCGACCCGCCCACCGATTCGACGACGCGCTTGACGGCGTCCATGCCGACGCCACGGCCCGAAATGTCACTGATGTCGCTCGCGGTCGACAGCCCGGGCAAGCAACAGAGCAGCAGCGCGTCTTTTTCACTCAGCGCTTTGACCTGCTCGGGCGTCATGAACCCGCGCTCGACCGCCACCGCTTTGAGGCGTTCGGCGTCCATACCGCGGCCGTCGTCTTCGACTTCGACCGACACCCGGTCGCGCAAGCGCTTCACGGTGAACTTGACCGAGCCGCGCGGGGGCTTGCCGCGCATGCGCCGTTCTTCGGGCGGCTCGAGGCCGTGGTCGACCGCGTTGCGCAACAGGTGCAGCACGGGGTCGGCCAGCTCGTCGACGATGGCGCGGTCGAGTTCGATGTCGGCACCGGTGATGGTCAGTTCGACTTCGCGGGCGCGGCGGCGCGCAATGTCACGCGCGGCGCGGGGCAACCGGTCGGTGATGACCGCGAGCGGCGTCATGCGCGCCTGCATGACTTTGTTGTGGAGGTCTTTGACGAGCGCGTGCAACCGGTCGACCGACTCGTCGAGCACCGGGCGGTGCAGCTCGGGCAGCGACTTGCCGACTTCGCGAACCCGGGCCGTCGCCAAGAGCAGCTCTCCGGCGGCGTCGAGAAATTGGTCGAGCAACTCGGTTCGCACCCGCACGGTGCGGGCCGGTTCTTTGCCGATGATGCGGGTGCGCTCGGCTTCGGCCGCCGCGTTCACCGCCGTCGACGAGGTGATGGGCGCCACCGCGCTCGAGCTCGCCCGGCTCACCGCCGTAATCGACACGAGCTCGACTTCGGCGACCGTCTTCAACGTGCGGGCCACCGACGCGTCGTTCTCGTTGGTCTCGAGCTCGAGCCGAATGAGCCCCTGTTCGAGGCGGCCCGCTTTCACGTCGTCGAGCGAGGGCCGCAAGTCGAACACGTTGCCGATGACCGACAGCCGCTTGTACGCCAGAAACCCGCGCACGCCCGGTTGGTTCGCGCCCGGAGAGACCTTCAACACCAATTGAAAGCGCGGGTTGAGCGGCGGGTCGTCGGGCGCCGAAGCGGGGTCGGGAGCCGGAGCCGGGGCCGCCGCCGCGGGTGCCGGGGCCGACGGGCGTGGGGCCGAGGGCGCCGGGTTGAACTGTTTGGTGACTTCGGCGAGCTGGGCCGCGAGCTCGGTGGGGTCGGCGAAAGGCTGGCCCGCCGCGGCCGACTTCACGTGGGCCGACAACACGTCGACCGTTTGCAGCACCAGGTCACCAATGGGCTTGGTGACGCGCGACGTGTCGGCGCGCAGCGTGCTGAACAGGTCTTCGAGGCGGTGCGCCAACTTCGTGGGCGCCTCGAAATTCATCGACGCGGCCATGCCCTTGACCGAATGCGCGTGCCGAAACATCGAGTCGATGAGCTCGGTCGACGCGCCTTGCTCGAGGCGCACGAGGTCTTTCGACAGTGCGTCGAGGTGTTCGGTGGCTTCTCCGACGAAGAGCGAGAGGTAGCGCGAGGTGTCCCAAGAAGGCACGCGGTGCGGAGGGTAGCACCGTTGCCCGCCGCGTTTGAGCGCGATCTGGCCCCGGGGCGCCCAGTGCGCCCATCGACACCAGGTGCTTGGCCCATTGCCAACCGCTACAGTTTCGCGGTGCTTTCAACGCTCGTGGTTTTGCTGTGGTCGGCTTCGCCCATGACGATCTCGGTCGACGGGCCGACGTTCATGGGTGAACCGCTCTGGCTTCACATTCACCACGCGCCCGTCGGCGTCGAAACCACCTACCCGCGACATTCGTCGCTCGAACGGTTCGAGCCCTTCGAAGTCGAAGTCGAACAGAACGGGCGAATCGTCGAGCCGCGGCCGCTCGAGGAGCCTGGGTGCCTGTCGGCGCTCAGTGGCTGTTTCAACGACCACGTGCGGGCTGAGTACACCACTTCTGCTCGCCTGCCCTTGGCGGCTCGGTATTCGCTGACCACACCCGGCCGGTACACCGTTCGCCTCAAAGTGAGCGCTGAACAGGGCCTCGAGGTCACGGCGCGTACCGAATTCGAGCTGCGCGCGGCACCGCCAGCGAAACGAGACCTCGTGTTCAAAACACCCGCGCCTGCGACGGAGGGGTTCGAGCTCACCGACTCCATTCTGCGGTTGGTGGCCGCGAGCCCCGACCCTCGAGCGATTCGGCCGATGCTCGAATTGGCCAACAGCCGCCGCGACATCAACCGCCTCGCCACCGAGAGCCTTCGTTTTTTTTCGCTCCCTGAGGTGGCGTCGGCCGTCGTCGAACTCGCCAAACGCCGCGGCCTGAATGACGAATTGGCCACGTTCGTCGTCGAGCATGAAGACGCTTTCGCCGCGCAAGCATCAGAGTTGATTACAGCGAGCATTGACCACTTGGCACCGGTCGACGAACACGTCTCATTGGGTTCAATCAGCCTTCTCGCGCACTTTCGCGAAGCGCGTTCGCTGGGCCCCGCGGGTCGCGCGCGTGCCGACGATGCGGTGCTCGCGATGGGCCCACAACTCCTCGCGGCGAGCGATGACACGCTCCACGCCGCTCTGGCGTCATACCTGGGCAGCACCAAGAGCGATCGCGCTCGAGCGTTGCTGACCCAAATGTCTTCGACGCTCCGGTCGAACGAAATACCCACCGCGCACTTGGCGCTGATCGGCGACGTTCGTGACCTGCCGTTTTTGTCGCAACGAACGCCGACGCCCTTTCTCGTCGAATCGATGGCCAAAGGCTTTGGGTCGAACGCCGGGCCGTACTTCGAAAAGTGCCTCGCCGACGCAGTCACGCCCCAGGTTCACCTTGAATGTGCCAAAGCCCTCGCCGCGCAGGGTCACCGGGCTGGCTTTCGCGCTCTGGTCAAAGTGCTCGGCGGCACGTCTCCAGCGCGGTTGAGCGCTTTGATGTGGCTTCGAAGCTCGTTTGGGCCCACCCACGCACTTAACGGAGACGAAGGGCGCATCACCGCCTATTTGAAGGCCAAGCCGAATGAGCCGTGTTCGAGGCGGCCGGGCGCCGGAGTCACTCCACCTCCGGCGGCCGTGGGCTGAAAACGGGGGCTACGCGTCGACCGGCTGAAAACCCGCGTGCGCCAAGGTGAGCGTGCCGCGGCCCTCGGTGCGGCTGCGCAAGCTGGTCACCATGCCGAACGTCTTGGCCAAGGGCACTTCGGCTTCGACCACCGCCGACCGACCTTCGGTTCGAACGTTCTTCACCGCTCCCCGACGGCTCATCACCTCGGCCAGGGCCGCGCCGAGCTGGGCTTCGGGTACCGAAAGGTGCGCCACCGCGACGGGCTCGAGCCGCTGCGGCCCGGCTTCATTCACGGCGCGTTGCACTGCGAGTGAACCGGCGATTTCGAAGGCCATGGCGCTCGAATCGACCGAGTGCATGGCCCCGTCGAGCAACGTCACTTCGACGTCGACCACCGGCACACCCTCGCGAACGCCGCGTTCGAGCGCCGCCCGCGCCCCGCGTTCGACCGCCGGCACGAATTCGCCGGCCACGGAGCCGCCCTTCACGTCGTTCACGAAGCGCACCCCCGCGCCTCGAGACAGCGGCGTCACCCGCAGCGTGACCACGGCGAACTGGCCCGGCCCGCTCGTTTGTCGAACGTGCCGGTACGTCACGGTGGCCGACCCCGCGACGGTGTCACGAAACGACACCGAAGGCGCCGACGCTTTGAGCTCGAGCCCGTCTCGGCGCGCCAGTTTTTCGAGCAAAATGGCCAGGTGCAATTCGCCGACGCCCCGCAACACCGTTTGGCCCGTTTCTGGGTCGACCCGAACCCGAAGCGACGGGTCTTCGAGACACGCGCGGCGGAGCGCTTCGCCCAACTTGACGTGCGCCTCGTTCGTGCTGGCCGACAGCGCAAGTTCCACCATCGGCTCGGTGGCCGACAGCGGTTCGAGCACGACGTCGAGCCCGGGCGCGGCGACGGTGTCGCCCGTCTTGGCCGACTTGAGGCCGACCAACACCGCAATGGCTCCGGGGCCCAACGTCGACGGCGTTCATGCGTGAGCCGTGCAGCTCGAGCACGCGGGAGACGCGTTCACGGCGGGCCCCCGGCGCGACGACCACCGCGTCGCCCGGCCGAAAGACGCCCTGGAGGCCGCGCACCCACGCGAGGCTGCCCATGTTGGGGTCGACGTCGGTTTTGAACACGAAGCCGCACGCCGGCCGAGCGGCGTCGGCCGACAGCCCGTGTGATTGCGCTCGCTCGCCCGGAGACGGCAGGTACCGAACGACGGCGTCGAGCAACGCGGGCACGCCCCGGTTCTTCAGAGCCGCGCCGAACACGACGGGCACCGCGAGGCCGCCGAGCGTCGCCCGACGAACGGCGTCGTGCAGGTGCGCCGCGTGGGGTGTTTCATTCGTGGCCCACACGTTCATTACCGAGTCGTCGAGCTCGGCGAGCGTCGCCACGAGGTGTTCGCGCGCCGCCGCCAAACCCGAATTCACCGGGTCTGCCAGCGCAACGGGGCCCGTGGTCATCGTGCCGTTGGGGGCGAAGTGCAGTTCGCGTCGCTCGACCAGGTCGACCAGCACGCCGTCGGCTCGCAGCCATTGCAACGGCAGCGGGCGTTCGTCGAGCCGTTCTCGAAGGTCGTTCAGGCAGCGCTCAATCGACGCGCCCGGAGCGTCGAGCTTGTTGACGAAGACGACCCTCGGCACCCGGTGGTGCGTCGCCTGCCGCCACACGCTTTCGGTTTGCGGTTCGACTCCGCGCGACGCGTCGAGCACGACGATGGCGCCGTCGAGCACGCGCAGCGAGCGTTCGACTTCGATGGCGAAGTCGACGTGGCCGGGCGTGTCGATGAGCGTCAGCCGGTGGGGCTCGAGGCCCTCGGGTTGCCAAACGAATGAAGACGCGGCCGCCGAAATGGTGATGCCGTGTTTCTTCTCTTCGGCGTCGTGGTCGAGCGTCGTGTTGCCGTGGTGAACTTCGCCGAGGCGGTGAATGCGCCCGCTCACGAAGAGCATGCGCTCGCTGATGGTGGTTTTGCCTGCGTCGACGTGCGCGAGCACGCCGAACAAGCGGGTTCGGTGAAGGGTGAACATGAAATGCTCCTGACGCGTCGACGCCAAGCGCGACGCGCGTGAATTGGTTGTGAAATGTGCGGAGAAAACGCCGTGAGCGGAGCCGTCACGGGCGCGCGAATTCACTTCGGTGAACGCGAAGGTGGCACCAGCCACAGGCGAACGGGGCGAATCAGCGCGCCCGTTGCAGGGCTGCGAGCAGCACCAACGTGCGCTGAAGCGCCAGGGGGTTGACGGCCTCGCAGGTCATTCGAAGCCCGACGTCACCGGGCGACGAACCTGACACTCCTGTCGAAAAGGCTCGCGACGTCGGCCGCTTCGGGCCCGGGCGCTCACCGCGCGCGGTCGGGAAAGCCGCGCGAGTTGCCCGGCCAGATGATGCGCACGGCGCCACCGCCGCCGGTCGACGGGGTGCCACTGTAGCCGCCGCCCCCGCTCGCGGCCCCGCCGCCAAATTGGCCGCCGAAGTAGGTGCCTTGACCATCGGCTCCCAAGACGCCGCCGTCGAGCCCGAAGAGACTGGCGCCGCCCCCGGCTCCGCCGTAGTGCGACGTCGGGTGGGGGGCGCCGAAGCCGCCCGAAGCCCCAGGGTCGCCCGCGTTGCCACCGCTGCCGCCGACGTAGGTTGGCGAGCACAAACCGACACCTCCGTCTTGCCCGTCTTGGGTGTAGCCCGCGGCGCCACCGCCTCCGTTGTTGGGGTAGCCACAGCCCACGCCGGCATTGCCACCCCGGTGATTCACGTCGCCGCCAGTGGCCGTGCCTCCGAGCCCGGTGGTGTTGCCGCCGGCCCCCCCGTTGGCGGTCATGCCCAAGAAGGTCGAAGCGGTGCCGTCCCACGTCAGGGTGCTCGGCCCGGTCCACCGGCCGCCGGCGCCGACGACGACGGGCAACGTGTCTCCGGGAGCGACCGTGACGTCATTCTTGTAAGCGAGCCCTCCGCCGCCGCCAGCGCTGTTCGTTGCTTGGCCGCCGACACCGCCACCACCGACCACCACCGCGCTGATGGAGGTGACGCCAGCCGGCACGGTAAACGTGTACGTGCCGGGCGTGTCGTAGATGGCTTGGCACGAATCGGCGCAGGTGGGTGGTGCCGCGGTGTTGTTGCTGCACGCAAAACACTCGAGTGGGCCACACCCACCGTTGTTGGTCGCGCATTCGTCAATGTCGCTGCACAGGGGCGCTCCACCGTCGGTGTTCGTGCAGATGGCATACGCGGCCGGCCCGCACCCTCCGTTGTTGGTCAGGCACTCGTTGATGTCTGTGCAGGTCGGCGGCCCTGACACCACATTCGTGCACTTGACGTGCAGCGAATCGCCACAGCCGCCATTGTTCGTCGCGCATTCGTCGATGTCGCTGCACAGGTGAGGGGCGCCCACATTGTTGGTGCAGGTGTTGTACTTCGGGTCTCCGCAGCCCCCGTTGTTGGTGAGGCACTCGTTGATGTCGTTGCAGGTTGCCAGCGCGCCGACGTTGTTCGTGCAGCGCCAGTATCGAGCGTCACCGCACCCCCCATTGTTGACCATGCATTCGTCGACGTCGATGCACGAAGGGTTGGCCCCGTCGTTGTTGACGCACCGGGTGAAGATGGGGTTGCCGCACCCCCCGTTGTTCGAAGCACATTCGTCGATGTCGCTGCACGTCGGAGGCCCCCCGACGTTGTTGGTGCAGTTGACATAGAAGAAGTTCCCGCAGCCGCCGTTGTCTGTCGCGCACTCGTTGATGTCGACGCACCGGGCGGCCCCCGCGTCGCTGACGACGCAGGTGAAATAGCGAGGGTCGCCACAGCCGCACGAAAGCCCCGCGTCGCTGACTTGACCTGCGTCGCTGACTTGACCTGCGTCGCTGACTTGACCCGCGTCGCTGACTTGACCTGCGTCGCTGACTTGACCTGCGTCGCTGACTTGACCTGCGTCGCTGACTTGACCTGCGTCGCTCACTCGACCCGCATCGCCAGGCTTGCCGCCATCACCCTCGCTGCTGGGCTCGAGACACGAAGCACCGACCAAAGAAACGAGAACGCACCAACCGAAGCGAGCTGACATTTCGGCGGTTGTATCGTTTCGGGCGTTCCGATGCAGGTGCAGAATTGCATTGTGATGTCACTGTAACGAACAATGACTACGGCGACTTGGCTGTGAGCCCGGCCAAGTCGCGTTGCAGCTCAGACAGGGTGGCGCGCGGCACGGGGCCCGTCGCTTCGAAGCGCACGTCGCCCACGTTCTGTCGGGTGGTCTCGGTCGGCGCCGCGAGGTCGATGCCCGGCGTGAAGCCCAGCCGCATCGACCAGGTCGGGCCTTCGCGGGTCAATTCGAAGTAGCAGCCCCGGTGCACGGCGTCGCCCCGTCGCCAGCCGCGGCTCTGCAGCGAGAGCAGCGCGCCCGTCGGTACTTCGCGCTCGTAGGTCGTGAACTTCTCAGCGGGCGCGGTGAAGACCTCGCGGGTCAATTGGGCGAAGGGTTGACGCTCGGCCGGCAGTCGCTTCTTCCATTCGCTCAATTCGTTCGCGGGGAGGTCGACCGGGTGCACCAACCCATACGTGGCGTCGGCGGGAGGCTCCACCGGCCGGCCCTTGGCGTCGACCAGGCCGTTCTTGGCAACGGTGAACGTGGCCACCCGCTCGGAGCCACGCCACGCGGCCCACACCAAGCCCCGCGAGAGGTGCCGCACGAGCGGGTGCATGACGTACACCTCGGTGAAGTGTTCGAAGCTCATTCGCCGGGCGTCGGTGAGCGACTGCTCGAGCCGCTTGACCTGCTGTCGGCGAACCTGCGCCGCCACTTTCTTCAGCTCGGCCCAGGCCTCGACGTCGTCGGGTGAAGCGGTGGCCGGCAGGGCATCGTGCGCTTGCCCGCTCTCGTCGACGAGGCTCGGCTTGAGCTGCGAGTCGAAGACGACGGTGCGGTCACCCAACACCAAGTGCCCGTCGGCGGGTACACCCACCTCGGGTATGATTCGGTCGGCCAGGTCTTCGGTCGTCAGGCCCAATTTTTCGGCTTCGGTGGCGAACACCTTCTCGGCGCGGGCCCGCAGCGCCTTCGACTGCACCTTCGTGGCGATGCGGTACACCTCGCTCAGCGCCGTCACGGTGCGCAACATCGCCAACAGTTCGACGGTCTCTTGCGCCCGAGCCGACTTGCCC
Organism: Myxococcaceae bacterium; assembly: GCA_044225205.1. GTDB lineage: Bacteria > Myxococcota > Myxococcia > Myxococcales > Myxococcaceae > JAEUJT01. The sequence continues at coordinate 3,649 of JBGAIY010000208.1, read as the reverse complement.
TGTGGCGCCCACTGCGTCGCCAGCAGGCCGAACGAACGGGCCGCGTCGTCGTTGGCGAAAATGCCCGACGCGTACAGAGCCCACTTTTCTTTGGGCGGCCCGTCGGCGTAGAGCCACTGTCGAAACAAAGCGGCGGCGAGCGCTGCCAGCGACGCGGGCGTGAAGCGGGCCGCCAGCGCGTCGGCGAAGTCGCGCCGCTCGGGCAGGGTGGCTTTGAGCCCGGCCAGCACTTCGGTCAACGCGTCGACGCCGAGCGCGGCGCGGCCGTCTTTGCGCACCGGCCGCGGCAGCTGCGCGACCTTGATGAACGTTGGCAACTTCGGCGCCTTCGGCGGCAGCTTGGGCCAACGCCCGACCTCGGTGACGTCGGCGGGGCCGGTCGCGGCGTCATCGCTCGGCGCTGGCAGCCACTTGGTCGCCAGGCCCTTTTCACGCAAGTGCGCAAACGCCGCTTCGGCCCCCTCTCGTTCGGTTTTGTCTTTCGACCCGAGGAGCGGCCACAGCCCGACGACCGCCGCTTCGGGGTATTGCTCGAGCCAGCGCTGCGCGGTGGGCTTGTGCTTTTTGACCTTCACCAGGGCCCGGGCCATGAGTGGAGCCACCCGCGGCGATTCGACTCCCGAAAGCACCGACAAGTGGTTCGGCTTGAGCGTGAGAAACGCCATCAGCGAGGGCAGCGCCTTGAGCTCGTAGCGGGCCAACAGGCTCGTCAGGTCGTCGGCCTCGGCGTACCAGCTCTTGGGAGGCAGCGATTCGAACAGCGCCAACGCCCGCCGGTCAGACGACCACGTCACGTGCAGCATGAGCGAATGCTGGCCCTGTCTGAGGTCTCGCTCGACCATCGACTTCGCCATGGCGTCTTGCTTCGGGCCCCGGTCTTCACCGTCGGCCGCGGCCAGCTTTTCGCGCTCATTCTTCTTGCGGTTCGACCAGTGCACCCGTTCGGTCACCTTCGGCAGCGCGGTCGGCGCCTTGGGCGGCGCCTTGGGCGGCGTCGGGGCGCTCGGGGCTCCTTTCGTCGCGGCGGGCGGCTTCTGCCAACACGACACCCAGGTGTCGTCGACCGGCAAACCGGCACCGATTTCGGCGAGCACGGCTTTGACGAAGGTGCCCTCGGGAGTCGACTGCCGAGCGAAGGCGGTCGCTTCTTTGGGGCTCGCCATGAGCCACTCGGTCAACTGCGCGCGCGCCAAGGGCAGCGCCACCGTTCGCCGCGGCACATGCGTCGTGAAGAGCGACGCGAACGCCGACAACACCTTCGCCGACGGCTTGAGCGCTTCGATGAACGGCCACGTGCTGTCAGAATGGGGCTCGTTGCCCAGGTACTCCACGCCGCCCTCGGCGAACTCGCCGAACACGCGCACGGCGTCGACGTCGTCGATTCGGCTCAGCGCCTGGTAGGCCCGCTGCAGGCGAAACACCGGTACGGCCCCGACGCCTCCCAACGCTTTGACCACGAAGGCGGGCGTGAGGTGCTCGAGGTCGAAAATTTCGACCCACGACTTCGGCTTCTTCGGAGGCAACCGGTGCCCACGCAGCGCGGCCAGCGTGCCGAACGCCACCGACGGCCACGAGTCGAGGTCGGCCTGCCGCAGCTGCGCCTGGTCGCGCTCAGACCAGAATTCTTTTTCATTGGGAAAGACGAACGCGAGCGCGGCTCGCAGCAGCCACGACCGCGCGGCCGCCGGTTTCGCCACGGCTTTGGCCGCTTGAGCGTCTTTCGCCGAAGCCCGCTCGAGCACGTCTCGCATGAACGCCCAGTGGGCGATTTGCAGGTGGCCGAGCCCGTCTTCGATTTTCGCTCGTCGCAGCACCCAAACCGAGCCGTCCCACTCCAGGTGGGCGCAGGTGAAGCCCGTCGCTCTGATGAGAATGTCGAGCGCCGTGGCGGGCCCGCGCTCGGCGAACCACGGCAGCAGGTCGGTTGACCCGTTCCACACCGACAGGGCGGCGGCTTCTTCGCCCGTGCTCAGCGGGGTCTGGTCGCCTCGCTCGAAACGCTCGCTCAGTCGTCGCACCAGGTCTCGCTCGGCCGGCTTGGTTCGTTCGAGCCCCGCAGCCACGAAGGCGGCGTTTTTCTTCACGAAAGTACAGACGCTGGCAAACGACATGCACGCTCCGGGTAAACGGTCGCCGGAGTCTCGACCAGCTCGAGCGGCTTGGCCACTGCGGTTTTTCATGCTTTCGGCGCCGTGGGCAGGAGAGCTTCATGCCGCTTGAGGTTGTTCACTGGTGTGATCAGCGCTCGGCACCCACAGCCCCCGTCGAGTGACGAAGGCGTAGGCTTCGAGGCCGTGTTCTCGTTCTTCAAAGCGAAGCCGTACAACCGCTCTGAGGTACTCGCGCTGGCCGACCAGGCCCGGGTGAAGGGCCGCCACCGAAAGGCCATCAAGCACTACCGGGCGATTTTGGCGGTCGACCCGTCAGACGCGGTCGTTCTCGGCAAGTTGGCTCCGCTGCTGGCGCGCAACACCCGGTTGCGGGGTGAGGCGCTCGCGAGTTTTCAGCAAGCGGCCCAAGGTCACCTCAAGGCCGGCTTTTCAGACCGCGCCATCGCCGTGTACGTGCAGGCGGCTGAACACTTTCCTGAACGGGCGGAGCTGTGGGCCGACATCGCGAATACCCACCGGGCCCAAGGCCGCCGGGCCGACGCGGTCAACGCCCTCGTCAAAGGCGGCGGCCAGTTGGCCCGACACCGAGCGCTGCGCGCCAAAGCGGTAGAACTCTTTGAGGCCGCGCGCGCGCTCGAGCCCTGGCACTTCGGCGCGACCACGTCGCTCGCCCGGCTGCTCGCCAAGCAAGGCGACCGCGCCGCGGCCACCGCGTTGCTCGAAGAGTTGGCCACGCGGGTGAGCGGCCGAGACGTTCGCCTCGTGCGCTGGCACATCGTTCGAATTTCGCCCACGCCTCGGCACCTGTGGCGGTGGTTTCGCGCGTAGCCGGGTGGCCGTCGAGGTGATCAAGGCGCCCGAAGCTCTTGAAGCAGTCGCTCGAGTCGGGCCCGTGCCGACGAGAAGACTTCTGCCAGAATGGGCGGCACCACGGCCAGCGATACAGCACCCTCGACCTGCTCGAGCGTCAGCCGTAGGCGACGTCTTCAAGGTCTCCCGAGTCGCCCCGGGCGAGCTTCGAGCAAATGAGATCAAGTGGCCCGAGCACTTCGAGTTCAATGAATCGAAACGGTGGGGTGTGGAGTCAAGATTTGCTGCTCGGGGCCCCAAATGTGGGTCAAGTACAGCCCTTTGCCCGGCGAGCGCCTCGTTGGTTGAGACCACGGCTTCCGAGAAGCTGCTGTCTTCGATCAGTGCCTTGACCTCGTCATCACTCATAACGAGGTCGGCGTCTTCTGTTGACCGCTTGAGGCCGTAGCCGAGAATGAGCGCGGCGCCCCCCAATGTTCCATTCGAGCCAAGCGAACCACCTGCGGCAAGATCAGATTTTCGGTCTGCAGAATGCGAATGACCAACTTCCAAGTGCGAGCATCGGCTTCTGCGTGTGGCATGACCAAAGGGTCACGTCCCGTCAAGTGGTGTCCGTCGTTGCGCCACCCTTTGCGACTGCTACGCGGTTTTTTTCAGCGGCTCACTTGTGATGCGTTTGACGTCGCTGGCGTCCACCTCCTTCACGGTTGGTACCTCAAAGGTCATGT
>JBGAIY010000207.1:0-13369 GCA_044225205.1 Myxococcaceae bacterium | reverse complement strand
GCCCAAAGCCAAGCTCGCCACGCGCGCCGGCCAGAGCGACTCGAGCGCTGCGCCGAAGTCACCCCGTTCGCGCGCCCGCGAGGCCAGCTCGGGTTCACCGACCCCGGTCACCTTCGCGGCGGCCGCGCTCAACAACGCCCACCCCACGCCCAGCACCTGGCCATCACCCGTGGGCAGCACTTGGCCGACCACGAAGCGCGCCGCGAAGGCCAATTCGGTGTCGTCGAGCCCCCGCAAGAACTCGGCGAGCCGCGCGACCTTGTCTTTGCGCGAGCGAGTGGCGCTCACCGCGTCGAGCGTTGACACGAGTCGGTGCATGGCAGGGCCTCAGTCTCGCGCCGAAGCGAAGGGCCCGCCACTTTCAGCGCCGCTCGAGGCGTTCGGCGACCGCCTTCATTTTTTCGAGAATGTCAGACCCGCCTTGCTTCGCGTCGGCGAAGCGCTTGGCGCCCTGGTCGACGGTCGCGAAGTCGCCTTGGGTCAGTTCGAGCCGGGTGCCGCCGGGCCGGGGCGTCAACGTGCAGGTCATCGTCACGTAGTTGCGCGGGCTGTCTTCGAGCGTGCCGTTCGGGTCGAAGGTCGTGTACGCGAGCCGCGTGTATGGCTCGAAGGTCACCACGTGACCCACCACGAAGACCATGTCGCGGCCTTCGTACTGCCCTTTCCACTGCAAGGGGCTCCCGACGCGCCAGTCGGTCACCGCCTCGCACCCGAACATGTATTGCTTGGTCAATTGGGGGTCGGTGAGCATCGCCCAGACGGCGGCGGGCGACGCGTCGATGTCGACGGTGTAGCGGGTGAACAGGGGGTCGCTCATGGTGGGCTCCGGTGAGAGTTCGCGCCCAGACCTACGTGGCGGGCGCGCTTCGCGTCTTGCAAAAACGCGACACGTGCGCGAACTGGCACGCCATGCGCGCCCAGGCCCCTCCGCCCAGAGGTATTTTGAAGACGGGTCACACCGCCGAAGGCTCGCACCAGCGGCTTCTGCCCACGCCGCCCCTCGACCAGCACGTCGCGCATTTTTGGTCGGTGACGTGGAACGTGCCCAAGCCCGTCGTCGCGCAGACGCTGCCGCACCCCAGCGTGCACCTCGTCGTCGAAGGGCCGCGCGCCGAAGTGAGCGGCTTGCACACGAAGAAGTTCAGCCGAACGCTCGAAGGCGAAGGCTGGGTCTTCGGCATCAAATTTCGCCCGGCCATGTTCGCTTCGTGGTGGGGGGCCGAGGTCTCGTCGCTCGCGAACCGGGTGGTGCCCATCGAGCACGTGTTCGGTCGTGCCGGCGCCGAATTCGCCAAGCAGATCAACCGCGAAGCCGACGTGCTGAAACGGTGCGAGTTGGCCGAGGCCTTGTTGTCGCCGCCCGCGGTCGACCCGGCCGCCGTGGTGTGGCGCGACCTGGTCGAGGCCATTGCGGTCGACCGGTCGTTGACCGGGGTCGAGCACCTCGTCGCGAAGAGTGGGTGGTCGAAGCGCGCGCTCCAGCGCGGGTTTCGCCAGTACGTCGGAGCGACCCCGAAGTGGGTCATTCAACGCTACCGACTGCACGAAGCGGCCGAGCGGTTGGCGAACGACCCCGAGGTCGACCTCGCCGACCTCGCGGCCGACTTGGGGTACAGCGACCAGTCGCACTTCGTGAACGACTTCAAGCGCGTCATCGGCACGTCTCCCGGGCGTTACCGAGCGCGCTGAGCCTGGTTCGAGGGAGGCGTCACACCTGTTCGCCCAGCACGTCGACGCTGAGCGACTGTGACTTTCGTGCCACCGCGGCTTTGACCCGCGCCATCACCAGGCGCCGTTGTTCAGCGGGGAACTTCGAGGTCTGCGTCAAGCGAACGGCCCGCAGGCCCGACAGGCGCTGCTCGGTCAACACCTCGGCCACGGCTTCGGCGGGCTCGCCCGACCAGTTGCGGCCCATCCAATTGAAGTGGAGTTCGCGGGTTCGCGTCAGCTGCAGTTTCCAGCCACTCGACATGGGCCAGCGGAGCGAGGTGAGCGACCAGTCGCATTCGACGAGGTCGAGGCCTTGGTGCCGCCGCAAGAGCTCGTCGGCGATGTCGACGTCGCGCATGCCGCCCGGTATGCGCAGCCTGCGTACCGTTTTGAACCAGGGTTGCGCCGCAGCCCGTTCGACCGCGGTCGTGAGCCGGTCGGTTCTCATGTCTTCGAACGGCAGCGAAAGCCCGAACGTCTCGACCGCGGTGAGGTGAATGCGCTCAATGGGTTGCCGGGCCAGCACGACGACTTCGTCGAGTGGGTCGAGCGGAGCGCCTGACTGGAGCCCGAGCCCGATCAGCCGCTTGAGCCCGCGCAGGTGAGGGTGGGGGGCGAACACGAAGTCGGGCGACAGAATCAACTTCTCGATGGTCGCCCAGGCCTCGGTGCGCGCGAACACGTCACTCGAGAGCCGGCGCTCGGTGGTCAACATGACCTGCGCGGGGAAACCGCGACGAAAGACCTCGCCCCACGGCACGTACGCGGGCACCTCGACGTGCGGCTTCAAGTCACCCAGCCAGGCCGGCCCGTGCGTTCGAAGCAATTCACTCTCGCGACGAGCCCATTTCTGGCGGTTGGCGCCCAGCTGCAGCGTGATGAATTCACCGCGAACGTCGCCCGCTTCGCTCAGCGCGTCGGCCAACACCGCGCGAGCGCCGTCGTCGTCGGGAGCCGTGTACACCGTGTGCCACAGCGCCCCCAGGTCGACCCGCTTGGGCTTGCTGCGCGCCTTCAGCTCTTCGACCCAGCGCGCTTCTTCGGCGCTCAAGGGCTTCGCTTCGAAGGGCCCCAGTTTTTCGAGCGTCGGCCCGGCGTTGCCGCCCAGCAGCACCCGGTATTCGGCCATGACTTCGGTGAACAGGGGGTCGCGCCGCGCGGCCAACTGCTTGAGCGCCAGCCGCATGATGCTCTGGCCCTTGAGGCTCTTGTACGGGGGTTCGCGAATGAACTCGCGGTAGTACCCGCCCAAAATCGCGTCGGCCGGCATGTTGGCCAGCGCCAACACGCGCGTCTTGGCTTGGCTCGACAGCCGCGGCCACGGCGTCGCCACCAATTGGGGCAGGTGGCTGGGGTCGTTCGTCGCCGCCCGCTTGAGCCATTCGGCCTCGGTCTGTCGTTCGAGGCCTTCAAAAATGGGAGCCGGCGCCGCGAAGTGGCGCAGCACGTGCCACGCGAGCTTCGAGATCGCCGGGTGGGGGTGGGCCCGCCAGGCCGCGCGCAGCGCGCCGAGCACCTCGACCCAGTCGCCCCGTTCGGCCGCCGCGACCGCCTGCTCGAGCCCCGTCATGCCGACCCGTCAGTGCGAGTTGCTGCAGTGGCTGCTCGAGCAACGGCCGCCCTTGCAGTCAGAATCGGTGCTGCACGAGCCACACTTGCTCGAACTGCACTTGCCCACGCTGCAGTCAGAATCGGTGCTGCACGAGCCGCATTTGCCCGAGCTGCACTTGCCGTTGCCCTTGCAGTCAGAATCGGTGCTGCACGAACCGCACTTGCCCGAGCTGCATTTGCCCGAACTGCAGTCAGAATCGGTGCTGCACGAGCCGCACTTGCCCGAGCTGCACTTGCCGATGCCGTGGCAGTCGGAGTCGGTGCTGCACGTACCGCACTTGCCCGAGCTGCACTTGCCGTAGCCCGCGCAGTCAGAGTCGGTACTGCAGTCACTGGCCCATGCCGCGTTGGGCGCAACGAACACGGCGAGAGCAATCGTCAGCCAGCCAGAGGTCGTGGTCATGAGGCGGCGCTAGCGCACTACGCGGTCGGTTGTCGACCCGGGCCGTGGTGAAAGTCGTACGTCGACGCGTGGTCGTTCGAGGTCTCGAACAGCCGGTAGATCTGCCAGTCGCCGTCGGCCATGGGCAATTCGTGGTCGAACTTGGCGCCCAAGCGCAACAGGCCGCGCACCGACTTCTCGTTGCCTTTGCGAATCACGCTCACCAACGTCGACCAACCCATTTCTCGTTGCACCACGTCGACGAACCGACGCCCGCCCTCGACGCCGTACCGCCCACCCCAGTACTTCGGGCGCAGCGAACAGGTGAACTCGGGTTCGGGCCAGGTCTCGGGGTTCCACAGGCCCATCGTGCCAATGAATTCGCCGCTCAGTTTTTCGAACGCGCAGTACACCCCGTACCCACGAATGGCCCAGTGGCCGACGTTCGCCGCCAACGTCACCCAGGCCTGCGTCTCGTCGAGCGGCTTGAGCGAGGTGTATTCGGCCACCAACGGGTCGGCCCAAAAGGGCTTCAACAGGTCGAAGTGCTCGGGCACCATGCGCTTGAGGCGCATGCGTGACGTCTCGACTTCGCTCGGCACCAAGGCTTTCATCGTCGACTCCTTTGTTGCCAAAAAGACCGCGTTGCGAGCGGCCTCATGTCAGACGCCACGGCCGAGCGCCAGACCCTCGGCTGACGCAGTGCGGTGAAATTCGGGCGTGATGAACGCGTGACGAAAAGGGTGCCCATGGTGCGAACCGAACGACTGGTGCTGCGACCGTGGGCCGAGGCCGACCGTGGGCCCTTCGCCGCGCTCAACGCCGACCCCCGGGTGACCGAATTCTTGCCGGGGCCCCTCTCGGCAGAGCAGAGCGATGCGCTCGCCGCTCGCCTGGGGGCGCACGTGGCCGAACACGGCTGGGGCCTGTGGGCGACCGAGCACCAGGGCCGGTTCATCGGCTTTGTCGGCTTGGCGCGGCCGAGCTTCGAGGCGCCCTTCACGCCGTGTGTCGAAGTGGGGTGGAGACTCGCGTTCGAGGCGTGGGGTCACGGGTTCGCGACCGAGGCCGCGCGGGCGGCGCTGGCGTTTGGGTTCGGCGAATTGGGGCTCGATGAAATCGTCTCGTTCACGGTGCCGGCCAATGCGCGGTCGATCGCGGTGATGGAGCGCCTGGGCATGCGCCGCGAGCCTCGTGACGACTTCGACCACCCGCGGCTGCCCGAAGGCCACCGACTGAGACGGCACGTCTTGTATCGGTTGCCTCGGCCCTCGGCGTCGGTCGCGGCTTTGGGGCATCTCCAGGTTCGGTGGCTCCACGGCGGTCGTGACGAGCCGGTGCTTTTGCTCAGTGAGTTCGACGCGCAGCGCTTCGAGGTCAGAAAAGTCGAAGTGTTTGCCGATGGTCGCTTGGGCTTCGCCGGCCCGACCGAAGCCCACGGGGGCACCGAATTGGGCTCGGCCCCTCTGCCGACGGCGGCCGAGATTTCGGCCGACCCTCAATTCGTCGTCGAGCCCCTGCTCGCCTCAGAATTCGAGAAAGCGTGGAGCGCCGCGCTTTCGGGCGCCCGTCGTTGACCGCACTGCCGGTCACCGATTGCGTGCTAGTTTCGCGCGCGAATGAACGCCATTCGGTTCAACTTGAACGGTACGTGGGTCGAAGAGACCGACGTCGCGCCCACGACCACGTTGCTGCGCTACCTGCGTGACACCCAGCGCCTCACCGGCACGAAAGAAGGGTGCGCCGAAGGCGACTGCGGCGCGTGCACGGTCGCCGTCGTCGAAACCGACCCGAACGGCAAGGCCACCTACCGCGCCGTCAATTCGTGCCTGCTGCTCTTGCCCATGCTGCAGGGCAAGCACGTCGTCACCGTCGAAGCGTTGGCCAAGCCCGGTTCGCCCCACGTCGCGCAAGACGCCCTGGCCCGCGCGCTCGGCAGCCAATGCGGGTACTGCACGCCCGGCATCGTCATGTCGCTCTTCGAGGCGACCTACCGAAAAGACCTCGAGGCGCCTTGGCAGCTCGAAGACCAGCTGTGCGGCAACTTGTGCCGCTGCACCGGCTACCGGCCCATTCGAGACGCGGCCAAGCAGGTGGCCGGCTCTTGCCCGGCCGACGCGTTCGCCTCGTCATTGGCCTCGTCGAAGCCCACGTCAATGGCGCTGTCATACGCGACGAAGGCGCAACGCTTTTTCACCCCGACGACGTTCGACGAAGCCTGGGCGGTGCTCGACCAACACCCCGACGCGCGGTTCGTCTCGGGTGGCACCGACCTCAGCCTCGAAATCACCAAGCGTTTCGCGGCTCCACCCGCGTTGATGTCGCTCGAAGGGTTGGCCGAGCTCAAGCTGCTCGAAGAGCGGGGCGACGTGTTTCGCATCGGCTCGGGGGCGACCATCGCCGAACTCGAAGCGTTCACCCGGGTTCGGCTCCCGCCGGTGCACCGCATGGTTCGCTACTTCGGCGCTCGGCAAATCAAACACCGGGGCACCGTGGGCGGTAACCTCTGCACGGCGTCGCCCATTGGAGACCTCGCGCCCGTCTTCATCAGCCTCGGGGCGACCGCCGTCACCCGGTCGAAGAACGGCGAGCGCCGCATGTCGGTCGAAGACTTCTTTCTCGCGTACCGCAAGACGGCGCTCTTGCCGAAAGAGGTGCTGCTGGCCATTGAAGTGCCGCGCCTCAAGAGCGACGCCCGCGCGGTGGCCTACAAGGTGTCGAAGCGCCGCGAGCTCGACATCAGCACCGTGTCGGCGGGCCTGTTGGTCGAGACCGACTCGAAGAACATCGTCACTCGCGCCCGGCTCGCGTTTGGCGGCATGGCGGCCACGCCGAAGCGGGCCTCGAAAGCCGAAGACGCGTTGTTCGACAACCCGTGGTCGGTCGCCAGCATCGAAGCGGCGGCCGACGCGCTCGCGGCCGACTTCGCGCCCATGAGCGACCACCGCGGCTCGGCGAAGTACCGCTTGCTGGTCGCCGCGAACCTCTTGCGCGGCTTTTTCGAAGAGACTTGGGCGACCCGGCAGCCGGCACTGGCCCCCGGTCACGCCGCGACCGTGCAGACCTCGGCGGAGGTGGCCCGTGGCTGAACTGCCGTTGATCGAAGCCGAGCGCGTCGACGCGCCGGGTGACCCGGCCGAAGCGGTCACCGAGACCGGCCGGGTGACGACCGCGGTGACCCCGCTGCGGCAGCCGCTGTTGCACGAGTCGGGGTTCAAGCACGTCACCGGAGAAGCGCAGTACGTCGACGACCTGCACGTGGCCGACCTGTTGGTCGCCCAAGTCGTGACCTCGGCGCACGCGAAAGCGACGATTCGCCGGCTCGACGTGACCCGAGCGCGCCAAGTGCCCGGCGTCGTCGCGGTCTTCACCCACGCCGACATACCCGGTGAGAACAACGTCGGGCCCGTCATTCACGACGAGCCGCTCTTCGCGTCGTCGAGCGTGTCGTTCTTGGGCCAGTCGATCGCCCTCGTCGTGGGGCACACGTACGAAGCGTGCCGCGCCGGCGTCAAAGCCGTCGACATTGAATATGAAGTCGAGCCCGCCATCACCACCATCGACCAGGCCATCGCGGCGAACAGTTGGCTGAGCGAACCGCACACGATGCAGCGGGGCGACGTCGAAGCCGCGCTCGCCGCCGCGCCGCTGCGGTTGTCGGGCGAAGTGCGCACCGGCGGCCAAGACCACTTCTATTTAGAAACGCAGTGCACCCTGGCCCTGCCCGAAGAGGGCCCGAGCCTCAAGCTCGTGTCGTCGACCCAGCACCCCAGCGAAGTGCAGGCCATCGTGGCGCACGTCATGGGCTGGGGCCGACACCGCGTCGTCGTCGAAGTGCCGCGCATGGGCGGGGGCTTCGGCGGCAAAGAAACCCAAGCCGCTCCGTTCGCCGCCATGGCCGCCCTCGCGGCGCACCGGCTCAACCGCCCGGTCAAGGTCTGGCTCAACCGAGACCAAGACATGATCTCGACCGGCAAACGGCACCCCTTCTTCTCGCGGTTCGAGGTCGGGTACGCCCCCGACGGCCAGCTGCTCGCGCTCAAGGCCGACCTGTTCAGCGACGGAGGCTTCAGCACCGACCTCTCGCGCGCCATTCTCGACCGGGCGCTGTTTCATTCAGACAACGCGTACTTCGTGCCGGCGGTGAAGCTGACCGGCCGGGTCGCGAAGACGAACTTGCCGTCGAACACGGCGTTTCGTGGCTTCGGCGGGCCGCAGGGCATGGCGGTCATCGAAGAGGTGATGAGCCGCATCGCCGAGCGGCACTCGCTCGACCCGGCCGAAGTGCGGCGGGTCAACTTCTACGGCGACGCCCCGCGCCACGTCACGCCCTACTGGCAAGAAGTCACCGACAACCGAATGCCCCGCGTGTGGGCCGAACTGCTGGCGTCGTCGAAGTACGCCGCGCGGCGGGCCTCCATCGACGTGGCGAACCGCGCTCAGGCGTGGGTGAAGCGCGGCATCGCGGTCACTCCGGTGAAGTTCGGCATCAGCTTCACCACGTCGTTTCTCAACCAGGCCGGCGCTTTCGTCGTCGCGTACGGCGACGGCAGCGTGCAGCTCAACCACGGCGGCACCGAAATGGGGCAGGGGCTCCACACGAAAATGCTGGCCGTGGCGGCGCACGAGCTGGGCATTTCGCCGTCGCGCATTCGCGTCATGACCACCGCCACCGACAAGGTGCCCAACACGTCGGCCACCGCCGCGTCGAGCGGCAGCGACTTGAACGGGCAGGCCGTGCGTGACGCGTGCGCGACCCTGCGCGAACGGCTCCGGCCCGTCGCGGCGCGGCTGCTCGGCGTGCCCCCCGAAAGAGCGGCCGAGCTGGTCTTCGCTGGAGACAAAGTGTTCGCCACGGCTCGGCCCGAACTGGCGCTCCCGTTCGAAAAGGTGACGAACGAGGCGTACTTGGCGCAGGTCTCGCTGTCGGCCACGGGCTTCTACCGCACGCCCGACATTTCGTACGACCGGGCCACGGGGCGCGGCAAACCGTTTCACTATTTCGCCTACGGCGCGGCGGTGAGTGAAGTCGAGCTCAGCGGGCTCACGGGTGAATTTCGCCTGCGCCGTGTCGACATCGTGCACGACGTCGGAGCGTCGCTGGTGCCCACCATCGACCGCGGGCAGGTCGAAGGCGGGTTTGTGCAAGGGCTGGGGTGGCTCACCTGCGAAGAAGTCATTTTCGACGAGCGCGGCGTGCTGAAAACCCATTCTCCCGACACGTACAAAATACCGGCGTGCGGCGACGCCCCGCTCGAGTTCAACGTCGCACTGCTCGAGAACGCCGCCCAAGACGGCGTCATTCACGGCAGCAAAGCGGTCGGCGAGCCTCCGTTGATGCTGGCCTTGTCGACCGTGGCGGCGCTGCGGCACGCGGTGTCGGCGTTCGGCCCCCTCGGCCGCGAAGTGCAGCTGTCGATGCCTTGCACGCCCGAAGCCCTGGTCTTCGCGGTGGAGGCCGCGCGTCGCGGCTCAACACGTTCGAACTCTTGAATTTCATTCAAAGAATTCGAAAACCGTCGAACCTTTTGAGGCCTGCGGTTCCTCCCGGTGGCGCATGTCGCGCCACCCCCAAAAAAAGTCTCGAGGTTCACCATGGCGGAGTTCTACAAGCTGGGCGGCTGGGGCATGTACCCCGTCACCTTGTTCGGTTTCTTCTTCTTTGCGACGGCGGTGCTGTCGGTGCTGCGGCCCGGGCGGTTGGCGTGGCACCCGTTGCTGGTCTGCTTGGGTTCGCTCACCTTGGGCGCGGGCTTGCTCGGCACCTGCGTCGGCGTCATCAGCACGGCCGCGTATCTGTCGTCGGTGCCGGCGGCCGACCAGGTCGTCACGGCGATGGCGGGCATCGGTGAATCGGTGCATGTGTTGGTGCTGTCGCTGCTCATCTTCTTGCCGTCGGTGCTGGTGGTGACGGCCGGCGTGCTGCGAGCGCCGAAGCCCGCGGCAGGCGTGTAAGGTGTCGCGGCCGTGATTTCTGACGAGGCCTTGTTCGAGCGCTGGGTTCGCGGTGACGTGCGGGCCTTCGACTCGCTGTACGAGCGCCACGCGAAGCCGCTGTTTCGGTTTCTCGTGCGCTCGCTCCGCGACCGGGCCGAAGCCGAAGACGTCTTGCACGAGACCTTCATGGCGGCGCTCAAGGTCAACCCCAGCTCGTTGCGTCACAGCTTGAGGGCGTGGCTGTACCAAACCGCTCGCCACGCCTGCCTCAACCGCGCCCGTTCTGAAGACCGTCGCAGCCGTGCGCTCGACGTCGAGGGGCGGGTGAGCCCAGAACCGGGGTCTCCCGACGTGGTGCTCGAGCTCGCGCAGCGTTCGGCCGCGTTGCACGACGCCGTGGCCCGCTTGCCGGCGAACTTGAGCGAGCTGTATTCGCTGCGCGCGTCGGGCCTGTCGTACGAAGAAATCGCCGACGTGTTCGGGCTGCCCATTGGTACGGTCAAGTCTCGCATGCACGAGGTGCTCAGCCGGCTGCGCGGTGACCTGACCCAAACCACCTCGAGCCCCGCCGGGCCCGGAGAAAAGCCATGACCTGTGATGACGCCACCGCCGACCTGGTCGCCTTTCATTTCGGAGAACTCACCGGCCCCGCTCGCCACGCACTCGAACACCACCTCGGTGGGTGCCCGGCCTGCGTGAAGGCCTACCTCTCGCTCAAGCGCGACATCGAGGGAGGCCCCGATGACCTGGCCGAGCCGTCACCGGCCCTCAAGGCCCGCTTGCGAACTGAAATCGAGGCTCACTTTCTTCCGTTACCGTGGAAGTGGTGGGAGCGGCCCGCGGCATTCGCCTCGGCGGCACTGGCGGTTGTGCTGGCGGCGTGGGGCACGCTCGTCATTGTCTCGGGAGTCGGTGACCACCCAGCAGAAGTGGCCGTACGCCCCGCGCGCATGTCGGAGTTTTCTCACCTTGCTTGGCGAACGGCTTCTGACATCGTTGTGACGCATGCCGTTGACGATTGACGAGTTCAAAGCCGCGCACGCCCGCATCGAAGCGGGCCTCAAGGCGGCCGAAGCAGTCGAAGGCGATCTCGCCCAGCTGACCCTGCAGCTCAAAGCCATGCGCGAAGACGTGTTGGCGCACTTCAAAGCAAAAGACGCGTTCTACCCAGACCTGGCCGCGCAGTGCACCAAGGCGGGTGACACCGCGGGGGCGCACTTGGCGAACATTTTTGAATCGAACATGCGGGTGCAGTCAGCCGCCGTGCAGCGCTTCTTCGAGTCGCTCGAGACGGCGCCCCAGGCGAACCTCGTGGGCACCTTTCGCACCGTGACCACGGTGATTCGCCAACGCTTCGGCACCGAAGAGCGCGCCGTGTTTCCGCTGTTCGTTCGTTCGGCCAAGACGTTGGGGGCTCCATGACCATCGCCGTCGACGTACACGCTGACCGGTACCTCGCTTCAATTGGGGGTGAGCCCCACGTCTTTCACTGTCACCACTACAACTGTTTTTTGCAGCAGAGCATCATGAAGCAGGCCGCGCTGTTCGACGTGAAGCGCCTGCTGACCGACGCCGCCACCGAGGTCGTCTTTGCCGAGCTGAGCGCGCTCAACGCCAGCCCGGCCACGACCGAAGAACTGTTTCGACAGCTCGGGTTCGGGTTGCTCGACGCGCAAGGGCTCACCGCCACCGGTGGCCACGCGAGCGTCAAGGCCAGCCACTACGCCCTCGGGTGGCTTTCGAAATTCGGCCAGGCCGCCGAGCCCGTCTGTTACTTCGTGGCCGGCTTCATTGAAGCGGCGGCCCGTCAACGCTTCGGCAAGGGCTTCGAGGTCAAAGAAACGGCCTGCGTGGCGAACGGCGCCGCCCGTTGCACGTTCGAGGTGAAGCCCGGAGGCCGCGCGAGCTTGCCCAAGTCGGTCGGCATGGGCACGTTGACCGACTTCGCGCCGCGGCCGCCCTTCGCCACGAAGACGACGGTCGACGAAGCGGCCATCGTTTCGGCGTGCGCGGGCTTGCCGCTCAACGGCAACGTCGAGGGTCGGGTCGACGCGTTCGGCGTGTCACTGACCCGGCACTTCTCGAACTATTACAACCTCGTCAGTTACCGCTTCGACCAGCAGATGCACGGGGTCGCCGGTGAAGCCGCGACCGCCGCCGCGCGCATGTTGCTCGTCGAGGCCGGCCAAGTCTGTGCGTTTCACACCTTCGGCGGCATCATGGAAAGCGCGGAGTGGGAAGGCCTCATCAAGCCCATGATTCGGTCGACCGAAGACTGGGTGTACGGCATGGTCTCCGTCGTCAACGCGCTGGGGTGGGGCCGCTGGTCGGTGTCGGCGCTCGAGCCCGGGCGCCGGCTCGAACTCGTCATCGACGGCAGCTACGAGTCGAACGGCTACCTGGCCGCGTTCGGCACCTCGAACACGCCGCGCTGCTATTTGGCGACCGGCGGCACGTCGGGCCTCATGAACTTGATTTACCAGGCCAACGTCATGTCGCGGCCGAGCCTCACGCCCGAGCTGTACACGAAGACCTTCAATTCGGGTCACTTCTTCGTGGCGCGCGAAGTCGAGTGCCGCACCATGGGCGCCAAAGCCTGCAAGTTCGTCGCTGAACGCATGTGAGCCCGCGGAGGTGCGCGCGTGAACCGCCGGCGTGAACGGTTGGTCGGCTTCAAGTACCGCGTCGCCGACGTGGTCGAAGCCGAAGTGCGCAAGAGCTGCCGCGACGAGTTCAAAATTTTGTACAGCGGTGGCCCGTTTGGCTCGGCGGTGTGGCAGCGCCTCTCGGCGTTGGGCGCGCTGTCGGTATTCGAGGCGTCGAAAATCAACCGCCACATGAAAGACTTGGTGCGCGTTCAGGGCGAGGGCCTGCGCGTCGAAGGCGCGGTCGACGGCGAGCTCGTCGTCGCTTTCTTCGCGCGTGGCGGCCGCGGGGCCAACCGCCACCGCCTCGAAGCGTTGTTGCGCGGGTGAATGCAGGCGTCGACCCCGCTCGCGCCTCCCAGTGCTCGCGCGGCTACCCCAAGAAGACCGACAGCACCTTCATGGCCACCCAGGCGAGGCCGGCCGAGAACGGCAGCGTCACGACCCAGGCGATGAGAATGTTGGTCGCCACGCCCCAGCGCACGGCCGAGACCCGCTTCGACGCGCCGACGCCCATGATGCAGGCGTTGATCACGTGCGTGGTCGACACCGGTATGCCGAACTGGCTCGCGGTCAAAATCGTGAGCGCTCCGGCCGTCTCGGCGGCGAACCCTTGAATGGGCGCAATGCGAATGATCTTCGTGCCCATGGTTTTGATGATGCGGGTACCGCCGGCCGCCGTGCCGAAGGCGATGGCCGCCGCGCACACCACCATGACCCAGCGGGGCACCTCTTCACCCACCGGCATGATGCCCTCGGGCGCCCACGCGGGCAGCGCGATGCCACTCGTGCCGAACGCGAGCAACGCCAAGGTGATGATGCCCATCGACTTTTGGGCGTCGTTCGAACCGTGGCTGTACGCCATCATGGTCGCCGACAGCAGCTGCAGCCGCCGCGCGTGCGAATGCACGAACGCCGGCCGCGCCGCGTAGAGCATGGGCACGGTCACCACCAGCACCAGCACCAAACCGACCATGATCTGCGTCTCGAGCTTGCTCTTCATGAACCACGCCCCGAGCGCGGCGGCGTTCATCGCTCCCCAGACGAGCAGCCCGAGCGCCCCGACGGCGGCCCCGACGAGCAC
>JBGAIY010000206.1:0-13337 GCA_044225205.1 Myxococcaceae bacterium | reverse complement strand
CCGGAGCGCTCCGGTGACGCTGAACGACCACAGCTCGACGCGCAGAGGCGGCGACGGCGGCCATGCCCCGTAGGTGTTGCCCGCATTGTCAATGGCGAGGTCGCCGTAGGCGACCGGCCCGTTGAGGTCGGCCGACCCCAGCGGAGCGCAAGTGGCGTCGACCACCCGCAACCGGTAGCCCCCGTCTGACACGTCGGCGCTGCTCCGCACGATGACAAGGCTCGCGCTCACGCCACTGCCCTTCGCCCTCGCCACGCTCGGTGAAAACGAGAGGTCTTCGAGGTAGTCGTACTGCTGCGTGCCCACGAGCGTGCCCTGCGCGTCAAAGCAGGCGACGCCGAAGCGCTGCGGCGCGGTGCCGTAGGTGCCCATCTGCACCATGACGGTGTGGCTCCCGTCGTCGCTCACCCCGAGCGCCACCGCCTTGGCCGGCCTCGTGAAACCGTCGCAGTCGAGGTCGCTGCTCGCGTCGACGTCTTCGGTCTTCGGAGTCACTTCGCCCAGACAGCCCGACCAGGCCGGCCGTTGGTTGACCACCAGGCACGTTTGGGTGCCCCCGTGACAAACACCCACGCCCGTCGTCACCCCGGGGCCGGTGTAACAAGAGACCGACGCATCGGGGGTACAGGGGTACCCATCGTCGATGATGGTGTTGCAGTCGTCGTCGATGTCGTTCGCTGTTTCGGCCGTCGGCAAGACCTGGCCGGTGCAAGGCCCGTAGGCGAGGCCGCCGTCGCCCAGTTGGCATTGTTCGAGCCCCGCCCGACACGCCCCCACTCCGGCCGTGCCAGCGGGGCCGCCATAGCAGCCGCGGGTCGAATTGAGCACGCAGCCGCCCGCGTCGGGGGTCGCCGCGTCAGACGCTCCCGCGTCTTTGGGCCCAGCGTCGGCCATGCCAGCGTCGGCCATGCCAGCATCGGGCTTGCCGGCGTCGGGCACTCCGGCGTCAAAAGAACCGGCGTCGCCGGTGCCTGCGTCGAGCGCGCCGGTGCCTGCGTCGACCGCCCCGGCATCGAGCACGCCTGCATCAGAACGTGTTCCTGAATCGGGTGCCGCACACGACCCGCAGTCGACCACTGCCGCGCAGTCGACCCATTGACCGCACGGGTGACCGAGTTCCACACAGGTGCGTGGTGCACAGGCCGCCACGGTTCGGGCGACGAGTGAGACCAACACCTCGGAGGTGACGCGCGAATCGGTTTCGATGCTCAAGGTGGCCGGGTCGTCACCCTCGGTCGCGGGGGCGGTGTACGTCACCTGCACGGTGAGGTGATCTTGTGCCGCCAGCGTCGCGGTCGACGGTGCCACCGAAAACGCATGCCGTGCGTCATTGCGAACGCTCAGACCCACAATCTGCATCGAGGCGCTGCCCTCGTTCGAAAGGGTGAGCGTCAGCAGCACTTTCGCGCCCGGAGGCTGATGACCGAAGTCGAGCGACCTCGGGTTCAGTGCCAGCACCCCGTTCGATGAACGCAACGTCGAAGAACCACACTGACAACTCGCGAGCCAGCACATCGACAAGGCCAGCGCTCCACGAAGCCTCAAACGCATGACCCGCCACCATTGCCCAGGCAGGTCGTGGTCTCAAGGTGCGACCGCCGATCTGCAAGAAGTCGCACCACGCGCGACTTTTTGAAATTCGAGGCCCGGACTTCATTGACGAATGCCGTTTTGATGTGTGGCGAAGTGGGCGGGGAGCGATGACCACGCTTCTGTTGTGTTCGCGTGCGGTGTGAGAGCCTTTCGGCATGAGCGCTCTCGAGTTGTTCGCCCCGGGGGTCTGGCGTGCCGAAGCGCCCGTGCGCTTCTTGGGTCTGCGCCTGAGTGCAACGATGACCGTCGTTCGCTTGGCCGACGGCACGTTGCTGGTGCATTCGCCCATTGCCTTGACGCCTCCGTTGCGCGCGGCGATCGACGCGCTCGGCTCGGTGGCTCACTTGTATTCGCCCAACACGTTTCACCACTTGCGAATGGGCGAGTGGTCGGCCGCCTACCCCACCGCCAAAGTGCACGCCCCGCGCGGCCTGGTGGTGAAGCGGCCTGACTTGCGCATTGACCGACTCCACGGCTCGGCGCCCGAACCGGCGTTCGCCGGCGTGGTCGACGAACTCGCCATCGGCGGGTTTCGTCTCGAAGAAACCGTGTTGTACCTGCGGCCCGCGAAGGTGCTCGTCGTCGCCGACTTGGTTCACCACATCGGCACTCCTCTGCACTGGTGGACGAAGACGTATTCAACGCTCGCCGGCTTCTACGACCGAGTCGCCGTCAGCCGCGTCATTCGATTCACCGGGTTTACCCAGTTGGGCGAAACCCGAACGAGCCTCGAGCGCGTCTTCGCCTGCCCCTTCGAACGCATCATCGTCGGCCATGGAGCACCCGTCGTGACCGATGCGCGAGAGGCGCTGGCTCGAGCGTATGCCTGGGTGCCGAACGCGCCGGCGATGCTGCCCGCGGGGCGCCCCAGTCGAGGGGCTCGCTTCGGCGGGTGCGGCTGACGCTCACGAAGGTCAAAACCCACAGCAAAATTGGCCGGTTGAACGGAGTGCCGATTTCGTTCGTCCAACGTGGGTGCCTCGGCTCGTTGCGCCGACATGAGCCCAATTCGCTGCGTTCTCGCTCTCGCGTTGCTCGGTATGGCCTGCGGTGGTGTTGCCGGGGGCATCGCGGTCGATGGCGGCGCGGGCGGTGGCGGCGGCGGCGGAGGCGGGTCGGCACACGATGCGGGCGCTGGCGGCGCCGGCGGTGGCGGCTCGGCTGGCTTCGACGCCGGTGCTGGTGGCGGAGGTGGCGGCTCGGGCTCCGTACACGATGCGGGCGCGGGCGGCGGAAGCGGTTCGGCCGCTCACGATGCCGGTACCGGTGGCGGCGGAGGGGCTGCTCACGACGCGGGCACGGGCGGTGGCGGAGGCGCCACGTCAGATGCCGGGTCGACCCCCGACGCAGGCGGCACCGACGCCGGCACGACCCCAGGCGATGCGGGCGTGCCGACCAACGGCGCTCCCGTCGTGTACTTCACCGACCTGAACAGCGGCCCCAACTCCGGTGGTGAGAGCGGCAACGGCGCGTGGGTCACCGTCTCCGGCGCCAACTTCGGAGCGACCCAGGGCTCGTCGACCGTCACATTCGGCGGCGGCGCGGTCGCGCAGGTGAAGTTCTGGTCGAGCACGAAAATCGCCGTTCAGCTCGGCGCCGCTGCCGCCACCGGCATGGTGAAGGTCTCCGTCGGGGGCGTCGCGTCAGACGGGGCGGTGAATTTCACCGTTCGCGACGGCAACATTCGCTGTGTCTCGACCTCCGGCAGCGACTCGGCCGACGGCTTGTGGCCCAATTGCTGGCGAACGGTCTCGCACGCCGTTCACAGCGCCGGTTTGCTCGCGGGTGACATCGTCTACGTTCGGGCTGGCGTCGTGACTTCGGGGTCTGACCCCTACAGCGCCGCCGGAGGCGACGGCACGTTGTCGATTCGCCGCAGCCCACCCCAGCCGGCCGGCACCCAGGCGAAGCCCATTGCGCTCGTCGCCTACCCCGGCGAGAGCGTCACCATCGGCTCCGTCAACGACGCCACCGCCATCGAAGTGAAGAACTACTCTGACGAGAACGCCTCGTATTGGACGATCGCCAACTTCAAACTTCAGGGCATCAGCGCGGTGGGCATTTCTGGCGGCTCGGCCGGCAACACCGGTTGGCGCTTCGTCGGCAACGACATGTCTTGCCCCAACTTCGTCAGTGCGACCGGCGACAGCGGCCCGGGCAGCGACGCGTGCTTCGAAGCCGACCTGTCGCACGGCATGGTGTTCTACGGCAACCGCGTGCACGACGTCGCCGCGAACACCAACCCGTCGAAGCTCGGCCACGCGGTGTACTGGTCGACCGATTCGAACGACATCGACGTCGGGTGGAACGAGGTCGGCCCCAGCAAAGCCTGCCGCGGCATTCAATTTCACTCGTCGCCGATTTCGTCGGGCGACGGCACCGGGCACCAACAGCACCACCTGCGCGTACACGACAACTTCATTCACGACATTCGGTGCGACGGCATCAACTTCGCCACCGTCGACCCCTCGAAAGGCGCCGTCGAGGCGTTCAACAACGTCTTGGTTCGCGTCGCACAAGGGCCCGCGCCGTCTGACGCGTCGGGGGCGGGGTACGCGGGCATCTACTTCGCGCAAATTGTCAACGCCGGCAGCGCGTGCTCGTCGAACTGCCAAGCACGCGTCTTCAACAACACCATCTACGCCGCCGGCAACCCCAACGACGCTCAGAACGTCGACCAGGGAGGCCTCGTCGTCGGCTCGGGGCCGGTCACCGTGCTGTTCGAAAACAACCTCGTGTACCAATTGCCCAACTTCGCCTACGTGCGCGGCGCCTCGTCGTCGACCTGCTCCATGAACTTGTTCTTCGGCAGCGGGGCGGCGCCGTCGGGGTGCACCCAGTCGGTCAACCTCGACCCGAAGTTCACTGCGAACTTCACTGACTTTTCGCTGCAAAGCAGCAGCCCCGCAGCCGGTGTCGGCCTCGTCGCGCTGTGCCCGACCTATGACATCACCGGCGCGGTTCGCACGAAATGCGACTTGGGCGCCTACACCGCCCGCTGACCAACCGACGGCTGAGGCACGGCTTTCGACCGTTCGCCCAAGCCGCACCCACCACGCTCGGCCGGTCGGGTGTTCTTCGGCGCATGAAATACGACCCGAACCCCACTTGGCGGCGGTGGAGAACTTCATTCGAACGCGCCGCCACCCGACCAGTGCCGCCCATCGCCGCGCCCGAATTGAGCGTCGTCACCCGGGCCGGGGTGCTCGAATCGCTCCAAAAATTTCAAATTGGCGAATCGGGCGAGGGCCGCGTCGCCCACGAAATCGACTCGGCCCGGTGGCCCGGCATCGACGACGATTTTCGCCAGTCGCTGAAAATGCTCGTGCGCGAAGAGGGTCGGCACAGCCGCATGCTCGCGCTCATGGTGCACGCGCTCGGCGGCCGAACGCTGTCGCGCAATTGGTCAGAGCGGCTGTTCGTCTTTGCTCGGCGCGCGCTCGGGCTGCGCTTCAAACTCCTCGTGCTGCTCAGCGTCGAGGTCATCGGCGTCTCGTGGTACGGCTTGCTCGCCGAACAACTCCCGGCAGGCCCGCTGTGCGAGGCGCTCCGACAAATGTGCACCGACGAAGAGCGCCACCTCGCCTTCTTCACAAGGCTCTTCGCCACCCAACGCTGGCGCTGGGCTCGCTGGGTCTGGCGACCGCTCAACATAGCCGCGGGCGTGCTCGTCGTCGTCGACCACCGCCGAACGCTCCGCGCCCTCAACGTGCCCTGGCGCGAAGCCTTCGGCCGCATGTGGTCGCGCGTGAACCTCGTCGCGAGCGGCCTGGCGCAGAGTACGCCGGCCGGCGGCGTGGTATTGAATGAGACTCCATGAACTCACCCACGTTCGTCGAGCAGCTCGGAGAATTCTTCAAGGAAGTTCGCGCCGCGACCCCCGAAGGGCACCCTTCGCTTGAACAAGTGGCTCACATCGAGGGCGCGCTTTCAACGCAGGGGCTCCAAGTTGACTCGAGCGTCTTGCTCGAGTGCCTCGACTTCAACTTTCGCTCTCTGACCCGTGCGCTCCCGTCGAGCGTGGTCGTCTTTGAAGAACTCGTTCGCCGCCGAGACGTTCAAGCCCAGTACGAACTCGTCGCGCGGCTCGACACGCTGTTGCTCAAGTACGACTCGGGCCACCGCGCGTACGACGACACCGTTTTCGACCAGCTCATCGACAAGGTGCTGCCGGGCTTCGAAGCCGGGCCGCTCCTCCGGCTGATGACGCTCTTGACCCATACACACCTCGCGCCCGACGGAGATGGCATGGGCGCGCTGTGGAAACCACTCCTCGAGAAGGCCCGGGGTACGGCCCTCGGCCCCAGCATCGAACGAGCGATGCTCGGAGACCTCCCTGACCCACAGACGGCCGTCGCGCTCACGAAGAAGCGACGTGCCGAATTCGAGACCGCTGTGCGCGCGTCTGCCGAGCAAGACGGCACGACGAACCTCTGGCCGTGGAACCGTTGGAGCCTGATGTCGGCCGTTCTGCGCTCTGGGTTTTCTCAGGAAACGTTGGTTCAGTATTGGCGCGGCTTGTTGCCCAGCGCGGGTGAAGACGCAGGCCAGGTCACGCTCGCCCTGGCTCAGGCCGATTACGCCGCATTCGAGGCCGAGGTCGCGGCCGCTTCGAAACGACCAGCTGCCGCCGCTGGTGTTTCATTGGCACTCCGTTCGGCCGCCAGCCTCTCGAAGTTCTGCTCGGCATTCGCTGACGAAGACTCCGTGCGAGTTCAGGCGAAGCTCGACGCGCTCGCCTTCTCGCTCAGCGGGCAAACGCGAGAGGTCTACGATGCCTCGGAGCGCATTCGCCAGATCAACTGGGTGATTGCCCGACAGCACGCCAAAGAGGACGTTGCGTGCTCGCTCCTCGAGCAGCAGGCCGAGCCGGTCAAGGTCGACGGGTTTCTCACCCTTCGGCTGATTTCGCGACTCGCTGAGCTTCAGAAGAGCCAGGCCCTCGCTCGCTGGGCGGGCGTCATCGGTCGCCTCGCGTTGAACGATGGTGATCGAACCGAAATCGAACAAGTGCTCGCGAAGTCGTTGCCGGCCGACGCGGCTTCTCGGGGCGAGTCTTCTGAGCCGAAAGTGGTCTCCGTCTCTCCCCTGCCTCGCAACCAGAAGGACGTGAAGAAGGCCGCGGTGAAGAAAAAAGCCGCGGTGAAGAAGGTCGCGGTGAAGAAGAAGACCGCGGTGAAGAAGGTCGCGGTGAAGAAGAAGACCGCGGCGAAAAAGGTCGCGGTGAAGAAGAAGACCGCGGCGAAGAAGAGCGCGGCGAAGAAAGGTGCAGCGAAGAAGAGCGCGGCGAAGAAGAGCGCGGCGAAGAAAGGCGCGGCGAAGAAAGGCGCGGCGAAGAAAGGCGCGGCGAAGAAAGGCGCGGCGAAGAAAGGCGCGGCGAAGAAAGGCGCGGTGAAGAAATCGCGGTGAAGAAGTCGCGGTGAAGAAATCGCCGTGTAGAAATCGCGGCGAAGAAATCGCCGTGAAGAAGGCCGCGGTGAAGAAGGCCGCAGTGAAGAAGTCGCTGTGAGGACGTGAAGGACGTCACGACGTAGCCACTCATTGAGCACGAGGCCCATGCGACGTTGGTCACGAGTCACCGTTGCGCTCGCGGCAACCATGGCATTGGCCGGGTCGACCCTGTTCGCAGTTCTCGGAGCTTGGTCCTGGACGGTCGGAGCCGCCCTGGTGGCCGCGCTGTTGGTGTTTTCGCTCGTGGCGCCAGCTCGCCTGCGACGCCTGGCCCTGGTCGCGGCGCTCGCGCTGCCGGTGACGATCGCCGTGGTGCGCGTGCTCACCGTACGCCTGCCGCCGCAATGGTCGATGTGTGACGACAACGCCTGCTCTGCGACGGGGCCGTGGTGGGCGCGGCTGGTGCCCGAGGCGGTCGCCTTCGACGCCGGCTTTCAATTCGCCCAGTGGGCGGGCATCGCCTCGGCGGCCGAAGCACGCGAATACCGTGCCCTTTTCGACGCTCAGTACTCGCACCTGCCAGATGTGCCGAATGCCGGCGTGCTCTTCAGCACCGCCGACCGCGTACGCCTGTTGCGGTTCGAGCCACCCGGTGACGAGCCCCTGCCGTGCCTCGTGTTTCTCCACGGCTTCGGCGGCTTGAGTTCGTCATACCTCGAAGCCATGGCGTCAACCGACGTCGGTCGCCGCGTCATCATCGTCGCCCCGGCCCTCGACCCCTTCGCCCGGTGGGACACTCCGCGCGGTCGAGCCGTCGTCGAGGCCACGTTGCGCACGCTGCCCCCTCGCGCCGACCGCTCGCGCCTCGTCTTGGTCGGCCTGTCGAACGGAGCCATTTTCGGCGCCGCCCACGCCGACCTGTTTCGCGCCACCGTTCTCGTCTCCGGAGTCGGCGAGCCACCCAAAGGGCCCGTGCTCATCTTCTCGGGCGCCTCCGACGTGCGCATCGGAGCCGACTGGGTGACCGAACGCACCGCCTCGCTTCAGCGCAAAGGCTTGACCGTGACGCTCGACCTCGTGCCCGCGGCGGGTCACGGCGTCTTGCTGTCACACTCGGCGCGTTGGGCCTCGCAGGTGAATGCCCTGCTCGAGTCACTCGAAACGAAATAAAATAACGATGAACGTGAATGAATTCACGTTCGGTAGAAGCCCTGGGTCGCGTTTCGCCCGCTTGGCCCTGGCCCCTCGCTTGCTCATGTCGCCCCCATCGCGCAGTCGGCGACAGCAAGGAGCCGTTCGATGAATTCGCACACGAAGTGACAGCCGCGGTGGGCGCTCTCGCAATGGGGCGAGGGCGCGCCGGCGGTTACCTCGTCTTCTCGAAAAGGAATTGGTCATGACCCGTGGCACTGAGCCGGTTGGTTCTGTTCGTTTGACGCCCGTGGCGAAGGCGTTTCTGGTCGTCGTGTCGTTGTCGACGTTGGGGTTCATCGCGCACCGAAACGGCGTGTGGGCACGTCTTGCTCCCGCGGCGAAGTCGAGGCCGTCGGTCGAACCCGCCCACGTCGAGCTGCCCGCCTTTCATGAAGTCGCCTTGGGCGAAGCCGGCAGCTCGGCCTCGCTGCCCGGCGTGAAACCCGGCTGCGCCGACTTGCCCGAAGTGCGCGTCGACGTCTGGGCGTGGAACGCGCAAATGGGGCTCATGCTCGCCACCGGCGGCGCGCAAGCCACCGAGGGCAGCCTGATGTGTGCCCGCGGCGTGAACCTGCGCCTCATTCGACAAGACGACCCCACCAAGATGCGCGAAGACCTCGTCACGTGGGCCACCGAGCTCAAGGCCGGCCACGCGCACCCCACCAAGGGCGCCGCGTTCGTCGCCATCATGGGTGACGGCAGCGCGGCGTTCTTGCAAGAACTCAACACCGTGCTCGAGCGCATCGGGCCCGAGTACCGCGCCAAAGTCGTCGGCAGCGCCGGGTACTCGTGGGGCGAAGACAAGTTCATGGGCCCCCAGGCGTGGAAAGCGACGCCCGCGGCCTCGCGGGGTGGCCTCGTCGCCGGTGTCTTGCGCGACGGCGACTGGAACATCGCGCAGAAGTGGCTCGGCGAAAATCGGCTCTGCAACAACCCCGACGAGCACACCTACGACCCCGAGTGCCTCAATTGGCTCGGCACGCCCGGCTATGTCGAAGCCGCGCAAGCGTACGTCGCCGGAGCGTGTGAAGACCGGGCCGTCGTCTCGCACGGCAAACCCACCGGCGAACACCGCCACGTCTGCGTGAACGGCGTCGTCACGTGGACGCCCGGCGACGTCATGGTTGCGCAAAAGAAAGGTGGCCTCGTGTCGATTGTGTCGACCCGCGAATACCGCGGCCAAATGCCGCACGTGTTCATCGGCATCGACCGGTGGTTGCAAGACAACCGCGCCACCGTCGAAGGCATGCTCTCGGCGACGTTCGCCGCCGCTGATCAGCTCCGCGGCAACCCCGAGGCCCTGGGCCACGCGGCCCAGGTGAGCGCCACCGTGTACGGAGAAGAAAATGCAGCGTATTGGGCGAAGTACTTCACCGGCGTCGTGGAGCGTGACGTCACCGGCCTGACCGTCGAGCTCGGTGGCTCGCGGGTCAACGGCTTGGCCGACAACCTCCAGTTGTTCGGCGTCGAAGCCTTCGCCCCGGGGTCGACCAACGTGTTTGCCGCCACCTACACGGTGTTCGGCAACCTCGTGGTGCAGCAGTACCCTGACCTCGTGCCGCGCATCGCTCCGGTCGGAGACGTGCTCGACACCTCGTACGTGGTGGCCTTGGCGAAGCGGCAAGGCGTCACCGCGCAGGCGTCGACTCCGCGGTTCTCGGCGTCTGAACCCGTACGCAGCGTCGTGAGCCGAGGCGCCTGGTCGATTTCGTTCACGCCCGGGTCGGCGCAGTTCGCCGCTCCCGCGCAACACGAACTCGACCGCCTGTTCGCCGAGCTCGTCATTGCCGGTGGCACCGCCGTTGAAATTCACGGCCACACCGACAGCCAAGGTGACCCGAAGTTCAACCAACAGCTGTCTGAAGACCGCGCGTTCGCCGTGAAGCGCTGGCTCGAAGCGAAGTCGCCCGCGAACTTTCCCGCGGGGCGGGTGAGGGTGTTCGCCCACGGGCAAGAAAACCCGTTGGCGCCCAACTCGACTGCCGAAGGGCGCGCGCAGAATCGCCGCGTCGAAATCGTGCTCGGGCTCACCGAGCACGGCTGAAGTGGTTCTCCGCGGCCCTCTCTCACTTCTCGGAGAGAGGGCCGGCGGCTTCTCGCAGCCCCACCAGGTCTCCATGAACTCGATTTTGCTGAAGATGTGGCGGCCCAACCAAGTCGTCTCGCCGCGCGCGCTCTGGGCCCTGGGGCTCTCGCAAGCGGCCTTCGTGGCCATTGCCTGGGCCAGCAGCTCGTCGGTGCTGTTGCCCGGCCCCGGCGAAGTCGTTCACTCGCTCACGGCGCTGTGGCTCGAGCACGGCCTCGGCCCAGCGCTCGGCATCAGCGCGCTCGTGAACCTCGAGGCCCTCGCCCTCGCCACATTCATCTCGTTCGGGCTCGTCTACGCCAGCGTGCTGCCCGTGTTGCGCCCGGCCGTCGGCTTGGTCAGCAAAGGCCGGTTTCTCGGCCTCGCCGGCTTGACCTTCGTGTTCACCGTCGCGCTCGGAGGCGGCCAGGCCTTGCGCCTCGCCCTGCTCACATTCGGCATGACGGTGTTTCTCGTCACGTCGATGGCGGCCGAAAAGGCGGCCATTCCCCGGGCGCGGTTCGACCACGCCAAGACCCTACGCATGAGCGACTGGCGCGTCGTGTGGGAAGTTGTCGTCTTGGGCACCGCCGACCGTGGCCTCGAACTCATTCGGCAAAACGCCGCCATCGGGTGGACGATGCTCACCATGGTCGAGGGCTTCACCCGCGCCGAAGGCGGCGTCGGTGCATTGCTGCTCGACCAGAACCGACACCTGCACCTCGCCGAAGTGTTCGCGCTGCAAGGCACGATTCTCGTCGTGGGTCTCGCTCAAGACGCCGCCCTCGGCGCGCTGCGGCGGGCACTGTGCCCGTACGCCGAACTCCCCCATCACCGGACGACGTCATGACTCCCGTTGAATACAAAGACCTGCTGCTCTCGGTTCGCAACGTGTCGGTCACGCTCGGGCAAACACCCGTGCTGCGCGACGTGAACCTCGAAATTCGCGACCTGGTTCGCCCCGGGCAGGTCACCGGGCAAGTCGTCGCGCTGCTCGGGCCCTCGGGCATCGGCAAGACCCAATTGTTTCGGGTGCTCGCCGGGTTGCAACCGCCCACCACGGGCTCGGCGCTCATCACCAGCGCGCAGGTGCCCGTGACCCCCGGCGCCGTCGGCGTCGTCGCGCAAGACTACCCGCTGTTCGAACACCGCACCGTGCTGGGCAATTTGCTCGTCGCGGGTGCCCAGGCGGGCCTGTCGGCCTCGGCCGCGCGCGAAAAAGCGAACGGGCTCCTCAAACGCTTCGGCCTCGAGGCGAAGGGGCGCGAGTACCCGCAACAGCTGTCGGGCGGGCAACGACAGCGCGTCGCCATCGCCCAGCAGTTCATGTGCAGTGAGCACTTCTTGCTGCTCGACGAGCCGTTCTCAGGCCTCGACCCGCTCGCGGTCGACGAGGTGTGCGCGCTCATCAGCGAAGTCGCGTCGATGAACACGCTCAACACCATCATCGTCGTCACGCACGACATTTGGGCGGCGGTCGCCGTGGCTGATCACCTGTGGCTGCTCGGCCGTGACCGAGACGCCAACGGCGTGCCCGTGCCCGGAGCCCGCGTGCAGGCCACCTTCGACCTCGTCGAACGAGGCCTCGCGTGGCGGCCCGACCTCATCAACGCTCCCGAATTTCACGCCCTCGTTGCCGAAGTGCGCGAACGCTTCAAGACGTTGTGATGTTGAGCGGCCAACCCGTTAGCTCCCGCTCGAGAAATCGGTTTCGGCTTGGTCGAGCGCGCCCTCTTCAAGCGCCTCGGGTGTGAGCGAGAACCCAAGAATGCCCTCGCCGAACGCGTTGCGCGCAATGGCGTACATGTCGAGGTCGGCGAGCATGAAGTTCTTTTCGCCGTCTCGTTGGTTGAGCACGTACACGGGCCCCTTGCGCCCGCCGAGGCTCTCCGCTGCTTTTTCAATGGCCTTTTGAATGCCACTGTCGCGCAGCTTCGTTGACGGTGTGCTGAAGGTCGGCCCGAACTCGATGACCCGTTCTTCAATCGTCGCGTCTTCGTCCTCGCTCAGCGCTTCGGGTATCGCGTGTGGCTTCAAGGGGCCGGGCGCGGCCGAAAACAGCACCTTCGTCGTCGAATCGTCGATTTCGCCGCCGTACGCGCGGTTTCCGTCGGCGATGCTGAAGAACCAGACCATGCCTTTCGCCGGCAACTGCTTCTCGAAGTCGTGCGGGTGCAGCTCGGCCAAGTTGAACTGGGCGATGAACTGCAAGGGCGCGCCTTCGTCGCCGTCTTCGGTCGGCCACTCGAAGTCTTGCTCGACGTGCGGCTTGCCACCCACTTTCGACTGACCGACCGTGGGCTTCTTCTTCACCAAGGCTCCGGCGATGAAGACCTCGGGGTTCTTGCCCGCCTCGGCCACGATCTGTTCGGGCGTCAACTTCACATAGTCGGGAAATTTCGCCGTCTTGAGTTTCTTGAGAACGCCCGCCACGAAGGTGTCTTTGTCCATCGCGCGATTCTGCACACGGAAGCCTTCAGAATCACCCAGAGAATGCGATGCGCTACAACCCGAAGAAGTCGGCGGCTTTTGTTGTTGAACACAGCCCGACATCGAAGGTGTACCAGGTCGCTTGGCCGCAACCGGTCGCGACGGCCGTGCCGTGACCCATGCCCGCCACGTTCCACCATTCGACGCGCACTTGGTGATTCGCGTCGGCGTACTCGTGAACCGTGGCCACCCCTTCGGTGCGAATCGACGTCTCGGTCGACGAGAGGCCGTTCACCGACGTCCACTGGAGAACGCTTTCGGGCGCGTTCGCTTCGATGACGACGGTGTCGGCGGTGCCTTGCCAGATCATCACTTTCGGGTGCGGAGCCCCCGCCGGCCCAGCGATTCGCACCGCGTCGCCCCACTGCTGCGGGAGCAAGTCGACCGGCATGCTCGGGCACAAGACCGAGCACCCGTACGGCACACCCGCCATCGACGCTCCGGCCGAGAAGACGTCGGGGTAGGTGGCGAGCATCACCTGCGTCATCGCGGCTCCGGCCGACAGACCCGTCACGAACGCGCGCTGGGTGCCGAAGTTCGTGCTGACCCATTCGACCATTTGCCGAATCGACAACGCCTCGCCCAAGCCGCGTTGGTTGTGCTT
>JBGAIY010000205.1:0-13408 GCA_044225205.1 Myxococcaceae bacterium | reverse complement strand
TGGGCGTTCGCATTCTGTCGCTCGCGGGGTAACCGCGTGGCGAGCCGACTTTCTCATCAGGTGCGTCAGTGTCGGTTGTTGTGCGTCTTGCTCACACTGGGCGCCGGGGCGGCCGTCGCCGACGGCGGCCAGGCGGCTCTGACTCCGACCTCGCCCACGTCGGCGGTGGTCGTCTCGGCTGATGCCGGGCTCACCACGTCACGGCCCGACCTGGTCGAGTTGGACTTGCCGAAGAGCGAGTTCGACAGCGGCGAAGAGCTGAACCTGGGGTGGGTGCTCTTTCGCACGGCGATGGTGCTGGGCATCGTGGTGTCGCTGATTTACCTCACGTTGAACGTGGGGTTGCGCAAGCTGCTCGGCCTGAAGCCGGTGGGGGCCGGGGGCGGGGTGATTTCGGTGCTCGAGCGGGTGGCCCTCGACCAGAAGCGCTCGCTTTTCGTGGTTCGGGCGGCGAACGAGGTGCTGTTGTTGGGTGGCTCGGAGAGCAGCCTCCAGTTGATCGCGAAGCTCGATTCGGCCGAAGTCGAGCGGGCGCTCGCGGCACCCGGGGGCTCGCCGGCCGGGCAGTTGACGTTGAGCCCAATGCTGCAAAAGTTGCTCGGTGCGAAAGCGGCCACGCCGGCCGCCCCCGCCGCGCCCGACGATTCGAGGAAAGACCCGTGACCCGTTTTGACCGCGCCCAGGTGAAGGTGTTTGCGTTCGCGGCGTGGCTGTTGCCCTTCGCGGCCGTGGCTGCGGGTGGGGGCGGTTCGAAGAAAGCCGACACCGTGGCGACGGCGTTGGGGGTGAACGAAAACGCGTTGGGCGGCGGAGACACCTTCGCCAACCGCCCACTCGTGCTGATGCTCGCGTTGGTCGCGCTGGGGTTGGCGCCCTTCGTGTTGCTCATGGTCACGAGCTTCGTGAAAATTTCGGTCGTCTTGTCGATTGTGCGTTCGGCCATGGGCACGCAGCAAATACCGCCGACCCAGGTCATCACCGGGCTCGCGATCATTCTGACCGTGTACATCATGGCTCCCGTCGGCCAAGAAATGTTTCGGGTGGCCGACGCGGGCAACTTGGGCAACCCGGGCAACGCCGCGTTCTTGACGGCCCAGACGGTCGACACGTTGGTCAAGGCGGGCAAGCGCGCGCGCGGGCCCTTGCGCGACTTTTTGAAGAAGAAAGTCACCACCAAAGACCGCGCGTTGTTCTTCTCGCTCGCGCTCAAGCTGCGCAAGTCGAAGACCGACGCCTGCGCCCCCGAGGTCGGGCTGCGCGCCGAAGAAGACCGAGACGACTTCAACTGCATTGGCGACACCGACTTTCTGGTGCTCACGCCAGCGTTCGTGATTTCAGAACTCAAAGAAGCCTTTCAAATTGGCTTTTTGTTGTTCGTGCCGTTTCTGGTCATCGACATGGTCGTCGCGAACATCTTGCTCGCGCTCGGCATGCAAATGCTCTCGCCGACGACCATTTCAATGCCGTTCAAGCTGTTGCTCTTCGTCTTGGTCGACGGGTGGTACCTGATCGCCAAGGGCTTGGTCATTGGGTACGTCTGAAGTCGCCACCGTGAAGGAGTCACGCCATGCATGAGCTCACGTCGATCATTCAGCAGGCGTTGATTTTGGTGCTCATTTCGTCGGGCCCGCCGATCGTGCTGAGCCTCATCGTCGGGTTCGCCGTGTCGGTGTTTCAGGCGACGACGCAGATTCAGGAGCAGACCTTGTCATTCGCTCCGAAGATCGTCGTCGTGTTCGGAGTCTTGGCGCTCGCCGGCCCGTGGATCGGCACGAACCTCCTGCGATTCACCTTTCACATTTTCGACCGCTTTCCCGTGATCATTCAGCACTGAGCCGGCCCTTTTCCGAAAATGGACTACCAAGGCATCATCGACCAGATACGGCACGAGATGGGGGTGCAGACCGACTTCACCCAGCTCTTGCTCGCGTACGCGTTGTTGATGGCGCGCATTCTGCCGGTGATTCTGTTGACGCCGTTTCTCGGCGGCGAAAGCGTGCCGAGCGAAGTGCGGTTGGGCCTCGGGGTCATGTTGGGCATGGTCATGTCTCCGGTGATTTTGGCGCAGGTTCACAGCGTGCCGGTCAGTGCGCTCTTGTTCATTGCGCTCATGCTCAAAGAGCTGTTCATCGGCTTGTCGATTTCGTTCGTCGTGGGCATGGTCTTCGACGCGGCGCAGGTCGCGGGCAGCCTCATCGACACGTTTTCGGGCATTACCCAGGCCCAGCTGATGGTGCCGCAGCTGCAGTTGAACGTGTCGCTGTTCGCGAACCTGAAAGTTCAGTTGACGACGGTGGTGTTCGTTTCGTTCGGGGGGCACCACATCATCATTCGCACGCTGGCCGACAGCCTCAACATGGTGGCGCTCGACCAGTACCCCCAGTTCTCACGTGGGTTTTGGCCGTTCTTCGACGTGCTCATTCGCGTCTTCGGCGACTTGATGCGCATTTCGCTCGCGCTCGCCGCGCCGGTGTTGCTGGCCACGTTTCTCACCGACCTGGCGCTGGGCATGATCAACCGCGTGGCGCCGCAGGTGCAGGTGTTCTTCGTGGCCATGCAAATCAAGCCGGCGGTGACCATGCTCATCGTCTTGTCGGCGCTGCACCTCATTTTGAGCCGGGTGACGCACGAGTTCGGCGTCATGTTTCACTGGCTCAACTTGACCCTGCAGATGCTCAAGTAGTGGCGCGGGGGCACGCATGTCTGACGACAAGACCGAGGAACCGAGCCAAAAGAAAATCGACGACGCCCGCAAAGAGGGCAACGTTTGGAAGAGCAAAGACCTGTCGGGCGCCGTGTCGTTCGCCATTGCCATGGCCGTGGTCAAAGGCACGTGGAACGGCTTCGAGACCGACATCAAACAGATCTTTCATTTCGCGTTCGACCACCTGGCCCACCCCGACGACCTGTCGACCGCCACGTCTCACTTGATGATGATGGGCGCCATCACCCTGCTCACGATGTGCGTGCCCATTGCGCTCGCGGCGGGGGTCAGTGCCGGCCTGGTCGACTTTCTGCAAATCGGTGCGCTCTTTTCGCCCAAGGCGGTGATGCCGAAGCTCGAAAAGTTGAACGCGCTCGAGGGGCTCAAGAACCTGGTCGGCAAGAAGCAGCTGGTCGAAATGCTCAAGTCGATGGCGAAGCTCGGGGTCACCGGGTACGTCGTCTACGGGGTCGTGCGCGACGCCATGGGCATGGTCGTCGCCACCACCCACGGCGACACCGCCATGTTGATGCTGGTGATGGGCGAATTGATGTACCGAATCGTCTTGCGGGTGACGATGCTGTTCGTGCTCTTCGCGATCTTCGACGTGTGGTGGCAGCACCGCACGTACATGAAGGGCCTCATGATGTCGAAAGACGACGTCAAAAAAGAATACAAGGAGTCAGAAGGCGACCCGCACCACAAGGCCAAGCGCAAAGAGCTGCACCACGAAATTCTCGAGGGCGCTCAAATGGAGTCGGTGAAGAAGGCCGACGTGGTGGTGACCAACCCCGAGCACGTGGCGGTGGCGCTGCAGTACAACCGACAGACCGACGGGGCCCCACGGGTCATCGCCAAGGGCATGAACTTGAGGGCCGAGGCGATCAAGGCGTTGGCGAAAGACGCCGACGTGCCGATGCTTCGCAACGTGCCGCTCGCCCACGCGCTGCTGCGAACCGAAGTGGGCCAAGAAGTGCCCGAAGAGCTGTACGACGCGGTGGCTGAAGTGCTGAATTTCGTTTACCAGTTGCGGGCCGAGGCCGGGGCGGGTGCCCGGGTCTGACCTGGGGCGTGGCCTGTGGTAGCGTCGGCCGGGCTTGCCCGAAGACGCCGACATCGCGGTTGCGCTGCAGTACGACAAAGAAAAAGACAACGCGCCGCGCGTGGTGGCCAAGGGCCTGCGGCTCAAAGCCGAAAAAATTCGTGAAATTGCCAAGCAGTACAACGTGCCGGTCATGCGCAATGTGACGTTGGCGGGGGCGCTCTACCGGGTCGACATTGGGCAAGAAGTGCCCGAAGAATTGTACGACGCGGTCGCCGAGGTCTTGAACTTCGTGTACGCCTTGCAGCAAGAAGCAGAAAACCAGAAGGGCTAAGCACCAGCCGAAGCACAGGAGTCGACGGGCATGGCGAAAATTGGAGATCAACCGCCCCGAGCGCCGCTGTGGCCCTGGGGTGGCCCCCGAAGTGTGCGGGAAAAGCTGGTCGACCGCACGCAGGTCACCAGCAAGACGAAGAAGAAGGGTGACCCGAAGAACCCTTCGCTCGCGTCGGCCGCGCTGCTCGACTCCATTGGCCCGGCCCATTCGGCTGAAGAGCTGCGGTTGCCGCTGCCTCCGACTCCGGTCGGCCACGACGCCGACGTCGAGGGGTTTGCCGACCGGCCGTATTTGTCGACCGTCGCCGAACGAATGCAGGAGTACCGACAGGCCGAGCTCGAGCGGGGCATCGCCGCGATTCGCGCCGCCCCTGAACGAGTTGAGAGGCTTCGCTCGCTGCTGGCCCGCGAAGCGTCAATGCTCGAGCTGGTTGGGCATGTGAGTGAGCAAATGGCCGAAATCGAGCGCAAACGCCGCGAAGAGCAGGCCGAAGAAAGCTACTGACGCATGGCAGACAGTGAAGCGGCGCTCGCCGCCCGGTTGCAGAAGTGGGCCGACGGCAAAGCGACCTTGAAAGACGTTCGCGGCTACACCGACGAAGAGCTCTTTTCGATCGCTCGAACCGGGTATTTCTTTTTCTACCAAGGCAAAGTCGGCGAGGCGCGAACTGTGTTTCAAGGCCTTTACGCGATCAACCCGCTCGAGCCGTACTTCGCCAAGGCGTTGGGCGTGGTCGAAATGGCGTCGGGCAATGCCCAGGGGGCGCTGGCGGCCTATGACGTGGCGTTGAAAATTTCACCACAAGATTCAATGGCTTACGTCGGCCGCGCCGAAGTGAAATTGGCGGTGGGCCAAAAGACGTCGGCGGTCGACGATTTAAGGCGTGCAGCGCAGTTCGTGGGCGACGACGCGTCCTTAAAATCTAAGATTATCGCGATGTTGGAAACGCTTACCAAAAAATGAGAAACCGCACGCAACTGTTGAAAGCCCCGTGCGATAATTTTTCCATAACGTGCTCGGGTCGTCAGACCTGAGTTTCATGGAGAACATACATATGGGCTTCTTCGATTCGATTGGTGGGCTTGGTGGTGCGATCAGCAACGTTGCCGGCAGCTTCGGGTACGACACCAGCGCCATTGATCAGGCGACCGACGTGTTGGCGGGCATTGGTGGAGTCGTCGACACGGTCAGCGACTACCAAAACGGCTACCAGATGTCGGGGTACAGCACGAGCGCGGCCAACTACGGCACCGCGCTCTACGGCGGCTCGAACACCTACTCGACGCTCCAGAACGTCAAGTACGACTTGGCCTCGCGCGCGTTGGGCTTTGATGCTTCGCGCCTGAGCGATGACCAAATCATGCGACTGATCGGCCAGAACGGCGCGATCTCGGGTTTGACCGCGCAAGAGGCGACGGTGTTGCGCAACTCGCTCGACGCGACCAGCGGGTTGACCAGCAACGGTGCGGCGTTGACGGTTGGTGACACTTCGCCCGAGACCACGACGGCCGCGGCTGACGAGCGGTTGAAGGCGAAGCTGCGTGCGAACGGCTGGTCTGAAGAAGAAATCAACGACGCGTATTCGACTGACGACGGTCGAAAGCAAGCGCGCATGCAGGCCCGCAACATGATGATTCAGTCGATCATGCTCTTCTGGCAGCAGGCGAGCGAAGAACAGAAGAACCAGTTCTCGGCCCTCCAGTCGATCAACCGCAACATGGCCTAACGCGTACGAAGTCGTTGCAACCAACGATTTTCCGTTCGAAGATGGCAGCCGAAACGAACTTCGCAGTTCGTTTCGGCTTTTTTATTGTGGCTGGAGATCTCAATGGCTGAGCAGCAGAAGCAGGCCCCGGCTGAGCGCTACTCACCGGAACGTCTCAAGCGATTTCTCGACGGTGAAATCACCGCGAAAGACCTTCATCAGCTCAACAGCATGCAGCTGTTGAAGATGGCCATGCGTGGTTTTCAACAGTACGAGCAGGGTCGTTACCCCGAGGCTCAGGCCATTTTCGAAATGCTGGTCGACGTCGAGCCGGCCGAGCCGTACTACCGCATTGCGCTCGGCTCGGTGTTCATGGCGCAAGAAGACCTCGACCGAGCGGAGTTTTGTTTCAACGAGGCGATTCGGCTGAAGACGACCGAAGTGTCGGCCTACGTGAACCGTGGCGAAGTGTTTCTGCGCAAGGGCAAGGTGCTCGAAGCGGCGTATGACTTCAAGAAGGCCGTCGAGCTCGACCCGCAGGGCAAAGACCCGCTGACGCAGCGAGCGCGGTTGTTGGCGCGCGCGGCGCTCGACATGCTCAAGAAGGTGAAGGCGGGCAAGAAAGAAGAAGGCAGCGAAGCGGCGCCTCCGAAGGGAGCCGGCAAGGCGGCGGCCCCGAAGGCTCCGGCCAAGTCAGCCCCGGCCGCACCGAAGAACGCGGCGAGTGCGCCACCCAAGGCGGCATCGAAGAAGAAGTGAGCCGCCGCAAGCCGACCCCCGCGCAGGTCATCTTTTTTGCGAAGAAGGCCCCTCG
Source organism: Myxococcaceae bacterium (assembly GCA_044225205.1). Classification (GTDB taxonomy): domain Bacteria; phylum Myxococcota; class Myxococcia; order Myxococcales; family Myxococcaceae; genus JAEUJT01. Next base: position 6,806 of record JBGAIY010000205.1, on the reverse strand, counting down.
CACGCAGACCGTGCCCGAAGTGCCCACGGTCATCATCGACGAGGTGATGACCGACGTTGGCCCTGAGCCCAAACAGCCGCGAAAGCGAACCCGCACGAGCGGGTCAATGGCGGCGGTCACGGTGACCGACATGCCCGCGGTGAACGCGCAGGCCGAAGCGGCGGCCGACCCGAACGACTCGACGAGTGAGTTGGTGGCCTTGGGGCACGCGCTGTTCGAAAAGGGCAAAGTGCGCGAGGCCAAAATCGTCTTCGAAGGGCTGGCGTTGTCGTTGCCCAAAGACGCGTTCGTTCGCACCATGCTGGGTACGGTGTGCTTGGCGCTCAATGATTTGGCCAAAGCGCTCGAGCACTTCGAAGCGGCGCTGGTGCTCGACCCCCACGACATGGCGGCGAGGGTGTACCGGGGTGAATTGAGGCTGCACCGCCGCAAGTTCAGGCCGGCGATCGACGACCTCGAATACGCGGTGTTGCACGGCCAGGCGAACGACCCGTTCGTCGACCGGGCGCGTCGGCTGCTCAAAATGGCCAAACGGGCGGCCCGAAGGTGACCCGAGGGCCGGTCGCCGACGAGCATTGGGCGGCCAACTGAAGTAGCCTCACGGCACCCGATGGCTGCAAAACAATACGAGTTCATCAACAAGTACTCCGACATTCTGTTGGCGGTCGTCGTCATCGCGATCATCAGCATGTTGATCGTGCCGTTGCCGACGTTCTTGCTCGACATTCTGTTGACCATGAACATCAGCTTGTCGGTCATCATTTTGCTGATCTCGCTCTACATACCGGGGGCGTTGCAGATCAGCGTGTTCCCCACGTTGTTGTTGATCACGACGATGTACCGGCTGGCGCTCACCGTTTCGACGACCCGGCTCATCTTGTCGGTCGGTGACGCGGGTGAGGTCGTCTACGCGTTCGGCAACTTCGTGGCGCGCGGCAACTTCGTGGTCGGTGGCATCATTTTCGTGATCTTGGTGATCGTGAACTTCATCGTCATTTCGAAGGGGTCTGAACGCGTCGCCGAAGTCGCGGCGCGCTTCACCCTCGACGCGATGCCCGGCAAGCAAATGTCGATCGACGCCGACCTGCGCTCGGGTTCAATCGAAATGGAAGAGGGCAAGCGCAAGCGCCGCGACCTCGAGCGAGAAAGCCAACTCTTCGGAGCGATGGACGGCGCCATGAAGTTCGTGAAAGGCGACGCCATTGCCGGCATCATCATCACGGTCGTGAACATTGTCGGCGGCTTGGCGATCGGCGTGGCGCAAAAGGGGCTGCCGGTGGCCGAGGCGGCGCAAAAGTACGCCTTGCTCACCATTGGTGACGGTCTGGTCGGCATGATACCGGCGATTTTGATTTCGACGGCGGCCGGTATCATCGTCACGCGCGTCGGCGGTGAAGAAGAAGGCGCCCACTTGGGCAAAGACATCACCTCGCAGCTCATTGCCTACCCGCGCGCCATTGCGATTGCGGCCGGCATGCTCTTCGTCTTCGCCTTGGTGCCGGGGTTGCCGAAGGCGCCGTTTTTCTTGCTGTCGCTGACGGCGGGGGGCGCGGCGTACTTCATGTTGCGCAAAGAGCGGGCGCCCGACGGGGGCGACTACGACGGGGGCGGCATGGGGGGCACCGACGCCAGCGACGGTTCTGACGTGCCGCCGGCGGCCGCCGAGCCTCAACCCAAAGAACCGATCAACCCCGATTCTGAGTTGTTCATACCGGTGGTGACGCCGATCGTGCTCGAGGTGTCAGACGCGTTGGTGCCGTTCGTCGACTCGCGGCAAGACGGCGGCAAGTTCTTGTTCGAGCTCATACCGTTCATGCGAGACGGTCTGTTCGTCGAACTCGGCGTGCGGTACCCCGGCGTGCGCGCGCGCGGCAACCCGGGGTTGCCGCCCGGGTCGTACCAAATTCAGATCAACGAAGTGCCGGTGGTGACGGGGCAGGCGACGCTGGGCCACATTTTGGTCAACGACACGGTCGACCGGCTGCGGCTCATGAACGTCGAGGGCTTCGAAGCGGTGAACCCAGCGACGCGCCAGCCGGCGGCGTGGGTGCCCGAGTACCACAAAGACATGCTGGAGTCGGCCGGGCTCACCACCTGGGACGTGCCGGGTTACATGATCTTGCACGTGGCGGCGGTTTTGCGGCGGCACGCGCGGGAGTTCGTGGGCGTGCAAGAAGCGCAGACCATGCTCGACCAGCTCGAGAAGGCGTTTCCGGCCATTGTGAAAGAGGTGGTGCCGAAGGTCGTCAACATTCTCAAGTTGACCGACATTTTGGGCCGCTTGGTCGAAGAAGAAATTTCGGTGCGCGACTTGCGTGGCATTTTGCAGGCACTGGCCGAACACGGGCAGACCGAAGCCGACAGCGTGATGTTGACCGAGCACGTGCGCTCGTCGCTCAAGCGGTACGTGTCGAACAAGTACGCGCGCGGTACGAGCACGCTCATCGTCTACCTGCTCGACCCGCAAATCGAAGAAGCCATTCGCAGCAGCATCAAGCGCACGAGCGCGGGCACCCACTTGGCGCTCGAGCCCGACATTGCCCAAGAAATCGTGCAGGCGGTCAAGAACGAGTGCGGCCACTTGCCGCCGACGGCGCAGCGGCCCGTCATTCTCACCGCGATGGACATTCGCCGTTACGTTCGCAAGTTGCTCGAATACGAATTCAACCCGCCATTCTCGGTGGTGAGTTACCAAGAGCTCTCGCCTGAATTGAACATTCAGCCGGTGGCCCGCATCAGCATTGGGTGACCGTGGGGCGGCTAAGCGCCGACGAAGAGCAACGTGAGAATCGCCAGGGCGATGATCACGAAGAGCGCGACGACTCCGACCACGATGAAGGTTTGCTTCTTCGAGAAGTCGAGCATCGGCCCCGACGGCGCGTCGTCTTGAGCCTCGTCATCAGAGTCGCCTTGGCTTTCTGCGTTGGCCGCGTCGTCGTCGGCGTTCTCGTGTTCGTTCGCGCCGTCGTCTTCGGGGCCGTTTTCGTCGACGCCGGTGGCGTTGGCGTCGTCGGGGTTGGCCTGGCTGTTCGACGCTTCGTCGGGGTTGGGCTCGGGGGCTTCGCGGGTTTCGTTGGCGCCGTCGTCGGGCGGCGGAGCGGCCGGCCTGGCCCGCTGTTCGGGCTCGGGGTCGGGTTCTGACACGGCGACGGTCGACTCGTGCTCGTCTTCGGCCGGCATGACGAGCGGCGCGTCGCGCGGTTCAGACGGGTCGATGAACAACAACTTCACATTGCCAATTTGAATGGTGTCGCGGTCTTTGAGCGTGGCGTGCTTCGTCTTCTTCTTGTTGACCTTGATGCCATTGCGGCTGCCCAGGTCTTCGATGCTGGTGCCCGACCAGTCGCGCCGAATTTTGACGTGACGGCGGGAGACGAGGTCGTCTTGCAGTTGAATGTCGGCCGTTTCGTCGCGCCCGACGATGTATTCTTGAGCCGCCGCGACGTTGATTTTGTGGCCCTCGAGGGGCCCGTTCATGACCCGCAGGTAGGGCTCGGTGTTGGCCAGGCCGTGCATCACGTCGCGCACGACGTTGGCGCTGATGAAGCGGGTGTGGCCGGTGCGCTCTTCGCCTTCTTCGACTTCGGCGACCCGGTCGAACGTGACGTCGAACTGAGCGATGAGAATGGTGTCGCCGTTGCGCAAGAGCCGCTTTTCGCCCTTGGGCAACTTCGTGCCGTTGATGCTGGTGCCGTGCACGCTGTTCAGGTCTTCGACGAAGAAGAGCGTGTCGTCTCGCGAAATGCGGGCGTGTTCGCGCGAGACCTCGTGTTGGGCGAGCTGCACTTGGCACTGCTGCCCGCGCCCAAAGACGATCACGTCATCGTTGAGCACCACGACCTTCGCCTTGTCGGCGGCGCCGGTTTCACCGCGCATTTTGATGGTGAGCCGAACGCTCATGTCAACGGGCCACCCAACGCTGCATTTCGGTCATCGGTGTACTTCGCTCTTAGTCGCGCACGTATTGCTGACATGTCAGCACTTGCGTTCGAAAATCGCTCTCGCTGGCGTACTTCAAGAAGTTCTTGCAGGCGATGGTCGCGTTTCGGTCATCGGCGCGGTTCTTGTAAATTTCGAACAGGCCGAAGTGACACTGGGGAAACTTGCCGTCGTACCGCAAGCAGCGCTTATACGCCCGCTCTTCGTCTCCAACCATGCCCTTGTCGTGAAACTGCAAGCCTTGCGAGTACTCGCTTTCGGCCGTCTTCACGCCGGCTTGGTGTTGCTTCACGTCGTCGAGCGCCTTGTCTTGGAGCCGGCATTTTTTCTCGGCGATGATGATGTTGTTGCGGCACTGGGCGTTCTCGCCGTCGATTTCGATGCAGGCGCTGTAGGAGTCTTTCGCGTCGCAGGGCTTGCCCGCTTCCATGTAGGTGTTGCCCATGGCGAGCCACGCGTCGACGAATTTCGGGTCGAGCTGGGTGGCGCGGGTGAACTCGTCGATGGCCTCTTGGTGGGCACCTTCGTCGAGCGCGAGCGCGCCGAGTTGAGCGTGGGGGTCGGCCAAGTTGGGGCTGATTTCGACAATGGTGCGCAGCTCTTTTCGGGCCTTGTCGGGCTGCTTGAGCCCTTTGAGCGCGAGCGCGAGGTTGTACCGGGCTTCGGTGTAGTCGGGGTTCACTCGGAGGGCGCGCTGAAAATTGTCGTGAGCAAGGCCGTACTGCTGGCTCTGCAAGTAAATGTACCCGAGGTTGTTGTGCGCCTGGGCCTGCTCTTGGTTGAGTCGGAGCGCCTTGATGAACAGTTCTTTGGCCTTGTCGGTCTGTTCTCGGCGCAACGCGATGAGGCCCTTGTTCACCCAGAGGTCGGCGTATTGGGGCGAAAACTGGAGGCCCAAGTCGCACTGCACTTCGGCGCGGGTGAGATCGTTGGCGGTCAAATACTGCACGCACAACTCATTACATTCGAGTGCGCGCTGGGTGGGCGGGGGCACCGAAATGCACCCCGCCAGCCACACGCTGACCAACGCACCGAGGTAAAAACGAAGCTTCATGCGCCCCGAAGTGTAGAAGGGCCATTCTTCTGTCGCAACGACACAGACCTGGCTGTTTTCGAACGGTTAGGCGAGAAAGCACACCGCCGTTGACGATTTTTCTCGACTGGTGAGAACGAGAACAAAGTTTGGCCGATAACGGAGTGTCGGTCATGCTCGCACCCTGGTGAACCTGTGATGAAACCCTCGAAGTTCGCGTTGCCGAAGGTGCTGTGCCCCCTGTTGCTCGCATTCTCGTTGGCCTGGGCGAGCCCCGCCCATGCGAGCGCGAGCTTCGCGAACCGCAGCCTGGGGTTGGGCTTGTCGGGCTTCAAATTCATTGGCGACGGCGACTTGGTCGACTTCGGCCTGCCGATTTCGCTCGAGGGCTCGTATTACATCGACAGCGGCTTCGTGTTGTTTCTCAACGCCTCGGTGACGTTCTTCTACCAGCGCAAGTTCGTGTTGCCCGGGGGCGAAGGCGGCTTGGTGCTCGGGGGCGGTGGGCAAGTCGGCTTGCGGTACTTGTTTCTCGAAGAGAACATTCGGCCGTTCGTCGACTTGTACGCGGCGGTGCTGGGCATTGGCCGCGACGAGACGCTCCAGGGTACTGGCACCGCGCCGAAGGTTTTTGGTGGGCCGGGGGTGGCCGCGGGCGTCGACTTCTTCGTGGCCGAGAGCATTTCGGTGGGGCCACGGGCCTTCGTCGACCTGTTCATTACCCTCAATTTTCCCCCGCGGTTTGCGCTGGGCGGCCAGGTCAACGTCGCGACGTACTTTTAAGGGCGCGCCGGTTGGCGAGGGCGGCGGTGACGAAGAGCACCAGCTTCTCGTCTGAGAAGTGTTCTGGCTTTTGAAACCCGTGCTCGTTTTGAAGGCGCTCGGCGAGGTGTGAAAACACGTTGAGCCGCGCTTCGATGCCGAACTCTTCGCGCCGGAGCGACGCCGAGGTGAGCAGGGCTTCTTCGTCGGGGGAAAGCTTGGCGACCCGGGCCTGAAAATCGGAGTCGCTGAGCATGGCGCGGTCGCCTTCGGGCTGGGTAATCGACGACGGTATTTTGCGTCGCTGTTCGCGCACGACGATGGTGCCCGCCAAGAAGTCGCCGAGGCGCTGTTGCCGTGACGAGGTGAGCATGCTGAGCGCGCCGACGAAGTAGAACAAGGGCAGCCGGTCGAGTGGGCGCACGAGGTTGCGCAGCGCCGAATGCAAAAAACCGATGCGCACGCCGCTCTGTTGAATGACGCGAAGCCCCATGGCCTTTTTGCCGATGGTCTGGCCGCTCCAGGCCGACTCGAGCGCGATCATGTACCCCCAGTCGAGCAGAAACCAGACGATGAACATGAGGGGCGTGGCGAGCTCACCCAGCGCCCGGTAGAGCGCGCCGATGAGGGCGACCGAGGCGATGAAGGCGATGACCGAATCAATGACGAGCGCGGTGAAGCGAGCGAGGGCTCCGGCGAGCACGAAGTCGAACTCCACGTATTCGGGCGTGACGACCGTGTGGGTGGCGTCGAGCTGGAGTCGGTTCGGCATGTCGCCGTCGACCGTACCGCGTTCGGTCGGTGGTCGACAGGTTCAACGCGGCTTCGGCTTCTTGGCGGCCTGGGGCATGAACGAGTCGACGACCTCGTCGACCGCGCGTTGGTCAGAGAGGTTCTTCAAAATGGTGATGTAGTTGCCGCACCGGTGGTTCGCGAGCGTGTCGGTGAGCTTGACGGTGGCGCTCTTGAACCAGTCGCGCGTCTCGTGCGCGAAGCTGGGGGGCGGGTCCATCAGTTGGCCGTTGACGGTGAGGTACTTCTCGGTACCGACGTGGCGGTATTGCGCTGGGCC
>JBGAIY010000204.1:0-13587 GCA_044225205.1 Myxococcaceae bacterium | reverse complement strand
GAATGGCCACCGACAGGTCGGAGGCTTGCGCCGCGACGTCGGCGTGACCGCCTTGCGGCAAGTTCACCTTGAGCCCCGCCCGGGCGCCATTGCTCGAGTTGACGATGACCGAACTCGTCACCATGAAAATGATGAGCAACACCAAGAAAATGTCGGTCAGCGGCGGGAGGTTGATTTCAGAAAAGCCCGCGTCGTCGCCTGACGTGGGGTCGTCGCTGCCCGGCACCTTGCCCATCGCCATGGCTCAGGCGCCTCCCGGGGCCGGAGCGGGGGCCGCGCCGGGCTCGGCCGAAGTCGCCGAGGGCGGCGTCACCGGCAGGCGGCCCGACGGTGCCGCTTCACGCAACAGCTCGACGAATTCTTCGGCGATCAGCTTCACTTCGACGTTCACCCGCCCGAGGCGCGCTTGAAAAATGTTGAACAGCACCACCGCCTCGACCGCCACGATGATGCCGACCGCGGTGGCGATGAGCGCTTCAGAAATACCGGTCATCACCGCGGCCGAGCCGCCCGTGCCACCCGAGTCGACGTCGAGCCCCAGGTCGCGAAACGAGCGCATGATGCCCGCGACCGTGCCGAACAGGCCGACGAACGGGGTCGTGGCGCCAATGGTGCCCAACACCCACAACCCGCGCTTCATTCGCAGGGCCAGTTGCTGGCGCTCGCGCTCGACCGCCGCTTCGAGGGCGGGCCCGGTCGACTTGGCGGCGCGTTCGAAGCCCACGCGAAACACGTCGGCGCTGATGGCGGTCGACCGCTCGGCCGCCGAACGGGCCGCGGCCACGTCGCCCCGCAGCAAGTGCTTGGCGATGAGCTCGCCCAGCTCGCGGGTCTTGGCCCCCACGCCCCACAGGGCGATCAGCCGCTCAATGGCGACCCCCAATGACAAGACAGACGCAAACAGAATGACTGCGGTGGTCAAGCCGCCGAGCCGGAGATAGTGGGCGAGTTCGTCGAAGCTCATCGCGTATGGCCTCTCATAGCGGTATCAGTCGCGTGACGCCATGCTCCGACACCACCTCTGGTTGACTCTGTGTGCCCTCGCGCTCTCGGCCTGCCCCAAAGCGCCCCTTTCGTTCGGCAAAGACGGCGAGGCGCACACCGCCGAAGAGCTGCTCAAGCGGGTCGACCTCGCCGAGTCACAAGTCATTGGGCTCAAGGGAGACGCCCGGCTCGCGGTCGACTCTCCGCAGGGCAAAGGCTCGGTTTCACTCTTCTTGGGCGTCTTTCACCCCGCGTACATTCACCTCGAACAGCTCGATTTCTTTGGCAAGCCGCAGGGTGTTCTCACCACCGACGGCGAGCTGTTCGGCCTGTACGACGCTCAGAGCGGCCAGTACTTTCATGGGCCAGCCACCGCGCCCAACCTCGGGCGGTTCTTGCCGTTGGTGTTGCCTCCTCGCGAGCTCGCGATGCTGCTGCTGGGCCGGGTGCCACGCATGCCTTTCGATTCGGCCACCCTCGAGCTCGACCGCGACGCACGGGTGTACGTGCTGACCCTGCACCAGGGCCCCGCCATTCAGACGTTGCACGTCGACCCCGTTTCGAGCCGGGTCGTCAAAAGCCACGTCGTCGGGGTGGCGGCGTACGACGTCGAATGTGCTGACCTCGAGACGGTGTCGGGCGTCGTGTACCCCAAACGGGTGGTGCTCGACGCGGCCGACGCCCACACCCGAATCGAGCTGCACACCAAAGACATTGCCCTCAACGAAACGCCCGACATGACCTTGTTCGACCTCGCCGCGCCCGAAGGGGTGCCGGTCGTCGAAGTCGATGAACGCGGAGCCCCTCGCCAACCGTGAAGACCCGGCCGCTCGTTGTTTTCGTGGGGTGCCTCGCACTGGGCGCGTGCACGTGTCGAAACGCGCCGCCACGGCTGGCCGACGCCGGCGTCGCGAAGGCGAGCCACGGGGTGTTGACGATTCGGGCCGCGGTCGAGCCGCTGGGGCTGACGCGCCTTCACGACCAATTCGTCGAAGGCACGATGGTGCGGTACACGAACGCCACCGTCTACGAGACGCTTGGTCGGGTGAGCCGCACCGACCCGGCCGGCCCGCTCGAGCCGCTGCTCGCCGAGTCGTGGCAAGAAGCGGCCGACGGCCAAGACGTCACCATTCACCTGCGGCCCCGGGTGACTTTTCACGACGGCACCCCGTTCAGCGCCCGTGACGTGCTGGCCGTCATCAACGTCATTCGCAACCCGAAGAACCTCACGACGTCGATGCGCGGCGCGCTCGACGCCCTCGACCGTGTTGAAATGACCGACGAATTGACGGTGCACTGCCACTTCGCCGAACCGGCGCCCTTCGCGTTGCGCACGTTGTTGGGGGCCGTGCCCGTGATGCCTGCTCACGCGCTCGCCGGGCCGTTCGACACGCTGGCCATTCACCGCGCTCCCGTCGGCACCGGGCCGTTTCGCTTCGTCGAATGGGTCAGCGGCTCGTCGCTCACCTTTCGGCGAAACCCGAACTACTGGGGCCCAGCGCCCCGGCTCGAAGAGGTCGTCATTCGGTTCATTCAAGACGACGCGGTCGCGATGCAGGCCTGGCGCCGCGGCGAAGTCGGCCTCATGACGCGCATCGCTCCGCGTGACTGGGTGTCGTTGCCGTGGGCCGAGTGGCACGCGCACCCACTGCTCGGGCTCGACAACGCCTACACCTGGCTCGGGTGGAACGAGCGGCACCCCGCGTTGGCCGACCCTCGGGTTCGCCGGGCCTTGGCGCTCGTCTACCCCGCGCAGCAAGTCGACCGCGTCGTCGACCTGGGGCTCGAGCCGCGCACGACCTGCCCGTACTGGCTCGGGTCGCCGAGCTGTGACGCCACCGTGCAACCGTGGCCCCACGACCCCCGCGCCGCCGAAGCCCTGCTCGACGACGCCGGCTGGCGCGACTCCAACCACGACGGGGTGCGTGACCGCCAAGGCCGCCCACTGACTTTCACGTTTCTCTCGACCGCCCGTTCCGCCAAGCTGGCGAAGGTCTTGCCGTTGTTTCAAGCCGAATTGCGCCAGGTCGGCATCGAGGCTGCCATCGAACAGGTCGACTCGTCACAGTACGTCGCACGGCTGCAGCAACACGACTTCGACGCGGCGTTGCTCAGCTGGAGCACGCCCGACGCGGTGAACGACGCGTACCAAGTGTTTCATTCGAGCCAAGCCGACGGCGGGTCGAACTACGTGTCGTATTCGAACCGCGACGTCGACGACTGGCTCACCCGCATTCGACGCGAGCCGAACCCCGAGCGACGCCACGTGCTCGAGCGCCGGGTGCACCGGCAATTGTTCGAAGACCAGGTGTATTTGTTTCTCACCGCCCGGCCGTCGCTCGACGGCGCGCTCGATTCGGTGCACGGCCTGACGCCCTCGCTCGCGTGGTACGACTTGTCGAAAGCCTGGGTCGACCCATGAAGGTGCTCCGCCACCCCGGGGCGCGCTTCGTCGCTCGTCGACTCGCGCTCATGGTGCCAACGTTTTTCGGCATCACCGCGCTCACGTTCGTGATCGCCCAATGGGCGCCCGGAGACCCGCTCTCACTCGATTCTGAAAGCGGGGTGGGGCGGGCGACCGACGCGGTTCGCGAGCATGAGGGGCTCCACCGCCCCGTGCTCGTGCAATACGTCGCGTGGCTCGGCCGCCTGGTACGCCTCGACTGGGGCCGCTCGCTGACCGACCACCGAGACGTGGCCGACAAAGTCTTCGAAGCGCTGCCCAAGACGGTCGTGCTCTCGGGGCTGGCGCTCGCGTTGGCTTGGCTCTTCGCCGTGCCGTTGGGCGTCTGGCTCGCTCGAACCGAAGTCTCGCCCCGCTCGAAGGGGGCGCGGTGGGCCGCTCGCGCGGTGTCGGCGGCGCTCGCGCTCGTGTCTGGCGTGCCGGCGTTTTGGGTGGCGGTGCTCGCGCTCTTCACGTTCGCCAACCCGGGCGTGCTCGACTGGCTGCCCTTTCAAGGGCTGTCGTCACCGGCCCATGCCGTTTTGCCCGTGGCGTGCCTCATGTACCCGACGCTGGCTTTCGCGAGCCGGCAAGTGAGCGGAGCGATGCAGGCCGCGCTCCGACAAGATTTCGTGAAGGCCGCCCGCGCCCGCGGCATACCCGAGCGCGCGGTGATCTGGCGCCACGCGTTTCGCAATGCACTGCTGCCCCTGGTCACCGTGCTCGGTTTTCAATTGCCCCATGTGATCAGCGGGAGCGTCGTCATCGAGCGGGTCTTCGGCATTTCTGGCATGGGGGCGCTGGCGCTCGACTCGGTCGGCTTGCGCGACTACCCGGTGGTCATGGCGATCGCCACGTTGAGCGCGGTGACGACCATGTTCGCCATGCTCGCCGCCGACGTGGTGGCGCTGCTGCTCGACCCTCGCGTTCGTTCGGCCGTCGAAAGCGGAGGGGCTCCATGAGGCCCCCGCGTTTCTCTGAGCGGCTCGCCGTCTGGGTCTTGTTGGGCTTCGGCGGCCTGGCGCTCGGCGCTGATCTGATCGCTTCAGACTTGCCGCTCGCGGCGCGGGTCGACGGGCATACGTACCTGTTGCCGTGCCTCACCCACCCGGTCGAATTGCGCCGCCATACCCAGACGACGCTCGGGCTGGCCGCCGAGTGGCTCGTGCGCACCCCCATTGCTTACGGGCCGCAACAACCCGCCACCCTTGACGATTTGGCGCGGGCCTCGCCGCCTCCGTGGCCACCCGAGGGGCGCCATTGGCTCGGGAGTGACGAACTGGGGCGCGACGTGCTGGCGCGGCTCATTCACGGCGCGCGGGTGAGCCTGTTCATCGCGCTGGTGACGGTGGTGATCAGCGTCGGCCTCGGGGTGACGCTGGGCGCCGCCGCGGGCTTTTTTCGGGGGCCCACCGACCTGCTCGTCTCGCGCGTCATCGAGGTGATGACCACGTTCCCCACGGTGTTTTTTCTCATCGCGCTGATGGCGGTGCTCCGCACGCAGTCGGTGTGGCCGTTGGTGCTGGTGCTCGGCCTCACCCGCTGGCCTGAAATGGCTCGGTTGGCGCGCGCCGAAGCCCTGGCCTTGGCCGAAGCCGACTTCGTTCTGGCCGCGCGCGCCCTGGGGGCCTCGGGTTGGCGAATCGTCTTTCGCCACGTGGTGCCGAACGTCGCGGGGCCGGTCATCGTCGCGGCCACCTTCGCGGTCGGTCACGTGCTGCTGCTCGAGTCGGCGCTGTCGTTCTTGGGGCTCGGGGTGCCGCCGCCCACCCCCAGTTGGGGCGAGCTTTTGACCGAAGCCCACCGCACCCTCATTCGCCCCGGGGCGTGGTGGCTCGCCCTCTTTCCCGGGCTCGCCATTGCCGCGGTGGTGCTCAGCGTGAATTCACTCGGTGAACGGCTTCGCCGCGCGTTCGCTCGGCCCGGCGCCGAGTAGGCGACTACTTCGCTTCTGAAACGCCGAAGTGGCTCAGCAGCGCCTCCGCGGTCACTTCTTTCGCGTCGGGTGTCTGGCCGGGCAGGTTGTGTACCCAGGCCACCGCCTCGGCGGTCGTCGAAAACACTTTGATGGGAAACTTCGTTTTCGCCATCAAGTTGAAGCCGGTCATGAACATTCGAAGAATCGCCACGCCCAAGCCCGAACCGATCACCACGGTCGCCGACCCGCGCAAGAAGTCGTTCGCCGCTTGGGTGATTTCGACCGAACGCTTGCGCACGTCGTCGGCGATTTTGCCGGTCGTGCGGTTGACCTGCACCAGCGCGATCAACGAGACGTGACCGTACGCCGCGGCGAGCTCACGCTCGTGTTTCAGCATGTCGTCGAGGTCTTGAACTTCGGTGGTCGGGCCAAAGACCGCGAAGAAGACCGAACCGGCATGCGCAAACCGAATGTTGGGGCGTGAAGGGAGGTCTTTGATGAGCACGGCCTGAACGATAGCGCTTTGCGCAAGCCCGCCGGTGCGCGGGCTTTGCTGGCTTCCGTCACCGTTGAACGGCTGAGGCGACCGAAGTCACTTCAACACACACCGGCCTCGAAACACCGACACGGGTGACGGCCGCACGCCCAGTGGGTGGGCCTGCGCGAACTTGGCGTTAGGGCTGACCGGGGTTGCCCGGCGACGAACCACCGCCGGCGCCCGGCGTCGAACCACCGCTGCCCGTCGTCGCTCGGTCGACACACACCGCCGTCGGCGCGCAAGGCGTGCAGTTCTTGTCGTCACACTCCGTGCATTCGGCCTGAATCACCATGCAACTGGGGTTGCCCTGGCAGGCCGCTTCGCTCAACCCCACGCACGGCGAGGTCACGGGCTTGTGCACGCAGACGGAGTCGGCTCCGCGGCACGGGAGGCAGCCGCCTTTGCCATCGTCGATGCACACCGCCGGGCACGCCGTCGGGTCTGAGAGTTCGCACTGGTCATTCGCGGCGCATTGCTGGGCGTCGAGCCCGGTGCACTCGTCGGGAGGCGGCACGTCGATTCGGTGCGTGCACAGCGGGCCACTGTCGCGGCACGGCAAGCAGCCGCCTTTGCCGTCGTCGATGCAGACCGCGGGGCACGCCGCGTACTCGGCGATTTGGCAGTTGGGGTTCGCCACGCACTGCTGAGCGTCGAGCCCGGCACACTCGTCGGGCGCCGGCCGCTCTTGGCACACCGGGCCTGGCGCCTTGCAGGGCAGACAGCCGCCTTGCCCGTCGTCGCGGCATTCGAGCGTGCAGGCCCAGACGACGACTTCGCACTTGGGGTTGGCCGCGCAGTGCGCTTCGTCGAGCGCGCCGCATTCACTGACGGGCGGGGTGCGCTCGCGGCACTGGGCCCCGGGCGTTTCGCAGGGCTTGCAGCCCCCCTTGCCGTCGTCAATGCACACGGCGGGGCACGCAAAGTCGACCACCTCGCAGTCGGGGCGCGCTTCACAGGCGGGCGTCTCGAGCAGCTCGCAGGGCGGCGGAGGCGGCGTCGTGGGGGTGCCGGGCCCGGCCGTGCCCGAGCCGCTGCTGTTCGCCTCGCACACCGCGTCGGGGCAAGTGGCTCCGGCGCACTTGGTCTGCACCACGTGGCAGTCTGACCGGGCACTGCACTCGTTCTTGTTCAACGACCCGCACGAGGTCAGCGAGTCGCCTTTGTGTGAGGTCTCGGGGTCAAGGTTTTGGCTGACGCCGCCTCGGCCACACGCCGCCAGCACCACCACCAGAGGAACCAGTGTTTTGAAGGTCATGACCCGCCACTGAGCAAACCCGCGGCCACCAGAACGCCCATGAAAATCAAGGAGTTGGGCACGCATGGCCCGCGTCGTTCTCACATTTCTGAGGCCGGCCCTCAAAGGCCTGAGGCCCTACTGCAGCATCTGCAGCCAGCGAGGGTAATTGTCGATGCACGACATGGGGGCCTCGTGCGAGGTCGCGTTGCCCTTGCCGCACAGCTCGGCGCCGTCGTGCTGACGCTCGGCCGCCATGCCCATGTTTTGCCAGACGGCCACGTGGCCTGGGCAAATGATCGAATCGCCGCTGGCTCCGAGGCCGTAGTACGCGAGGGCGGGGGAGGTCGCCCAGGTGTTGCCGGTCGCCGACGTCCACGCGGCGGGGGTGATGGGCGCCTTGCTCGTGATGTCGCAGGTCGACGAGAGTTGAATCACCCGGCTGACCCCGAAGAGCTGACCGATGTACGCCGCGTGGCCACCGCCTTGTGAATGGCCCGCGACGATGACCTTCGCCCAATTCGGGTGGCCGCCCGAGTCGAGGTACTGGCCCCAGGCTCCGTCGGGGCGAACCTGCGCGAGGTATTTGAGCGCGGCTTCGAACCGGCTCACGATCGCCTCGTCGGCCTGCATGTCTTTCAAATTGGTCGGTGTGCTCGAGTCGACTTGACCGGTGACGAGTGTGTTTCGCGTGCTTTCGAAGCACGCGTCGGTCGTGCAGTTGACCCCGACGACCTGCGTGCTCCGATACGCCAACGCCAGCAGGTGGTGACCTGAGCGCGAAGCCGCGTTGTAGAAGTTGGTCGACGGGTCGGGCACTTGGCGATCGGGCGTCGACAAGCTCGCCACCAGGTAGAGCACCACCAGGCCCGTAGGCGTCGACGTGGCGGCGGGCTCCAGGGCGTAGGAGCCGGCATCGGCATTGGCCCCGCTGGCAGCCGCTCCGGCCTGCAACGGTGTCACGTACGTGCAGGCCCCGGCGGGCACGATCGCGCCCATGCCGGTCGTCGGGCACGTCGACGGTGGAGGCAGGCCGGCGTCGACGCTCGAACCAGCGTCATTCGGCGTGCCGGCGTCGTGCGGCGCACCGGCGTCATTCGTCGAGCCGGCGTCGTTCGTCGAGCCCGCGTCAGTGGCCGCGCCCGCGTCGGGGGGCGTGCCGGCGTCGTTCGCTGCCCCGGCGTCGGTCTCGAGGCCCGCGTCGTTCGCGGAGCCACGCCGCCGCCTCCGGCTCCGCCGTCTTCGGGTGACGGGGCCGGCCCCGGGCAAGCGGCGAGAGCGAAAACCAACACGCTGAGCAATGTGATGCGCATGAAAGCTCCTTGGGGCGGCTGCAAACCCGAAACCGATTCAAAGTTGCGGCGAATGTTTTTGCGAATCATTCTCGGTGGTTGGGTCGGTTTGCAATGGGGCCGAATACCGCGTTTGGGGTGAGGCGAACATTCGACGGGCACGCTCAAGGCGCTAGAGTCAGGGCGCTCATGGCATCAATTCGACTTGGCGATCTGCTGATCAAAGCAAAGGTGATCTCCGAGAGTCAGCTCAAGGCGGCATTGGCCGAACAGGCCAAGTGGGGCGGTCGCCTCGGCGAAATCTTGGTGCGCATGAACATCGTCACCGAAGACATGCTCGTCAAAGCGTTGTCGAAGCAGCTCAACGTGCCCGCGGTGAACCTCGATTCGATCGAATCGGTGCCTCCGCACGTTCGCGCCAAAATCACGGCCGACCTCGCTCGCGACTTGGTCGCGCTGCCAATTCAACTGCGTGACGAGGGTCGCACGCTGGTCGTCGCCATGGCCGAACCTCAAAACGTGAAGCAGCTCGACACCCTGCGCGCGGTGAGCCGCTGCCGAATCATGCCGCAGGTGGCGGGGCGCCAAGCCATCGCCCGGGCCTTCACCCGGTTTTACGACCAAGACGCCGAAATTTCAGACGCCGACGCGTCGTTCAAAATGGTCGACGCGCAGGGCCACACCGTCATCACGGCGGGCCAACAACTCGAGCCTCCGCGCATGGCGGGCACGGGCCTTCGGGCGGCGCTCCGGGCACCCGCCGCCGACGCGTCGGCCGGGGGTTCGGGGCGAACGCCCGCCGAAATGCTCACGGCCATTGAAGCGGCGCAGCGCAAAGAAGTCGCCGCGCTGAAGGCCATGGTCGAAATGTTGATTGAAAAGGGCGTCTTCACTCGCGAGGAGTACCTCGCGAAGGTCAAGCGCTGACCATGAAGCGCAAGCTCGGCGAAATTCTCATCTCGTCAGGTGTCGTCTCGCAGGCCGATGTCGACGAAGTGTTGAACGACCAAAGCGCTGGTGAGCCGGCCCGCTTGGGAGACCAGCTGATCGCACTCGGCCGGTTGACGTCTTTTCAACTGGCGAAGGCGCTCTCCGAACAACACGGGCTGCCCTACATGGGGTTGCCGGCCATACCCCCGCGGGTGATGTCGGTCATACCGCTTGACTACCAACAGCTTCACCGCCTGGTGCCGTTTCGGGTCGACGCCGACACCGTGTCGATCGCCGTGGCCGACCCGTCGAACACCGACGCCATTGAAGAGCTGCGGTACTCGCTCAACCGACGCATCGTCGTGTCCATCGCTCCGGGAGACGAGATCGATTCGGTGCACGCGGCCTACGCGAGCGCTTCACCCCCGCGCGAAGCCGTCGCCCCGGTCTCTTCGAACGCGAAGGGCAAACCGAAGAGCAGTTCTTTTCGTTCAACCCCGACGCCGCCTCCGACCGAGGCCGAGCTGTTCGGGTCGCTCGACCTCGAATCGGTCGACGTGGCTCCGACCGCGGCGCCAGCGGCCGCGAAGTCAAGTCAAAGCAACCTGCAAGACCTGTTCGGCGACGTCTCGCTCGACGAGCAGCCGATCGTTTCGTCTCCGAGCGAAGAGATCAATTTCGGAGACCTGAGCGAACCGGGCGCAGAAGACGTGGCGGTCGAGTTGCGCGACGAGACCGCCGAAGAAGCGGGCGAAGCACCGGAGGTCGACGACTTTTTCGGCAACGCCGCCCCCGCCGAGGTGATCGACGACGGCGAGAGCATCGAAGTGTCTGACGGCTTCGAGTCGTCGTCGTCGTCGCTCCATTCGCTCGTCATTGAGCCACACGTGCCGGTGTTGCCCGACCGGCCCGTCGCCGCGCCGCCGCCGCCGCCGAAGGCCGCCACCCCGGTGGTGCCGCCGGCCCCCTCGGGCCCCTCCTTGCCCGACTGGCTCAAAAGCTCGGCTCCCGACGCGCCCGCGCGCGCCGCCAAGCCGGCCCCGGCCCCGGCCCCGGCCCCGGCCCCGGCCTACACCCGGCCAGAACCTGAAGCGGAGCCCGCGCCCGAACCTGCGCCGGTGGCGTACACCTGGTCGGGCCGCCTCGACGACGTGCCTCCGTCTCGGCTGATCGTCGCCACGGTGAAGGCGCTGGTGCTGAACGGTCTGGTCAGCGAAGAGGCCATTCTCGAAGCGCTGGCGAAAAAAGAGTGACCGACGCGTTGCACGTCGAAGGGCTGTCGGTGCTGTCGGGCGACGTCGCTCTGGTCGACGAGGTGTCGGTGACGCTCGAGCCGGGCCGCTTGCACGCCATGGTGGGTGAATCGGGCAGCGGCAAGTCGATGACCGCGTTCGGCCTCATCGGGCTGACTCCGCCCGGCATGCGCGTCACAGGTCAGGTGCGCTGGGGTTCGGCCAATTGGGTGCAGAACACGCCCGCCGACTGGCAACGCCTTCGGGGGCGCGTCATTTCGATGATGCTGCAAGAGCCGCTCTCGGCGTTGAACCCGGTGTTGCGCGCCGGAGCCCAGGTGCTCGAGGCGGTGCAGGCGCACCACCCCGACTGGGCCCCGGCTCAAGCGCGAGCCCGAGCGCTCGAATTGCTTCACGAGGTCGGCCTGGCCGACGCCGAGCAACGCTGGTCGGCGTACCCACACGAGCTGTCGGGTGGGTTGCGACAGCGCGTGTTGCTCGCGGCCTCGCTCGCGGGCGCCCCGCGGGTGCTCATCGCCGATGAGCCGACGACCGCGCTCGACGCCCATTTGCGCAACGTCGTCATCGACCTGTTCGCCGACCTCGCACGCCGCCGCAACATGGCGGTGCTGGTGTTGACCCACGACTTTCGCGTGGTGCACGCCTGCGACGACTTGACGGTCATGTATGCCGGCCGCGCGGTCGAACAGGGTCTGGTCAAAGACCGCCTGGCGAACCCCCGGCACCCGTACACGCAGGCCCTGTTGCGGGCCGTGCCTGGCCACGCGCCTCGAGGCCAACCGCTCGAAGCCCTGCCGGGTCAGGCACCAAGCCCCAGCGACTGGGTCGACGGGTGTCGCTTTCGGCCTCGGTGCGCGCGCGCCGACGACGCCTGTCGCGTGCGACCCGAAGTGCGCGACGGTACCGCGTGTCACCACCCTCGGTGAGCGAGCGTCAGTGAAATGGCTGCGGTAGACTCGGCGAACGCCATGCTCGAGAACGACTTCGCCACGGCCTTCTTTTCGCGAAGGCCCCTGGGCGCTCAGGCGGTTGTCACCGGTGTCAGTGACCTCCGCTGGCGGGCGCGAGCCCACGTCGGCGCCCTCGTGGTTTCGCGGGCCGAGTCTTTGCTGCGCGACTTCGCCGGGTCGAAGCCGGCGCACAGCGCGTGGCTCGCCATCGCCGGGCCGCAGCTGGCCAAACCGCCCCCGAGGGGTCTGCCTGCGAAACGGGCGGTCGGTGCGGCCGCGCTCGACGTGTTGGCGCTCGCCCAGACGAACGACCGCCGCTTCACCCGGGTGCTCGAGGCCGCCCGAACGCGGCCCGGCTGGAGTGAGTCACTCGAGGGGGTGCTGGCTGGCGCGCTGACCGGCCGGCGCGCCAAACAGTACGCGTCGGCCTTCATCACCGGGCCAGGCTCGAAGCTCGGCCCCTTGTGTCACCGAGGCGACTTCGCTGGTTTGGCCAAGCTGCTCAAGGGCTGGTCGCCCCCGGTCGACTCGTCGTCGTGGTACGCGCTGTGCGCGTTGACGGCGCGCACGAGCGCCGCCCAACTCGCAGTGGCGAAGAAGGCGGCCGTCTACCTGGCGTTGGCCGAGCCCTTGTTCGCCCCCAATCAGCGCTGGAGCGAGCGGTGGAAAGGCGCCATCGCGGCTGACCTCCTCGCTCGAAGCTACGCGTGCGCGGCGCTCTGCGCGGCGACGTTGAAGAACGAGGCCTGTGCCCGCATGGTGGTGGCTCAGCTGCTGCGCGACGCCTGGCACCTCGGTGACTTCGCCCGAGGGCTCTTTCGCGCCTACGAAGGTGCCGGTTTCGCCGACTTGGCCGCTCAACTCAAAGGCCGTTTTCGGTGACGGCCCCACTCATCGACGCCCGCGGCCTGAGCGTCGCGTACGGCAAAGGCGCCCGCCGAATCGAAGCGGTGCGCAACGTGTCGCTTGAAGTGAGCGCTGGCGAAGTCGTCGGCATCGTCGGGGAGTCGGGTTCGGGCAAGTCGACGTTGGCGCGGGCGCTGGTGGGCCTGGTGCCACTCCAAGCCGGCGAGGTTCGCATCGACGGCGTGTCGTGGGCGGCGGCCTCGCCCAAGCGAGCCCTCGAACTGCGCAAGGTGGTACAGCCGGTGTTTCAAGACCCCGCCTCGGCGCTCGACCCGCATTGGTCGGTTCGTCAGTCTCTGGAGGAACCGCTCGACATTCACCGAGTCGAAGTCGCTTCGCGCGCGGCGCGGGTCGCGGCGGTGCTCGACGCCGTACGGCTCGACGCGACCGTGCTGGGCCGCAAGCCCAGCGAGTTGTCGGCCGGCCAAAAGCAGCGGGTGAACCTGGCCCGAGCGTTGATTCTCGAGCCCCGGGTGTTGGTGCTCGACGAACCCGTCAGCGCGCTCGACGTGTCGGTGCAAGCGCAGGTGCTCAACGTGCTGCTCTCGCTCAGAGCCGAACGGGGCCTGGCGTTGGTGTTCATTTCACACGCCCTCGACGTGGTCGCCCACGTGGCCTCGCGCCTCGCGGTCATGGCTCACGGCCAGTTCATCGAACAAGGCGACACCGACACGGTGTGGCGTGGCCCGAGTCACGAACTGACCCGCCGGTTGGTGGCCGCGAACCGCTCGCCCACGTGATGCCGGTGACCGAACGTGCGAACATCGGCGCGCCATGTTCTGGCTGAGCCACCACCGGGCCGAAGAACTCGACCGTTGCTACCGCTTCGGCGGGGTGCACGTGTGCGCCCGCTGTCTGGGCACGTACCCCGTGCTGTTCGCCGTGCTCGGGGCCCAATTCGCGCTGCATGCCCCTTTGGCCTGGCCGTTCGACGTGCCTTGGGGCCTGGCCCTGGTGGCCCCCGCCACGCTCGACTGGGCCTACGGCCGCTTCAAACCCCATGTTTTTTCGAACGTCTGGCGCAGCGCGACCGGGGTGCTCTTGGGCATGGGTCTCGGGCGGGCGCTGTTCATTCACTTTCAGCGGCCTTGGCCGCCGGTGCTGGTGGCGCAATTCGCGTTGGGGACTTTGGTGAGTTT
>JBGAIY010000203.1:0-13558 GCA_044225205.1 Myxococcaceae bacterium | reverse complement strand
CGGCGGCCCACGCCATTGGCATCGTGCAGCGAGACTTCAAGCCCGAAAACGTCATGGTCACCGCGAGCGGGCGAGCGGTCGTCACCGACTTTGGCCTCGCCAATGCCGCCGCTTCGCTCGGAGACTTCGATTCGCTCGCGGTCGAAGGCGACGACATGCTCGCCACCCGAAAGAACCACTTCATTGGCACCCCGGCGTACATGTCGCCCGAGCAGTTCGAAGGCCAGCTCGCCGACGCCCGCAGTGACCAGTTCAGCTTTTGCGTTTCGTTGCACGAAGCGTTGACCGGCACCCGGCCGTTCTTGGGCGCGACGATGCGCGAACTGCGCGACGCGTTGCGGGCGAACCTGCGGGTGAAAGCGAAAATTCGCGCCCCGACCGCTCGGGTCGAGCGAAAGCTGCAGGCGTTGCTCACGCGGGGGCTGGCCATTCGCCCGGCCGAGCGCTTCGTGTCGATGCGCGCGCTGTTGACCGCGTTCGACGACGCCTTGCGACCGCCGTCGCGCGGGTGGCGTTGGCCGGCGGCGGCGGGAGCGGCGTTGGCCGTGGTGCTGGGGGGCCTGGGGCTGTACCAAGCGAGCACGCGCTGCACCCACGCGGGAGACTCGATCGCCCTGACTTGGTCGCCCGAGCAATTCGCCCGCATCGCTTCGACGTTTCGAAAAAGCCCGCTGCCGTTCGCCGAGCATGCGCTGGCTCACGTCGAGCAGCGGTTCGAGCACTGGGCGAACGACTGGCGCGCGACCCAGGTCGCCGTGTGCGAAGCGAGCCGCCAGAACGAAATTCAGGGCATCAGCACCGCCCGCTTGGCGTGCCTCGAACGGCAACGTCAACGCATGACCGCGCTCATCGACGTGTACGCCGCCGCCAGCGACGCGGTCATCACCGACGTCGACCAATCGCTGCCCACCGAAAAGGCGGCCTCAGAACAATGCAGCGCGGCCGCGGTGCTGCGCTCGGGCCTCACGCCGCCGCCGAGCGAGGCCCTGCGCGACTCGGTCACCGCCATCGAACCTGAGATTTCGCGGGTCGACGCGCTGCTGAGTTCGGGGCAGTACGAGCTTGGCAGCGAACGGGCACGGGCACTTTCGGGCGCGGTCGACGCCATTGGCTACGCACCACTCACGGCCCGACACCGCATGCTGTTGGGCTGGGCCGAACGAGCGCTCGAGCGGGGAGAACCCGCCCGCAAAGCCGACATCGACTGTCTGCGCGCGGCGCTCGAAGCGGGCGACCGCGCCACGGCCGCCGACTGCGCGTTGGGCCTCATGACCGTCGAAAGCGAGCAGCTCAATTCGCCTGATGGCGAACGGGTGGCCGAAGCGGTGGCCGCGGGCCTCGTCAACCAACTGGGAGAGCCTGACCGCCAACACATGTTGCTCATGCGGCAAGCCGAGGCCGCGTCTCGCCTGGGCAAACACCAAGAGGCGGTCGCGCTGCTCACCCGTGACGTCGAATTGACCGAACGGGTCTTCGGGCCCAACTCACACGCGCTCGGTCAGGCGCTGTTCGACTTGGGTGGTGAACTGTGCATTTTGAACCGGCTCGAAGAAGGCGAGCGGGCGCTCACCAAGACCCTCGCGATCGCCGAACAGGCCCTCGGGCCCCAACACCCCGAAGTCGCGGGCATTTTGAACAACCTCCTCACGGTCTACGCGAGCACCGGTCGGTTCGAGCAGGCGCAAGCCGCGGGGAACCGGGTGCTCGCCATTCGCACCACGTCGTTCGGGCCCGACAGCGTCGTGGTCTTGTCGACCCGGCTGAACCTGGCGGGCCTGGCCGCCGCCCAAGGCCACCTCGACGAGGCCCGGGTCACCTGCCTCGAGGTGCTCGAGCGGCTCGACGCCCAGGCACACCCCGACGAGCGGGTGTTGCTCGACGCGCTGTCGAACGTGGGCACGGTGCTGCGCATGCAGGGCCAGAGCGCGAAGGCCGTGCCGTACCTCGAGCGGGCCATGCCCTTGGCGCAGAAATTCGGCACCCTCACCGAGGCCAACACCGGCTTCGAACTCGCCCGCGCCCTTGCCGACAGCCACCAAAACCCGGCCCGCGCCACCACGCTCGCCACCCAGGCGCGCTCGGCTTGGCTCGCCGCCGGGCACTTCGACGCGCAGGTCGCCGAGGTGAATGTCTTCTTGGGGTCTCCCGCCGCTCCCGCGCCAGCGCGTTGACGTCGAGAACGGCCGAGGGGGGGCGCAGCCGCTATTCTTCGTTCATCAACCGAATGAGCGAAACTTGCAGGTTGTCTTGCAAGCTCAACATGAGGCCGTCGTATTCGGCGCGGGTGAGCTGGAGCCTGTCGCGAAGGCGCTTTTCGACTTCAACCGTGAGCCGCCGCTTCGCTTCGCCGACCCAGCGGGCGGCCGTCGACCGGTGGGTCTGGTAGATCGCGCCCAGCCGGTCGATGCTGAGGTTTTCGACCAAGTTGAGCCGCAAGAGCGTGCGCTCGTTTTCGTCGAGCGCGGCCAGGGCTTCGGAGAACACCTTGCCGAACGCTTCACGGTGCGCCGCTTTGATGAACTGGAGCTCGGCCGACCACCCCGAGTCGGGCAACGAGGCCAGGGTTTGCGCGTCGGGCGCCACGTCGTTCGACGACCGCTTGAGCGTCATCGCGGTGCGGTACATGACCGAGCGCACCCAGTTGAGCAAGGTGCCGCTGCCCGAATAGCTCTCGAGCTTCGGGGCCGACTTGCCCTCGGCCAAGATCAGCCGTTGCCGGGTGTGCTGCACGACCTCGTTTTGAAAGTCGCCGTCGCCCACGCGTTCAATGACCACCCGCGCGCGAGGCAAGACGGTTGAATCGAGGTGCTTGAGCGCGACCGGGTCTCTGGCGAGCGAAGCCCGCGCGAGCAGCAGGTCGGGCAACCGAAGCTTCGCCGCCGCTTCGAGTTGGTGTTTCGCCGCCTTGCCGACGAGGGCGAAAAACGCGACCGGGTCGTACGCCATGCCCGGCCACGTCGCCTGGGCCACCCGCCACCACTCGGTCACCATGTCGACAACCTCGGCCGAGGGCTCACCGCCACCGAGAAAGGCGACGGCCGACTCGTGTTCGACCGACTGCTGACGCACCATGTGGGGCATTGTCGCAGCCGTCGGGCGGTGTTCGCAACTTTGGAGGGCGTTGCTCGCCGGCGACTTTGCCTTCTCGTAACCTCCCGTGGTCACGTTGGTGACGGGCCCATGCCGACTCATTTGGTGACGACCTTCGCCTGCGTTGCGTTGTTCGCGAGCGAAGGCCTTGCCCAAGCGACCTGGCTCGACGGTGGTTCATTGGCCGTCGGGCGCGGCTTTCAGTCGACGACGCGGTTGGCGAACGGAGACGTGCTGGTCGCCGCGGGCATCAACACGGGCGGGCTCGTGGGCAGTGCGGAGCGCTACACGCCGGGGTCGGGGTGGTCGAGCGCCGGCGTGCTCGCGACGCCCCGCCAAGCGCACACCGCGACGCTGTTGCCCACCGGCCAGGTGCTCGTCACGGGCGGCTTCTCGTCGGTCGCGCTCACGACGACCGAGCTGTATTCGCCGGCGACCAACACCTGGGCCGCGGCCGCGTCGATGACGCAAGGCCGGGTGTACCACTCGGCGACCCTCCTGCCCGCCAGCCAGGAGGTGCTCGTGGTCGGAGGGCGCGGCACGTCGATGAGTACCGTGCACGCCACGGCCGAACGCTACGACCCGCCCACGAATACCTGGGCCCCGACCGGCACCATGACCACGTCGCGCTACTTTCATGCCGCCGTGGTGCTGGCCGACGGCTCGGTCATGGTGCTCGGGGGCGAAAACAGCGCGTTTCTCAACTCGGTCGAACGGTACGACCCCAGCCTCGGCACCTGGTCGCCACTCGCCGCGATGAGCCAGGCCCGGGCTGACCCCGCGGTGACGACGCTTTTGAATGGCGACGTGCTGGTCGCGGGCGGCGTCGGCACCGGTGGCCTCTATTTGGCGAGCTGCGAGGTCTACACCCCCTCGACCAATTCGTGGAGACCCGTCGGCAGCCTCGCCACCCCACGCCACGGCCAAGCCGAAGCGCGGCTCGCCAACGGCACCGTGCTCAATGCCGGTGGCATCAGCACCGGCCTCGTCATTCTCCGCTCAACCGAGGTGTACGACCCCGCCTCCGAGAGCTGGTCACCCGGGCCTCCGATGGCCGTCAAACGGTCGAACATCGTCGGGGTGACGCTGGCCAACGGAGGCGTTTTGGTCGCCGGCAACAGCAACGGGTACGAGCCACTCGTTGAAATCTACTTTGACCCCGATGCCGGCACCGTCGATGCGGGGGCTGCCGACGCCGGCATTTTCGACGCCGGGGCACCTGACGCGGGCACTTTTGACGCCGGCAGCTCCGACGCCGGCAGCTCCGACGCGGGCAGTTCCGACGCCGGCAGCTCCGACGCTGGCAGTTCCGACGCTGGCAGTTCCGACGCTGGCAGTTCCGACGCTGGCAGTTCCGACGCGGGCTCGACTGACGCCGGTTTCAGCCCCGATGGCGACGTGGCCGATGCTGGCGGCAGCGAGGCACGCGAACCGGGGCGGTATGCGGTGGGCTGTGACTGTGGGAGCACCGAGGGGGCGCCGCTCCTCGCCTGGGTGCTGGCCGCGCTGGCGGGCCGTGCTTCGTCATCGCGACGAAAACAACTGGAGCCGTTCACGCCCACGCCTGGCGAATCTCGGTAGCCGACAAATCACCCCAGCTGGGCAATCGTGTCGCCATTTAACCATTCAAGACCACGAGGGTTTCGGCCCCGCAACGATGACGCCGGCCGGCTGTCCTTGAGGCAGCCAGGTGGAAAAAGGCGCTCGTCATGAAAAAAAAAGCCCAGACCGTGAAGCAGTTCTCGGAGGTTTCCAAGCAGCGCCTCGCGCCCATCGCCAGCGCGTTGATGACACTGGTGGGCCTCGGCTCTGCTTGTCTGCACCCCGTCGAGGCAGGTGGCATGGCCGACGCGGGTGGCTCTGTCTCAGGGCAGGTGGGTGACGCGAGCGTCGATGCGGGCGACGCCGGAGATGCAGGCACCGCTTCGCCCTTCGACGCGGGCCCGGGTGACGCGGGCGGCACTGACGGGGGCGAGGGAGTCGACGCCGGCAGCATCAATGACGCGGGGACAGACGCAGGCTCTCCATGGGCAACCGACGCGGGTATCGACGCGGGTATCGACGCGGGTATCGACGCAGGTATCGACGCAGGCGTGGCCGATGCCGGAGGACGCATCGCGAGCTGTGCCGACCTGCGGGCCATACCGCCGGGCACGCGTGAGACCTATCACCTGGTTGCAGACCTCGACTGTGCGGGGGCGAACTTCATGCCGATAGGCAACTTTCAAGGCGTGCTTCACGGCAACTGCCACGTGATCAAGAATCTGGTCGTCGATGTCGCCTCGACTGTTGGCGTTGGCCTGATCTCCAACGCGAACAACGCCCTCATTGACAACCTGGGCATCGTCAACGGCATCGCGAACGGCAACAACTCCGACGACACCGCCATGTTGGTGGGGAACGCGACCGATACCATCATTCGAAACAGCTTCGTCACTGGCGTCGTGACGAACGCAGACGTCAGCGTGGCGGGAGTCAACTCGCATCGCGCGTACACCGGGAGCCTGGTCGGCAACATGCGCGGCTCGAAGGTCGAAGACTCCTTCAGCTTGGCGGTGGTCAACGGGGCTTTGGTCTACGTCGGCGGGTTCGTCGGCTATGGCGTGTACAGCCCTGTTTCGAACGAACTCCACAGGGTCTATGCCTTGAGCCCGGGCGTGACTTCGACGATTTCGAAGACGGGCCTTGCCAGTGCCGCAGCGCTCTTCACTTACTTCGAGGGCGATGTGACCGATTCGTTCGCGGTCGGTCAGGCCGGCTTGCCCTTTGCGCTCGCGGCCCCCAGCGGGCTGTCGACGAACAACTACGGGCTCACGCTGACGAGCTACAATTCAGCGGTTTCGTCGGCGGCCGAGTTTCAAGGCCACGGCGCCTCGGCCCATGCGCCGTTCGCCGGCAAGTGGAACTTTTCTGAAGTCTGGCAAGAAACGTCGGGCCCGCCGACGCTGCGGTGTTTTGACTACCCGCCCGGGTGGGACGTCGAGTTTTCGCTCAAGCCCAACTACGCGCACGGCCGGGCCGGCTCGCTGCTGACACCAATGGTGCCGGTACTCACCGGGGGCGCCACGCTCACGAGTTGCTCGGTCACGCCCGCACTGCCCGAGGGCCTCCTGCTCGACCCCACGGCCTGTACGATTTCAGGGGCGCCCAAGAGCGAGCTTGTGCCCGCGAAGTACGTGGTGAGCGCGAACACTTCGGCGGGTCACCGAAGCGCCCTCGTGAGCTTGTTCGAAGCCCCTCCGACGGTGACCTACAGTTCGTCGTACAGCCTGCCGGTTGGGGTCACCATCACCCCCATTGTGCCGTCGGTCGCCGGTCGGGTGACGAGTTGCTCGTTCGCCTCGCTGCCCCCAGGGCTTCAAATCGCGGCTGATTGCGTGATCACCGGTACTCCCACCATGGTCACGATGACCGGTGGGTATGTCACCGCTGGGAACGCGGGCGGAGTCGCCACTTCGCCGCAGTATGTCTTCTTCGACGTGCACTGAGCGTGGTTCGGCGAGGGGTGGTCGCCCGCCCGACTGTCCCTCGCGCGCCCGACACCGCCTTCGCTATACTCCGGCAGCGATGGAGTGCGAAGACGAGACGACCCTGTTGCGTTTTGCTCAGGCACGTCTGTCGCAGCACGACCGAGCGCGGGTCGAGCGCCACCTCGATCAGTGTGAAGCGTGCCGAAGAGCGGTAGCGCTCGGGGCCGCCGTCGACAGCCAGGTCGAAGCGCACTCCGTGGCGGCGGTGACCGGCAACACCTTTGACCGCTACACGATGCTGGAGCGCCTCGGCACCGGGGCGACCGGCTCGGTGTACTCGGCCTACGACCCTCAGCTGAACCGCAAGGTGGCGTTGAAGGTGCTCGCCGTTCACGAGGTCAACAACGGCGAACTCGCCAAGCGTACCCTGAATGAAGCGAGGGCACTCGCCCAGGTGACCCACCCCAACGTGGTTCACGTCTACGACGTGGGCTTCAACGACGACCTGTTTTTCATCGCGATGGAGCTCGTCGCCGGCACGACCGTGCGTCGCTGGCTCCAAGAACCGCGGCCCTGGCGAGAGGTGCTCGACGTGTTCGTCGCCGCCGGCAGGGGGCTTGAGGCGGTTCACTCCGCGGGGTTGGTGTACCGCGACTTCAAGCCCGACAACGTTCTCATTGGCGACGAAGGCCGAGTGCGTGTCGCCGACTTCGGGTTGGCCCAGGCCGTCACCACCGCCGCCCCTCTCACCGCAGCCGCGGGCCCCGACGGGCGGCGTGGTACGGCGTTGTCGGGTACCGCGGGGTACATTGCGCCCGAGGTGTACGACGGCTCCCCGGCGACCAAGCTGAGCGACCAGTTCAGTTTTTGCGTCGCGACCTACGAAGCGTTGTTCAAGTCGCTGCCCTTCGAAGGTGAGACGCTCGCAGAACTGGCACAAGCCGCGGCGGAGGGGCGATTTCGTTCTCCTGCCGAGCCGGGAGGCGCGCCCGCGTGGGTCGCACACCTGTTGCGGCGCGGCCTCTCGAGCCGCCCAGAAGCCCGGTTCTCCGAACTCTCGCTCCTGCTCGACAAGTTGGAAAAAGGGCCCCGTACGCGGCGGCGAGTGTCGGCCGTCGCGAGCGTGGTGGTCGTCGCCGCGTCGGTGTTCGCGCTGCGGGCCCACCACCTGCGCACCGTGTGTGTCGGGCTCGAGCGCGAAATCGCCGCCGAGTGGGGCGCCCCTGGGCGCGAACGCGCGGCGTTGGCGTTCGCGGCGCTCGGTACCCCGCAAGCCCAGCACACCTGGGGTCTGGCTGAGCCACAGCTCGCCCACTACGTCGAACGATGGGTCGATGCGCGCACCCAAGTCTGTGTCGCCGCTGAAATCGAAGGCACGCAGACCAAGGAGCAGGAACGGCTCCGCGTTGGTTGCCTCGCGCGACGCCGCGACGAGCTGCGGGCATTGATGGCCGCGTTCGGCAGCGCAGACAACGCGGTCGCCGAACAGGCGATTGCGGCGATTGCACAACTGTCGTCACCCGTGGCGTGCGTTGGCCCGACTGGGCTCAAGGCAAACGACCCGGCCGACTCAGGCGCCGAATTCTACCGGCAAGTTACCGCCTTGCGAACGATGGCGATCACCGGCAAGGCCGCGGCGGCACTGCCCCAAGCGGAGGCCCTGTTGGCCCGGGCGCAACAGCTCGCCCAACCGGTGCTCGTCGCTGAAACGGCCGAACTCACGGGCGACATTTTGTCGGTGCTCAGCCGCCGCGAATGCCTCGAGCGCTGGCAAGAAGGTGTGCGCGCCGCGGCACAAGCGGGCGACGACGAACGCCTGCTTTCGCAACTCGCGTCGGTCATCACCGAGTTGGGCATTCGCCGCGGAGCGACCAGTCAGGCACGAGCGCTCTACCCCATGGCCGAAGGCGTCGCCGACCGGCTCGGTGGGGGGCCGCTGCTCGCTCGGCTGTTCGAAGCCCAGGCGAACGTCGAAGCGCAAGACGGGCGTCACGACGCAGCGCTGGCGCTCTACCGGAGGTCGCTCGACAGCCTCGAACGCGACGGGCTCGGCGCTGCGCTCGACGCGGCCCGCCTCCACATGGAGTGCTGGTGGATGCTCGGCTGGCTCGGCCAGTGGGCCGACGCCAAGACCGAGCTCGAGCGCTCGGTCGCCCTGTATGAGCGCTTGGTCACCCCTGACCACCCGTTCATGGCCGATGTGCTCAACGCGCAAGGGCAGCTGTTCGACTTGCGAGGCGAACTTGGCGAAGAAGCGAAGGTGCTGCGCCGGGGCATCGCGCTCATCGAGCAACGATACGGCCCACGGAGCCGCCGACTCGCCCCCATGTTTCTGAATTTGGCGGTGGTGCTGGCTCGTCTGGGCGAGCCACGAGAAGCGAACGCACTGCTCGACCAGCTCTCGACGCTCGGCGAGTTGTCGCACGAGTCACGCGTCGCCAGCTTCTCGGCACGTTCGGCCGTGGCGTTCGAGAGCGGTCAGCCAGAGGCCGCCTTGCGATTTGCCGAACAAGCCGTTGACGAAGAACGGCACGCCGACCCGCCACCCACCACGATCAGCACGTGGCTTGCAGGCGACCTCGCCCGAGCTCAGCTCGGCGTTGGCCGGCCGAACGACGCATTGGCGACGCTTCGAAGAGCAGGGGTCACCGGAGACGCACACCTCGACAAACCCAACCTCGAGCGGGGCGACCTGCTCAGCCTGTGGGGCAAGGCCCAGCTCGCGGCCGGTCATGCCCCCGAAGCAAGAGACGCGCTGGTCGCTGCCCTTGGTGCGTACGACCTGATCGCCGGCATTGACCCCCTCAAGCTCGGCGAAACGAAGCTCGAATTGGCCGAGGCCGAATGGCGGTGCGGAGCCTGTGCCGTGGGGCGCGCCGCCGCCGCGGAGGCCCGGCTCTTGTACGCGCGTTCAGCGAGGCCCGACCGTGCCAGCGAAGTCGACCGCTGGACCTCGCGACGGGGCGGCGCGGCTGGTACGATGAACGAGCGATGTCACCCGTAGCGACCGAGCTTCGTCGGCGGTTCGACGAGGCCCACGCCCAGAACCCAGCCCTGCCACCGCCAGACCCGCCCCTCGTTCACCGAATCGCGCAGCGGCTCGAGCGCACCGGAGACTCGCCCGACACGATTCACTATGGCGATCTGTTGCTGGCCGAGGGGTGTGCGCGGGGCGACGCCGCCTGCGTGGCCCTGTTCGAGCGAACGGTCATGGCCAAAGTGAAAGTGGCGCTCCTGAAGGTCGACTCGACGCCGGGCTTCGTCGAAGAGGTCACTCAGCAGGTTCGTACCCGGCTGCTGGCCAGCGCCGACGGTGAGTGCCGAATGCGCCAGTACACGGGCGACGGGCCGCTCGCGAATTGGGCTCGGGTGACCGCCGTTCGGCTGGCCATCAACATGAAGCACGCCGAAGCGCGCGCCGACCACTCGGGCGAAGCCGAGCCCAAGTTGCCAGCGAGTGCCCTGACGCCCGAACTCGCGCTGATGCGAGAACAGCTCAAAGACAAGTTCAACCTTGCGCTGGCTGAAGCGCTCAATGCCTTGTCGGCTCAAGACCGAACGTTGCTGCGGCTGCACCTGGTCGATCACCTGTCGTTTCAGCAAGTCGGGCTCATTCTTGGCACGAACAAATCGACGGCCTTTCGCCGCTTGAGCCGACTCGAAGATGAATTGGTACGTCGCACCCGCGAGGTGCTCCGCACGCGTTTTGGCATTCGAGACCGTGAACTCGAGAGCGCGATGCGGGCGTTTTCTGACCGAGTGCCTCTCGACGTCAAAGCGCTGCTTCGCGCAGACCTCGACCCGGGCTGACCGAGCCTCTCGCCGCCGGGGCAATTCACTGACGCGCGCGGCTGTGTCACAAAGTCGGGGTGAGCGAGCACCCCACTGCGCCCGAACTCGACGCCTCGGCGTCTCCAGAGCGTTTTCGAGAGCAACACCAACGCCGCCTCTCGTGGATGCCGTGGCTCTATTTCACGTTGAAACCCAAGCACCTCGTGTGGGCGAGGCCATGGCAAGCCGAGATTCAGCGGCGTCTGACCGAACAAGAAACCGTCGAGCTCGGTGACGACTGCTTCATCGCTCCCGAAGCGGCGATTTTCGCCGAGCTCGGCAAGCCGATTCGCACCGGCGCGCGATGCACCGTCGCCGCGCAGGCGTTTCTGCACGGGCCCATGACTCTGGGTGACGACGTCAGCATCAATTCACGGGCGAGCCTCGACGGTGGCGGGGCGGGTCTTGTCATCGGCAGCGGGTCGCGCATCGCCACGGGGGCCTGCTTGTACGCGTTTGACCACGGCCTCGACCCCGCTCGGTTCGTTCATGAACAACCGGTGACTTCGCGCGGCATCACCCTCGGCGTCGACGTGTGGGTCGGCGCGCAGGCGTGCATTACCGACGGCGTGCGGCTGGGTGACCATGCGGTCGTGGCCATGGGCGCCGTCGTCACCCACGACGTACCGGCCTACGCGATCGTCGGCGGTGTGCCCGCTCGAGTCATCGGAGACCGGCGCCACGCGAGAAATGCACTCGCCAGCACCGGGCTGCCCCAAAGCGAACGCGCCGAAAAACCCTGAACGTTCTCGACCGAACAGGCTCAGTTCGGGTTCTCACACTGCGAGCGACTCGGCGTGGCGGTGATGACCCAGTGGGTGACCGCGTTCGTCGCGGTGACGGCGACGTAGGTGCCCTTGGCGAGCGTCGTCTCGAACGGGCGCCCCAGCGCATCGGTAATGACCAGGGAGTCGGCGGTGCTCGTGACCCAGACGTTCGGGTCGATGGCGAAGAAGGCGTCGTTCACCAACACCGCCAACTCCGCGAACGTCGTCGCCCGAATGTTGTTGGCGCTGTCGTTGGCCTGAAGCGATTCTGTGTCGAGCTGAACGACCACCTTGAACACGTCGATGCCGTCACTCGCGAGGTCGCCAATGTCCATTCGCATGGTGAGGCTCGACGCGGTCGCGCACGTCGAACAGTCGCGGCAGTCGGTGCTCGTCTCGGGGCCGGGTGACGGGCAGAAGCTGGAGTCGACCGCCGCGCCATCGCTGCGCTGGCACGAGACGACGCGAGAAGCGGTGCCGGCGCCGCAGGTGCTCGAGCAGGCGCCGAACGCGCCGGTTTGCCAGGTGTAGGTGCACGCCGAGGTGCTCATGCACATTTGCGTCGCCGCGGGTTTGGGCACACCGGTCGCCATGCAGTCGGCCTCCGCGCCGACGGTGCCGTCGCTTCGCTGACAGGTCACCGGCCTTGTCTGCGTCACCGACCCGCAGCCGGCCGGGCACTGGGGAAACGGGGCGGCGACCCACTGGTACGCGCAGCTCGACATGTCGGAGCAGGCCTCGTGGTTCACCGGCCGGGTGGCGGCATCGCAACGCGCGTCGGGTGCGGCGACCTGATCGCTTCGCAGGCACGACACGAGCCGGGTGTGCGTGCCGGTGCCGCAGGTGGTTGAGCACGCCGACCACGCGTTGGCCGACCAATGGTACGAGCAGAATTCGCCGCAGCTCGCGACCCCCGCGTCTCGGAGTTCACCGGCGTCGGGCACCGCCGAGCCACCGTCAACAACACGCACCGCCCCAGCGTGTTCTCCGCCCGATGGGTACACGAGCGAGGGCTACGGGTCAGGCGGCCTGCAACAGCGACACCGCGGTCAGCGAAGCGAGCAACACGAAGCGCATGGAGACACCGGGGCAGAAGTGAAGGCCTTCGCCTCATCGACACCGGCCAACGGCCGCTGTCCCACACCAGACGACACGACCTCAACATGGCGATGTTGTTGGCTCTTTGGTGAACTCGGTGAACACTGCCGGGGTGAAGAAAAAGGCGACCACGAAGCCGAAGGCCAAGGTTCTCAAGCCCGCGAAGAAGGTGATGATGAAAGCGAAGAGGGCGCAGTGACGACCGCGACGAGTGGGCAGCTGCGCGAAGAGACCGCAGTCTGGGCGCGGCTCTGGTTGCCGCCAGGTGACGCCGGCGGGTGAAGCGGGCCTCGCGGTGTTTGCGGAAGTCTGGGGCGAGCAACCCGCGCCTCGAAACCGTGCGGCTGGCGCCCCTCAACGTCGAACACGCTGAACAGCTCTCGGCGGCCGACGGGCCTCCCGCTGGCCTCGTGCTGGACGTCGACGGCGACCATTTCGTCATCGGCCGCGCGAAAAGGCTCGCCCGTTTCTCGCCGCTCAATGACCTGGAGCCTGCTGGTCGACACAGCGTCTGGGGTGCGCGCGACGAGCAGTTCGAGGCGTCGACACCGGTGACCGACGTGGTGGGCGACTGTGCCTGCGAGCTGGAAATCGACGAATACCAATGGGTGGTTTCACAAGGCGAAGGTCAGCCGCGCTTCTTGGTGACGACCTGGTTGAGCAAAGACTTCACCGGCAGACCGGGGTGATGCAGTACGACGCGCTCGACGAGTCGTTGACCGTGGGCGAGCTGTTCGTGCGAGTGGCCGCGGGCGAGCTTTTGCCCGTCGCCGGCAAGAAGGCGCTGTTTCACCCACAGCTCGTCATGACCCCCGAACGCGCGTTCGTGCCCGACACGGCCGAGACCACCGCCTCGTGGAGGGCCGAGTTCGAACAGCTGCTGGCCCGACCGTGGGCGGGTTCAAACGTCTTCGAATTCGTGCGCGCTCGCCCAGAGGCCCGCCCGCGACTGCTCGAGGCGGTCGCCGCAGGCAACCGCAATGCGTTGATGGCGGGCACCGACTTGTTTCAAAACGAACCCGAGTGGCTCGACGCACTGGTGGCCGCGAGCCGCCAAGAGCCGCTGAGCTACATCGTGTTTTCAGAACTCCAGAGCCGCGCGAAGAACGGCGCGGTGCGCCCCCGGCTCGAAGAGCTGTTCTCGCAGGCGCCGAAGGTCGAAGACGGCATGTCGGCTCGGGTCTTGCTCGAACTGGCGCGCGCCTTGGGCCGCTGCGACGACGCACGCGTCGTGAAGCTCGTGAGCGACTGGCTTGCAGGCAAGCCGCTCAAAGACGCCGAGTTTGCGGTGCGTCACGCGCT
>JBGAIY010000202.1:0-13958 GCA_044225205.1 Myxococcaceae bacterium | reverse complement strand
CTGGCCTTCTTGCCGCCGCCAAGCCGAATGCGCCGACACCGGCAACCGCGCCAGCCCCGCGCGCTCGGTCGCCGACGGTTCGGGCAGCCGGGCAAACGACAGTACCTGCGCCGTCTGGGTGCAGCGCGCGCACCCCGCCACATGGGCGAGCGCTTCTGGGCTCAGCGCGTCAGGCCCCTCAGAAAGCAACAACTCCATTTCATCGCACGTCATGCGACCCTCCTGGCTGCATCAGCACTTCGACTTCTTCGCGCAGCCGTTTCACCGCGTAGTGAAAGTGTGTTTTGGCATTCGCTTCGGTAATGCCCAACGTTCTGCCGACATCGGCGAACGAGAGGCCCGCGTCAATTCGCAAGGTGAAGACTTCACGTTGCCGCTTCGGCAACAACACCACCGCTTTGCGCGTCAGCGCCTCGGCTTCGGCGTGCTCGAGCGACGCGTGCGCCGACGGCGTTTCGACTTTGAGCGGCGCCACCGCTTCGAGGGGAGCCATTTTCCACCGGCGGCCTTGGCGCACGTGGTTCTTCGCGAGGTTGATGGCGATGCGCAACAGCCACGCCCGAAACGGTATTTCGCCACCCGACGCGCGGTCGAGCCTCGGCAGCGCCCGGCGCGCCGCTTCGAACGCCTGCAGAAACGCGCGCTGGGTCAAGTCGAACGCGTCGTCGGCCCCTGCCGCGTAGCGACGCACCAACCGAAACACGGTGTCTTGGTAGCGACGCACCAGTTCGCCGAACGCCTGGGGCTGCCCGTCGAGAAATGCGCGGCACAGCGACGTGTCGTCGTCTCCCGCAATGGGCCGAACCAGCGTCAGGGCCGGCGTCGAACTGGGCGTCGTCACGCTCACGCGAGGTTGAACCCCGTGCCGCCACAAAGGTCAAAGGCCATGGGGCGAGCAGACCAGGCCTGTGGCGAAAACCAAGTAGACGGCAGCGGGCCGATCAGGCGAATCTCCGCACACCGAACCACACCCCCTGGCAGAAAAGGCATCGAATCATGGTCCCTCCGAGCGATGACCCCCGCCCGTCGTCACCCTCCGGCCTCATGCGCGCGGGCCATTCTGCTCCGGCGGTAACCAGCACCGTGCACTTCGTGGTGCACGCCGCCATGCCCGAAATTCAAGCGTACGCCCAAGCGAGGGGCTGGCTCGAGCGTGGGTTTCACGTGCTGAGCACCCCATGGCAAGAACTCCACTACACCACCGACGGGTGGAAAAGCGTCAAGGTGCTCAAGTCGACCGACGTGCCGTGCCCGGTGGTGAATGGGCACTTTTTTCTGCCGGCGGTGGCCCCCGGCACCCCCGTCGACTTCGCCATTCACGTCGGCGTCGCCTGCCACGCGCCGCACGACACGGCCGGCGCGCGCGACGTGGGCGACGTATGGCTCAACAACGGCGGCAACAACTACCAGCAAGTCTCGCGCTGACCACAGCGCGCGCCTGTCACCGCCATGTTGCGCGCGCGCCACGCTCCCGCCTCAGCGGTGCGCTTTACCCTGGCCCGTGCTCCAACGACTCCTCGCCTGGGACGAAGCGACCCTGCTGTGGGTCTGTCGCCGGCAACGGCCTCTCGTCACCCGTGCGCTCCGCGCGTTGACCCACTTGGGAGACGCCCACAGCCTGACCTTCGTGGGTCTGTTGTTGTTGGGGGTCGGCAGCCCGGTGACACAGCTGCTCGCGACCCGGCTGCTGGTCGCGGGCGGAGGCGCCGCGCTCGTCGCCCAACTCGTGAAGAGGCTCTCGCAGCGGCGGCGCCCGACGGCCGGCATCGCGGGCTTTGGGGCGCTCGTGGCGAACCCCGACGCGTTCTCCTTTCCCTCGGGGCATACGGCGGCGGTGGTGGCGACGGCGGTGGCCTGGTCGGGCGTCACCCCGGGGCTCGACGCGACGATGCCCGTGTTCGCCGCGTCGGTCGGTTTTTCGCGGGTGTACTTGGGGGCGCACTACCCCCTCGACGTGATGGTCGGCGCGCTGGTCGGCTTGGTCTGTGGAGCGCTCGCCCGGCTCGTGGCCTGAGCCCAAATGCCGTGGAGTGTTGCGGTTTTGCAGCGGCCCCGCGCCGCAGGCTCGACAAAATTGCACTTGAAGGTTGATGACGGCCCAGAGCAGGGCTATCGGCCAGCCGCATGTACGACGTCGCCATTGTTGGAGGTGGCCCCGGGGGCGCGGCCGCCGCAGTCGCTCTGGGGCAACGCGGTATCAAGAACGTGGTGCTGGTCGACCGCGACCCGTTCCCCCGTGACAAGACGTGCGGGTCGGGGCTGTCACCCAACGCCTTGAGCCTGATTCAAGAACTCGGCATTGACGCCGAAGTGCGAAAGCTCGCGTACCCGATTTTGTCGGTGAAAATCGTGACGCCGGGCGGCCGCGACATGGTGCTCGCGTCGAACGCGGCGGCGCTCGTGCTGCTGCGACGCCACTTCGACAACCTGCTCATCGAAAAAGCGCGCAGCTTCGGCGTCGAAGTGCGCGCCCCGTGGCGGGCCGACTCGCTGATCAAAGAAGGCGAGCAAGTCGTCGGCGTCAAAGGGTTCGACGGCTCAGAAATTCGCGCCAAGTACGTGCTCTGCGCCGACGGCGCGAATTCGATTTTCTCGCACGACCCGAGGCCCAAGCGCAGCATCGCCACGTTGATGGGCTGGTACGACCATTTCGCGTTCACCCCCGGCCAGCTCGAGATGGTGTTCGACCCCGAAGTCGCCCCGCTCTATGGCTGGCTGTTTCCCGAATCTGATTCGCGCGTGAACATTGGCATTTGCGTCGACGGCCAAGACGACGACGGCCAGAAGAGCACCAAGAACCTGCGCGCCACGTTCGACGCTTTCGTGCAGAAGCATTACGGCGAGCAGCTCAAGACCGCGAAACAGGTCGGCAAACTGAAGGGTCACCCCATCGTCTACACGACCTGGGTCGGCCACCTCACCTCGCCCGGTGCGCTGTACTTGGGCGAAGCCGCGCGCATCACCCACAACGCCACCGGCGAAGGCATTTCGCAGGCCATGCAGTCGGGCGTGTACGCCGGCGAAGCCATTGCCCGCGTCATGCGCGGAGAGCGCGAAGCGAAGGTGTGGGGCTGGTACGTCAACCAACACCGCAAGAAGTTCACGTCGAGCTTCATCGCCGGGCACTTGTTGCGCGCGGTGGTCGACTCCACCTTTCTCGACAAAGTGGCCGACGCGTACAACCACCCGCTCGTGCGCAAGGCGGTCGTCAAGCTGCTGGGCTCAGCGCTCGCCGGCAGCTCGGTTCGCGACACCGCCGCCGACGTGAAAGACGTCAAGGCCGCGCTGAAACAGTCGGCGTAGTCGAGCGGGGGTGGCGGAGGTCGAAGTTGGGCTTTCGCTTCGGGTCGCACTGCGGCCCGAACCCGTCGGCGTTGAATTGGTAGTCGAGCCGCCCGCGCGCGCCTTGCGCCGTCACGGGCTCAATGGTGAGCCAGTGGGTGCCCGCTCGCGCCGGTGAACAGTACGACAACAGGTAGTAGCGCTTGCTGAAGCCTTCGATGCGCGCGGCGATTCGGTCGAACTGTTCTCCGACCAAGTCTGGGTTCTTCGACAAAGCCACGCCATTGCGACCGAACGCGGTCAGCTCTCGCTCGTCGATTTCGGCGCCGACCCCAATGACGAACACGTCGAAATTGACCTCGCCCAGTGCGCGCAACACCGCGTCACGTTCGACGCGGTGTGCGTGGTCGGTGCCGTCGGTGAACACCACCAACGTGCCGAAGCGCAACGGCACGACCGAATGTTCGAGCTGCTTTTCGAGCACGTCGAGCCCTTTGACGATGGCGCCGTTCAAGTTGGTCGACGGGTCTTGGCTGCTGAAGTTCGCCAGCGACACCGGCGCCGCCCCAGGCGCGAACCCCCGCAGCGGCACCAATTCGGTGCGGCCGTCGAACGCGTAGACCGCGGTTTCTTGGTACGCCGACAACCGCGACGTGAAGCGGTTCACGGCGTCTTGCAGCGCCGGCAGTTGGCCCGAGCCCGCCACCGACGCCGACATGTCGACCAACAGCAGCGTGTAGTGCTTGGCCGCGACTTCGGGGTTCAAAATCGTCTGCTTCGACTCGAATGGCGAGACCAGCTTGTCGTCTTCGAGAATGCGAAAATCTTCGGCCACCAGGCCTGGCACGGGCTCGCCTCGGCGGGTGTCGACCGTGAAATACACCGCCACGTTCGACGGTTTCTGCACGCTCGCGTCGACCAGCTGCGGCCGCAGCCCGGCACAGCCCAGCTGTGCAGCCACAGTGAGCGCGAGGGCCAACCGGGTACGACCGGGGCGAAACGGAGGGGTTTTCATAGGCCGGGAGTCTATACCCCGCTTCGGCGGTTGAGCCGCGCCGCGATGAACCCACCGTTGCGCGCCCGCTCGGAGAGCGGCTCCGACGAGGAAGCGGCGACGGTTTTGGCCGCACGCCCATTTCACCCCGCCGGGGCGCGCCGCGTCGGTCGCGTTGAGCCTTGAAACCGCGAGTGACACAGGGGCGCGTAGAGCTGCGCCGGGCCCTCTATTTCCCGCGCCAACGGTTCGCCGCATGGCCACCTGACCCACCGGCGCGCGCTCGCCTCGGGAGGATGGAGCTTCACCGTGCCTGAACCGCGGGTGACGGCGACGGGTTTTCCCGCCGCCCATCTCACGCACGGGCACGCCGGCAGCGCGTAGCAAGGCCAACGGTTCGCCGCCTGGCTACCTGACCCACAGGCGCGCGCTCGCCTCGGGAGGATGGAGCTTCAGCGTGCCTGAACCGCGAGTGACAGCGACGCTTTTCCCCGCCGCCCACCTCACGCACGGGCACGCCGGGCAGGGGCGCGTAGCAAGTGACATCGGTTCGCCGCATGACCACCTGCCCCACCGGCGCGCTCGCCTCGGGAGGATGGAGCTTCACCGTGCCCCAAAGAGAGGAATGAGGCGACTCTTCGCCGCATGGCACCTCACCCACCGGCGCGCTCGCTTCGGTCGTATGGAGCTTCACCGTGCTTGAAACCGCGAGTGACCGCGACGGGTTCGCCGCCGCACCTCCCGCACCAGCGCGCTCGCTTCGTCGTGTTGCGCTGCACAGTGCTTGAACTCGAGAGTGAACAGCGACGGGTTGCCCGAACGCCGACACGGCCGCGGTCAGCGAATGACCGCGAAGGTCTGTTGGTTGAGCGCGACGAGGCGCCCGTCTTCGCCCCACAACTCGCGGTATTCGACGGCGTAGCCTTCGCGCAATGACGCCACCGTACCTCGGTGAAAGAGTGGAGCGTCTGGGTCGAGGCCGTCGAGCCCCGACACCAACTGGAGCGTGTACGAAATGGTGGCCATGGGGCGCGGGCCCGATTCGATGACGAAGACACCGGGCCAGCAGGCGTCGGCACAGGCGGCGACCCAGGCCGCGTCGCGCGCCGGCCCGGCGTGGCGGGGTTTGAGCCAGGTGCTGGTGCGCGCCTCACGCCCCGCTGAGAACGGCGCGCCGCTGACCGCGCGAAATTCGAAATACCGAGTGAAATCAGGCGCGAACGGTGGCTCCACGGGTGAGACTTCGAGCGTGCGCCAGTCGGGCCGTTCGACCGGCGGCAAGTCGACCAAGGCCCGGGTGTCGGCGCGGGCTTTGCCGAACACGCCGACCGCGTGGGCCTGCACCGCCTCGTTCTGAATGACCTGGGCCGTCAGCGTCGACACCGCGCTGCCTTCGCGCAGCCGTTCGACCCGCACGGTGAGGGGCCCAGGCTGGCTCGGGCCGCACAGCTCGGCAGTCAGCGAGCGCAAACTTCGCTCGCGTTCGACCTCGTGCTCCATGGCGCGAATCATGGCCCCGACGACCAAACCGCCGAACAGGCCCCGGCCCTGCAACCACCCCGTGGGCATGGTGAATGTGAATTCGGCCGCTCCCCTCGCCTGGGGCGTGAGCATTTCGCTCAGCGGCATGTCTGGCGGTGGCGAGGTCGTCATGCCCGACACTCAATCATCGGTCGCGGCGGCCTGGCGAACGAATGCCGCAGGCCAGGGCTCAGTTCGTCGGTGCAGGCCCCAAGGCGAGGCGCTGCTCGACCCGCTCGAGCACGGCGCGGCGCAGTTCTTCGGGCTTGAAGGGCTTGTCGAGCAAGGGCGGCTGCACCGTGTCGAGAAACTCTTGGGCGACCGGCGTGAAGGCGCCGCCCGTCATGAACACGACCCTCGGGGCGAGCGCCGGCCACTGGGCGATGAGGCGCGAATAGAATTCAGGCCCCGACAATTCGGGCATCATCAAGTCGCAGAACACGACGTCGGGCGGCTGCTTGGCAATGGCCGCCAGTGCGTCTTTGGCCGACGTGAAGCCCACGACGTCGTGGTGCACGCTCAACACCCGCTCGATCGACGCGATGATGCTGGGTTCGTCGTCGATGACAATGACCCGGTGGCGCCCCCCGACCACCCGCTCGCCCGCTTGGGCGGTGGCCGGCTTCGGCCGCAGCGCCACCTTCGCCGGCAGCAACACCCGAAACGTCGACCCGACGCCGATTTGAGAGTCGACCTCGATGGTGCCGCCCATGCTGGTGATGATCGAATGGCAAATCGACAAGCCGAGGCCCGTGCCTTGGCCCACCGGCTTGGTGGTGAAGAACGGGTCGAAAATGCGGGGCAACACCTCGGGGGCAATGCCACTGCCCGTGTCGCGCACTTCGACGAACACCCGCCCCTGCGGGTCGACCCCAGTCACGACCCGTATCTCGTGACGGGTGGCGTCGTTTTCGGGCAGCGACTGGGCGGCGTTGAGCAACAAATTCAAGAAGACCTGGCTCAAGCGGCCTTCGTTGCCTTCAACCGGGGGCACGTCGTGCTGTTCGCGCACGAAGCGGGCGCGGTGGCGAATTTCGTTCGCCGCCATGGTGATGGCCGATTCGAGCACCCGCCGCACGTCGATGGCGCCCACGCGTTCGTCTTGCGCGCGCGAAAACGTCTTCAAGTCGCGAACGATGATGCTGACCCGCTCGGCGCCGGCGCGGGCGTCTTCGAGCGCGTCGATCATGTCTTCGATGAATTCAGCCAAGTCGCGCGGGCTTCGCTTCAGCGTCTCGAATTCTTCGAGCGCGAAATTCACGTTCGACGTGATCCACGCGAGGGGGTTGTTGATTTCGTGGGCCACGCCCGCCGCCAGGGTACCGACCGACGCGAGCCGTTCGCTCAGCGCCAACCGCGAACGCAAGTCGCGCTGTTCGGTGATGTCTTGCATGACGCCCACCAGCCGAACGGCCTTGCCGGTTTCGTCGCGCTGCAGCCGCCCCGCGTCTTGCACCCAAGCCCAACCTCCGCTCGCGCGCCGAAACCGGTACGTCGCCGACCAGGCGTGCGAATTTCCCTCGAGCGTCTCGTGCAGCAGCTGGTCGACGCGCTCGAGGTCTTCGGGGTGAATGGTGTCGTGCCACCACGCCGTGTCACGCGTCGCCGCCCAGTGACCGAACGCGTCGCCGGTTCGCGCGTTCCACGCGAGGCGGTCGTTCACCAGGTCCCAGTCGTAGATGACGTGTTGGGTGGTGCCCAACACGAGTTCGAAGCGTTCGACCGCGTCACGCAATTCTTCGTGCGCGCGAAATTTGCCAATGGCGAGCGACGCATACAACGCCAGCACATGGAGTTGTTCGGCTTCGGCGGGCGTCGGCAGCCGCGGCGTCGGCGACAAGATTTCGAGCACCCCCTGCATGCGCCCCTCGTGGTCTCGCAAGGGCCACGACCAACACACCTTCACGCCCAGCTCGTGCGCCAGCTCGCGCAGCGACTCGAGCCGAGGGTCGGTCTCGAACTCGGCGAGCACCGGCCGGTACTCGAAGTTTTCGTTCGCGAGGTCGTGGCCCACGCCTTCGGCCTTGCGGCCCTGGGTCAGGTCGCGCCACCGCACGGGCCACGTGCCCGCGACTTGTTGAAGGCGCCCGTCGGCGCCCACCAACGAAATCGTGCACCGCAACGGTGCGAGCTCGGTTTCTCCGAACGCCACCACCGCGCGCAAAACCCGTTCGAGGTCATGGCCCGACGCAATGGTGCCGAGCAACACGCGAACCTGCTCGTCGTTCACCGGCCGCAACGTCAGCACCGTGACCGCGCCCATCGGCTCGATCACGACCCGACAGCCGGGCGCCCCCGGCAGGCTCGCGACGTACAGTTCTTGGGGGTGCTGCTCGGCCCTCGCTCGGCTCAATGCCAGGCGAAAGGCGGGGTCGGTGACGCAACGGTGCACGTCGCCCGTGGTCGTGCCCAGCCACAGCGCCGCCTGCGCATTGACACCCATGAGGCAGTCGTCGGTGCCGATGACGGCCACGCCTGCCACGACCTCGGGTGAGCGAATCGGTGCCATGGGCGCCCGCCATTCTACTCGCTGCGGTTGAAACAGACGACGACCTGCGGTCAGCTACAGGGTGAACCCACCCGGGTTCACTGGGGGCCCCATGTCGCAGGTCAAAATCGGAGATCAGGTCTACACCAAAGAAGGCGGCACCATGTTCGGTGCGGTGCGTGTCGTACACGCCCATGGCCTCCAGGTGTACGTCGAAAACGCCGGTGATTTCGAGGTGAAAGCCGAGGCCGTCAAAGCGGTGCACGACGGCAAAGTGCTGCTCGCGGTCGACAAGCTCGATTCGGCCTTGCGCACCGCCATCGCCCGCGCCCACCAACAAGAACGCTGAAAGAGACGACCGTCAGTGGCGTTCGCGTTCGGGCCGAACCAGGCCAGACAACGGGCTTTTCACCACGCCTTCAATGGTCTCGGTGAAAGCCGCGGCGGCCGCCTCGACCTCGGCCAGGGTGCCCGTCAAATAGGCGCCTGCAAAGTTGGTTTCGGTGGGTGGCCCGAAGAACTTCGTCAGCCGCGCCCCTGAGGTCTTGAGCGCGGCATCGAGCCCCAGCATCGCCTCGACCGGAGGTGCGATGAGGTACGCCAACGGAGCGCCGACCGGTACCTCGGCCAAGGCCGACAAGTACCGCCCCGTCTCGCTGACCACGTGGGGAAAGAAGGCGGGGCCCGACGTACCCGCGAGCGTCACGAAATACGTCGACCGGTTGAGCGCTTCGCGCAGGGCCCACAACGCCTCTTTCACTTCGCCGGGGTCAGGCCCGGCGAGCACGCCCAACACCTCGCCGCTCAGCGGCCCCGAAGCGTGCGCGCTCCCGGCGTAGAACGACTTCGCGTAGACCACGTCGACGTCGGCCGCCTTGGTCGCCTCGTCGAGCGCGGCGTAGAGCGAGTCGTCTTGGTCGCACGTGACGAAGCCCGCCGAGACGTGCCGCGCTGAAAACCCCAATGCCCGCGCGAGCATCGGTTCGACCTGTTCGACGAGTCGGCACGAAAGCAACTTCGGGCGCTGGGCGATGAGCTGGGCCATGGCCGGTGCTTATACCCAGCTTCGTTCGCGAAGCGCAGGCCGGGTGAGCTGTGGCGTTAGGTCACATGAGACCGAAACGCGCCGGCCGTGAGCAACTTCACCCCGCCGCCGCCCGCCGCGAACGTGCGCTTCATGAGCTCGGTGCACTTCGCCGCCGCGCGTTCGGGCACGAAGCCCAACTGGCGCACGTTCGAAATGCAGTCTTTTTCGGCGTTGTCTTGCCCCAGCTTCGGGCCGTATGCGGTGTAGAGGCTCACCGAATCGCCGGTGCCCAGGCCCGGCCGCTCTCCCACCATGATGATGGTGGCCTTCGCTCGGGTGATGACGCCGATTTCGTCTTGCACGCCGATGCGGGCGAACTTCACGAACGCGGGCTTGCCCAACCGAAACCCCGCGCTGGTGAGCGATGCTTGCAGCGCCTTCATGAGCGGAGGGCCGTTTTCTTCAATGGCAATGGCCGAGAGCCCGTCGCCGGCGATCAGCTGAATGTCGCAGCCCTGGTCGGCCTCTTTTTCACACTTCGCGCGCGACGCGTCGTCGAGCCGGCGGCCTTCGTCAGGGTGCAAGAAGAACTGGGTGTGGTCTTTCGCGCGCGTGCGCAGTGACAGCCACCCCTGCTGCTCGGCCCAGCCCTCGGCAATTTCAGAATCGACCGCGTCGAGCGCAATGGCGTGGTCGGCTCGCAGCCCCAAGTAGCTCTCGGTCAAGTAGCGGGTGCCGGTGCGACCGGTCAAAATGCGCGACGGCGTCGTGGCCCGCAGCACGTCGACTTCACCCGGGTGCCGGGGCGGCGGCAGGGGCTTTCGTGAGCGACGCACCAACGGAGGCGCCGGCCGCTCGACCGGGGCCACCGCACGCGCGTCGGCCGGGGCCGAACCGGCCTCTTTGACCACCTCGACCACGATGCGCCGCACCAACGCGGTGAGTTCGTCGGCGGTCATGGCTGGCCCGCCTGACTTGGGGAGCGGCGCTCGCACCCGTCACCCGGCCGGCTCGGAGGCGCTCGCATCAGCGAAACTCCCGGTCGAACACCGTGGCGTCGCCCGCCCGGTCGGTGAGCTTGCCGTTTCGCCACAGCCCCATGCGCTCGAGCCACTGTTCGAATTCGGGCGTGGGCCTCAGACCGAAAATTTCGCGCAAGGCCGCGTTGTTGTGAAACGACGTGGTTTGGTAGTTCAGCATCACGTCGTCTCCCATGGGTATGCCCATGAGGTAATTCACGCCGGCCGTGGCCAAGAGCATCTCGAGGTTCTCCTGGTCGTTTTGGTCGGCGATGGCGTGGTTCGTGTAACACGCGTCGCACCCCATGGAGATGCCCATGAGCTTGCCCATGAAGTGGTCTTCGAGCCCCGCGCGGGTAATTTCTTTGGCGTCGCGCAGGTACTCGGGGCCGATGAAGCCGACGACGCTGTTGACCAAGAACGGTTGGTAGCGGCGGGCGAGCGCATAGGCGCGGGCCTCCATCGTCACCTGGTCGGTGTCGTGGTGGGCGTTGGCCGACAGCGCAGTGCCCTGGCCGGTCTCGAAGTACATGACGTTGGGGCCTTGGGCGGTGCCTTCACGGCGGGCCAAGTCGCACGCTTCGTCGAGCACCGACACCGA
This sequence comes from Myxococcaceae bacterium, assembly GCA_044225205.1. Classification (GTDB taxonomy): domain Bacteria; phylum Myxococcota; class Myxococcia; order Myxococcales; family Myxococcaceae; genus JAEUJT01. The sequence continues at coordinate 3,026 of JBGAIY010000202.1, read as the reverse complement.
GACGCCAAAGTTGCGATTCGCCCCCTCGCTGCCGGCGATCGACTGAAACATCAAGTCGAGGGGAGCGCCGCGGCGCACGGCCTCCATTTGAATGGTGACGTGCGAGAGCACGCAGTTTTGAGTCGGTACGCGGTACCGGCGCATCAGGTCTTTGACCGCCGTCAAAATGTCGACGGTGCCTTGCAGGTCGCCGGTCGACGGGTTCACCCCGATGACGGCGTCGCCGTTGCCGAAGCTGAGCCCGTCTTTGACCGCCGCCAGCACGCCGTCGACTTCGTCGGTCGGGTGGTTCGGCTGCAAGCGGCTCGAAATGCGCCCCTTGAGGCCGAGGGTGTTGTTGCACCGCACCACCACTCGAATTTTTCGCGCCGCGGCCACCAAGTCCATGTTCGACATGAGCTTGGTCACGCCGGCGGTCATTTCGGGGGTGAGCCCCGGCGAGACCGCGGCGATGTCTTCACCCGTGGTTCGGTCGTCGAGCAGCCACTCCCGAAACTCGGCCACCGACCAGCCCTGCACCCGCTTGAGCACCTGCTGGTCGAGCCCGTCGACCGCCACGCGGGTCACTTCGTCGGTCTCGTACGGCACCGACACGTGCTCGTAGAGCGCCTTGAGGGGCAGCTCGGCCAGCACCGACTTCGCCGCCGCCATTTCGCGCATCGACCGCGCGCACAGCCCCGCTTGGCGGTCTCCCGAACGCAACTCGTTGGCGCGCCCCAGAACCTCTTTCAGGGTCTTGAAGGTGAAGTGCTCGCCATGAACGCTTGCCGAAAATGACACGGGGTGGGGGTTGTCGATCTGACCCGGCCTCACGTCAAGGTCTGCGTTCATTGATTTCGCGTGCTTGCGGCCGACCAGACGGCCGCCCACACCTTCACCCACACCGCGCGTTCACCAATAAGGGTTGGCAAGGCGCCGGTGGTCCATACACTCCGGGCCATGTTCGATCGCCTTTCGCGGAGCTGGTCGTTGGTCAAAGCGAGCGCCTCGGTGCTCAAAGCCGACAAAGAACTCGTCGTCTTTCCCGCGTTGTCGGCGGTGCTGTTGGTGCTGGTCTCGGCCAGCTTCTTGGTACCGGCGTTTTTGACGTTCGAACACCAGCAGCCCGGGCATTCGAACAACGCGCTGACGTACCTGTTGGGGTTCTCGTTCTACCTGGTGACGTACTTCGTCATGTTCTTCTGCAACGCCGCGCTCGTCGGCGCCGCGTTGATTCGCTTGCGAGGCGGAGACCCCACCGTCGCCGACGGGTTTCGCATTGCCTTCAGCCGCATCGGCGCCATTTTCGGCTACGCGGTGGTCGCCGCGACCGTCGGCATCATTCTCAAGAGCATTCAAGAACGTTCGGGCTTGCTCGGCCGCATCGTCGTCGGCCTCATCGGCCTCGCGTGGAACGTGGCCACCTTCTTGGTGGTACCGGTGCTGGTGACCGAAGAGGTCGGCCCCATCGACGCCGTCAAGCGCAGCACCCGCTTGCTCAAGCAAACCTGGGGCGAACAATTCGTCGGTAACTTCGGCATCGGCGCGGTGACCTCGCTCGGCGTGTTTTTGTGGCTGCTGGTCTGCGTGCCCGCGGTCGTGCTGGCGGCCAACACCGGCTCGACGCCCGCCATCATCGGCGCGGTCTCGGTGGGCGTGTTGGGGCTGTTGATGCTCTCGCTCATCAGCGCCACGCTGTCGGGCATCTACACCGCCGCGGTGTACCGGTACGCCGCTGAAGGCGAAATCGGGTTCGGCTTCGAGGCCGACATGGTCAAAGACGCGTTTCGCCCGAAGTAACGCGACCTGAGAACCGTTGAACGCCGTTGGCTGGCCAGAGCGAATCGAGGTCGAGGTGGCGAGCGCCGAAGCGGGAGCGGCCCCGCCCAGCGCTGACCTTCGAACCTTCGACGCCCTCGACGCGCGCCCCCAAACTCACTACGTCTGGGCTCCATGACGACCCAGGCGTTCGAGTTCACTGAGATTTTGCCCACCGGGCACGACGAGACTCCGTTTCGGCTGCTCACCAAAGACCACGTCTCGACCTTCGAAGCCCAGGGCAAGACCTTCGTGAAGGTCGAACCCGAGGCCCTGACGCTGCTCACCCAGGCGGCCATGCGCGACATCGCCCACCTGCTGCGACCGGGGCATCTCGGGCAGCTGCGCAAAATTCTCGAAGACCCCGAAGCCTCGAACAACGACAAGTTCGTCGCGCTCGACCTGCTCAAGAACGCCAGCATCGCCGCGGGAGGCGTCTTGCCGATGTGCCAAGACACCGGCACCGCCATCGTCAAAGGCAAGAAGGGCCAATACGTCTTCACCGGAGGGGGCGACGAAGCCGCCATTGCCCATGGCGTCTTCAAAACCTACACCGGCACGAACTTGCGCTACTCGCAGCTCGCGCCGTTGAGCATGTTCGAAGAAAAGAACACCGGCTCGAACTTGCCGGCCGAAATCGAAATTTCGGCGGTCGACGGTGACGCCTACAAGTTTCTCTTCATGGCCAAAGGCGGCGGGTCGGCCAACAAGAGCTACCTGTTTCAAGAAACCAAAGCCCTGCTCAACCCCCAGAGCCTCATGAAGTGGCTCGACGAGAAGCTGCGCACCTTGGGCACCGCGGCGTGCCCGCCGTACCACTTGGCCGTCGTCGTCGGAGGCACCAGCGCCGAATTCGCGCTCAAGACCGCGAAGCTCGCGAGCGCCCGGTACCTCGACACGCTGCCCGCCGCGGGTTCGGCCAAGGGCCACGGCTTTCGCGACGTCGAGCTCGAAGCCGAGGTGCACAAGCTCACCCAACGCCTGGGCATCGGCGCGCAGTTCGGCGGCAAGTACTTCTGCCACGACGTGCGCGTCATTCGCCTGCCGCGCCACGGCGCGTCGTGCCCCGTCGCCATTGCCGTGTCGTGCAGCGCCGACCGGCAGGCCTTGGGCAAAATCACCAAAGACGGCGTGTTTTTGGAACAGCTCGAGCACGACCCGGCCAAGTACCTGCCCGACGTCGACGAAAAGCAGCTCGGTCAAGACGTCGTGAAGGTCGACCTGTCGAT
>JBGAIY010000201.1:0-13644 GCA_044225205.1 Myxococcaceae bacterium | reverse complement strand
GCCGCGATCAACTTTCGGCCCGGGGCCCAGTGGTCAGAAGGGTGCGTCGGCACCAATGGCCCGGGCACCGCGCTCGCGCTGGGGCGCCCGGTGCACGTCGTGGGAGCCGAACACTTTTGCGAGCGCTGGCACGAATGGCACTGCGCGGCGACGCCGGTGCACGACCCGGCCACGGGCGCCGTCATCGCCGCGGTCGACATTTCGGGCTTTCGCGGCACGGCGCACCCCCACACGCTGGCCTTGACCGCCGCCATCGCGACCGCCATCGAGCAGCGGTTGGTCGCGCTCGACCAACACCGGCGAGTGCTGCTGCTCCAGCGCTTCGCCGAACTGTCGGGCCGTTGGCCCACCGACACGCTGATCGCGGTCGACCGTACCGGCGCGTTGCTCGCGTCGAACCGCCAAGACGCGGCCCCGCTGCTGCGTTCGGCCAAGGTGCGCTCGCTGCTCGACCAGCCGCGGCACCCTCGCTCGGGGCAGCCGACCGAGCTGACCGTGGCGCTCGACGACGGCCAGGTCGCCCTGAGCCGGCCGGTGTTCGACGGCTCGGTGCTCGCGGGCAGCTGCCTCGTCATTCAACGGCCGAGCCGCACGCTCGCAAGCCACGCGGCGCCGACGGTGACCGGGCGACCGAAGCACGGCCACCCCACCAAATACTCGTTCGACGACGTCTTCGGCGTGGGGCCGGGCATCGTTCGGGCGCGGTCGGTCGCGCACGCCGCCGCCCACAACACCCTGCCGGTGTTGATCACCGGAGAATCGGGCACGGGCAAAGAAGTGTTCGCGCAGAGCATTCACGCCGCCAGCGCGCGCGCCCACAAGCAGTTCGTCGCGGTCAACTGCGCGGCGCTCTCGCGCGAGCTCATCGAAAGTGAGTTTTTCGGGTACGTCGGCGGCGCTTTCTCTGGCGCGAAAAACGAAGGCAGCATCGGTAAATTCGAGGCCGCCGACGGGGGCACGCTGTTTCTCGACGAAATTGCAGAATTGAGCTGCGACGCCCAAGCCAAGCTCTTGCGCGTGCTGCAAGAAGACGAATTCGTGCCGGTGGGCAGTGCCAAGCCCAAGCGCATTGACGTGCGCATCATCGCCGCGACCAACCGCGACTTGGCCGAATGCTTGCGCTCGGGCGCGCTTCGCGAAGACCTCTTTCACCGGCTCAACGTGCTGTCGATACCGCTCCCGCCGCTGCGAGAGCGCACCGAAGACGTCACCGTGCTCGCCGAGCGCTTCTTGACCGAGGCGATGAGCGAACAGCGCAAGACCGGCCTGGCGCTCGACGCCGAAGTGGCGCAGGCCATCACGGCGCACGACTGGCCCGGCAACGTGCGCGAGCTGAAAAACGCCATTCGTCGCATGGTCGCCCTCGCGACCGACCGGCTGCGCGTCGAAGACTTGGTGCCGCAGCTCGCGGTCACCAGCAAGACTGCCGCCCGACCACCGCTCGCGACGCCCCCCAGCCCCACGCGTACCGAGGTGACCGCGGGGGCCGAAGCCCACGACCACTCGGTCGACGCGTTGTTGGCCGTGGTGGCCGAGTCGCGAACCATGGCCGAAGCCGCCGCCAAGCTCGGCGTCACCCGCAGTACGCTCTACCGCCGCATCGAACGCCACGGGCTCAAACCCGAGCGGGTGTTGCGACACAAGAATTGACCCCGCCGTTCACCCCGTGTTTCGCATGCCCGCGGCGATGCCGTGCAGCGACAGTACGAGCGCGCGCTCGAGCCCGGCGGGCAAGGCTTCGTCGTCGGCGTGCCGCCGCGCCTGCCGCAACAGCTCGACCTGCACTCGGTGAATCGGCTCGATGTAGGGGTTTCGGAGCTGAATCGACCGTTGGAGCCGCGGTTCGTTGAGCAAGAGTTCTCCGCCGATGACGGCGCTGACCCGCTCGACCGTACGGCGAAAGGCCTGCTCGATGCGCGGGCCCAGCACCGAGTCGTTCGACAGCCCGCGGTAAGCGCGAAACACGACGAAGTCGCTCTTCGCCAGCGCCATTTGCGCATTGTCGAGCATTGACCGAAAGAACGGCCACTGCTGGTACATGGCCTGGGCGAGCCCCACGTCAATGCGCTCGAGCGCGTCACCCAGGCCGTACCAGCCCGGCACGTTCGCGCGACACTGCGTCCACGCCATGACCCAGGGTATGGCGCGCAGGTTCGACAACGTGGCGGCGCCCGGCCGCCGCACGGGCCGCGAAGCAATGCGCAGCTTCGAGATTTCACGAATCGGCGTCACCGCCTCGAAGAACGGCAGAAATTCAGGGTGGCGCACGAGTGACCGGTACGCCTCGACGCTCGCCGCCGCCGCGAGGTCGAGCGCCTTGGGCCAAGCAGGGTCGAGCGCGCGCGGCTTTCGACCCGCGGCCACGAGCAAGCCGTGGAGCCCCTGCTCGAGGTTGCGCTGGGCCAGCGCCGGGTGGCTGTACTTGTCGCTCAGCGCCTCTCCCTGCTCGGTGATGCGAATGCCCGCCCCCACCGTACCGGCGGGTTGCCCGAGCATGCCGCGGGCCATGGGGCCTCCGCCGCGGCCGATGCTGGTGCCCCGCCCGTGAAAGAACCGGTGCTGCACGCCCGCCGCTTGGCAGACCTCGGCGATGCGCGCTTGCGCCTCGTGCAGCGCCCAGTTCGCCGCCACGAAGCCGGCGTCTTTGTTCGAGTCGGAGTAGCCGATCATCACCTCTTGCACGCGGTCGCCCAGCGTGGCGCGGTATTCGGGCAGCGCGAGCACTTCGCGCATGACGGTCGGGGCCCGCTCGAGGTCGCCCAGGGTCTCGAAGAGCGGCACCGGCACCACGTCGAGCCCCACTTCGCGGGCGAGCACCAGCACTTCGAGCAAGTCTGACGGCTGTTCGCTCATCGACACGATGTACGAACCGAACGCGCGTGGCCCCGACTGGGCCATGGCCTCTTTCGCCGTCACCATGGGGCCGAGCACGTTTTGCAGGGCGGGCGAACCGGCTTCACCGACCGGGCGCAACGGCCGCCGCGTCGCGAGTTCCTTGCGCAAGACCGCCGTCTTTTCGGCCTCGCCCATCGCCTCGTAGGCCGCGACGCCCGCGTGGGTCAGCAGCTCGGCCACGGCGGCTCCGGTCAGTACGCTGTGTTCGCGAATGTCGAGCGACGCGAGGTGCACGCCGAACGTGCGCGAACGCACCAGCAGCGGGCGCCCGAAGTGCTCGCGCGAGCGCAGCTGCCCGGCCTTGAGCAACGTGGCGTCGAGCTCGGCGAACAGCGGCGTCACGTCGGCTCCGGGCTGGTCGAGCGCCTCGTAGGCGGTCTTCAGAAGGCGGCGAAACGGCTCGTCGATGACCGAATTCGCCTGCCGCGTGCTTTGCGACAGCCAGGCGTACGCCGCGTCGAGCTCGCGTCGCAAGGCGGCTTGCGCCCGCTGGTGGTGCAACGCGAACGTCTCCTTGGTCATGTGCGGGGTCACCGCCGGGTTGCCGTCACGGTCGCCGCCCATCCACGAGTGAAATGAGAGGGGCAACGCGAGCCGCGCCGGCTCGCCAAACACCGCCCTGAAGCTGCGCTCGAGTTCACGTTCCAGGTCGGGCAACACCGAGGCAATGACCTCGACGTACGCCAACCCGGCGTTCACTTCGTCGCGCACGGTGGGCTGGCGGTCGCGCAATTGGGGCGTACTCCACAGGGCCTCGACGTGCGCGGTCAGCCGGTCGACCGCTTGGGGCGACTCGAGCTGCGGCACCAAGTTCGAAATCGCCTCGAGGTGGCCACGCACGGTGCGGCGACGCATTTCGGTCGGGTGCGCCGTGAAGGTCAGCCCGAGCTCGCACGACGCGACGAGCGCGCGCGCCGTCGCGGCCGTGTGCCCTTCGTCTTTGAGAATCTGAAACGCTTGCTCGAGCCCCTGTTTGCGTTGCCCTTCGGCCGAAGCGACCCGCCGCAGCCGCGCGTGCTCTTCGGCCAAGTTGATGAGCAAGAAGTAGCTCGAAAACGCGTGCACCAGGCGTTCGGCGTCTTCGAGCGAGACGGCCGCCAGCACCGCCTGCATCGGCGCCGAGTCTTCTTGCGCTTCGCGCAGCCGCTTGGTCTCGAGCCGCACCCGCTCTTCGAGTTCGAAAAACGCCGCGCCTTCTTGTTCTCGCAAGACCGTGCCCAAACACCGGCCGAGCTCGTCGACGTCGTCATTCACGGTGCGCTGCGGGTCGGGCGTGTTCATGGGGCTACTTCTTATGCGCGGTGGCCTTGATGTACGACTTGAACTCGCCTTTCGACGCCCCCGACGCCATTTCGAAGTCAATGGCCAGCTTCGACTTGTCGACCAGCACGTACGTCAGTCGAAACAGCGGCTTGCCCGCCTGGGCTTGGCTTTGAAAGACGAATTTCGTGCCGTTGTCAGAAATGGCCACGTCGTAGTGAATGAAGTGACCCTCGTTGTCCCAATACAGGGCGCGCAGGGCCGAGTCTTCGGCCGAAATCACCATCAGGTCGTCGTGTTTGAACGCGGGGCGCTCTTTCGTCTTGGGGTACTCGGCCACGTTTCGTCGCACCAGCACGCGGCCTTGGAGGTCGGGGGCCAAGGTGAAGCGCCCGCTCGGGTCGTCGGGGGCTGCCTTGTCGGCCACCCATTCACCCAAAAGAGCCGAAAAGGCAGACCAGTCGGCCGCGGGCAGAGAGGCCTGAGCCCAAGCCGAGGAGCCAACCGAGACGAAGACCACGACCGCGAGGTTCTTGAGGCGCATGGCCCTCGAATACCAAGCGGCGCGGCGGCTCGCCCCAAAACTGAGGGGCGGGAGCGAAAATGCCGCCCCGCTCGAATATGCGCGGGGCGGCCGTTCGTTCTTGGGCTGAGGAGCCTCCAATGCACCGCTTGGTCGTCACCGCCGCGTCGGTCTCGTTGTTGAGTGGCTGTTTCACTGAAATTCGAGCGAGCAGCCGCGCTTTTTTGACGAGCGACGACTCGCAGCTCACGATTTCAGCCAGCGTGGCCGAGAGCGAGCGCGCCGTCGTGCAGGTGCTCAGCCGGCGCGGCTTTCTGGTGTTCGACGAGCAGCTGTCGACCGACGGCACCGTGCGGCTGACGTTCAAAAGCGACGCCACCAAGACCTTCGCCGCGCAACGCAACCGCTTCGTCGACAGCGAGGTCGCCGACACGGTCGGTTCGGTGCTCTACGCCCACTTCGAGCAGGTCGGCGAACGAACCGTCGTGACGTTCTTGGGCAAGCCCACCCTTGGCGGGCAACCGGTCTGCTCAGCACAAGACGAAGCGTTTCGGGTGGGGTGCAAGACCACCACGCGGCCGCAGTGGTGGTCGGGGCTGGCGGCGGTGACCGGGCGCGAAGAGGCCGAGGCCATTCAAGGCGCACGGTTGCACCTCAAGCTCGAATGGCCCGAAGTGGTGCTGGGCAACACCACCCTCACCGCTTCGAGCCGCGGCTGCGGGCCCGCCGGCGCCCCCTGGGTGTACCCGAGCGCCGACCAGGGCCCTTGCCCGACGGTGGCGCCGTAACCACCTCGAGCCAGCAGGCCTGCGTCTTCGGTTCGCGAGCGGGGCGGGGCCGTGGCAAGGTGAGCCGATGACGCTTCGTTCTCGACGCTGGTCACCGGTTTTCAGGGTTTTGGCGCTGACCGCGGGGTTGGTGGCGCCCTCGTCATTCGCGCACTTTCAGTTGAAAGCCCCTGCCTCGTGGTGGTCACAAGACGGGCTGGGGTCTCCCCAAAAGGCGCCCCCCTGCGGGAGTGAGGGCGGCGGCTCGGCCACCAACGCGGTCACGACCGTGCAAGCCGGCAGCACCGTCACCATCAACATCGTCGAGACCATTTTTCACCCCGGGCACTACCGCGTCGTGCTCGGGCTCAACGGCCAGGGCGACCTGCCCGCCGACCCACCGGTGACGTCGGGCACGACCGACTGCGAGTCGACCGTCATTCAGCAGAACCCCACTTTCCCCCTGTTGGCTGACGGCAAGCTCGTGCACACCAGCGCGTTCAGCGGCGCCCAGAGCTTTCAAGTCACGATTCCGCCGAACGTGACGTGCACCAACTGCGTGTTGCAAGTGGCCCAGTTCATGTCGAACCACGGTTTCAACAACCCGGGCGGTTGTTTTTACCACCACTGCGCCGTGCTCAACGTGGTGTCGGGCGACGGCGGTGTCACGCCAACCACCGACGCGGGCCAGGGCGACGCCGGCTCCCCCCCCTCGAGCGACGGCGGCCACAGCGACGCCGGCACCTTGGGTGACGCCGGCACCGGCACCAACGACCCGGCTCCCGTCGGCTGCGGCTGCCAAGCGAGCGGCGTCGGCCTGCTCGCGTGGGCCGCGGCGGCGTGGGTGGCCCGGGGCTCGAAGCGTCGCTCCTTTTTTTGAACGTTTCTTCGTCGCCACGCCGTGCGGGCGGCTGCGAAACGAACACCACCGACCTTGAACGCCGAACGCGCCAGCGACCTCCACGGCCATGGTGGAGACGTTCGCGCGCGTGGTGGTGCTGGGCCTGACGTGCGTGGCGGCGCTCGCCGCGGCGTTGGCCCTCGCGCCGAAACTGAGCAACCCGCGCAGCATGAGCGAGCGGTGGCTGACGGCGTTGATCGTGGCTCACGTGCTGCCGCTCGGCGGGTGGTGGGTCGTCAGCTGGTTTGGGCTGTTCACCGACGGCTGGGCGCAAGCGGCGGCGCTGCTCGTGACCGGTGCCGCCTTGGCCTGGGCGCCGAAGCGTCACCTCGCGCGTCGGCTGGGCCTTGAAGGCCGGCGCCTGTTGACGATGTGGCGAGGGGCCGCCGAATCGCTGCCGACCGCCTACATTGCCGCGGCGGCGGCCTTTGCGCTGGCCACGTCGGTCGTTCAGGTGCTCACCTTCTCGAGCTGGTCATGGGACTGCGTCTGGTACCACGGAGCCCAGAGCCGGCTCATGGTGCAGAACCATTCGATTCACTATTGGGTCGACACCCACAACCCGTACCTCAACAGCTACCCGCGCCTCGTCGAGACCTTTTCGGCGTTCACCATTCTGGCGCTCCAAAGCAGCGTTCTCGACGATTCGACCCAGCTGGCCTGGGGCGCGGTCGGCGCCCTCGCCGTGACGGCGTGGTGTCGACGCCTCGGCGCGCAGCGCGTCTTGTCGCTCGCTCTGGGCTTGTGCTGGCTCGTGCTGCCGGCGGTCTTTCTTCAACTGCACACGACCCACGCCGACGTGGCGGCCGGCTCGCTCTTCTTGGCGCTCGCCTACTTCACCTTCGCGCCGCTCACCCCGAAGTCGCTCGCGATGAGCCTCGTGTCGGCCGCCCTGCTCTTCGCCTGCAAAATGTCGGCGTTCGTCTTGGTGCCGCTCATGGCCCCGTGGCTCGGGTGGGCGGTCTTTCGCCAAGGCCGGGCCCTGCGTCGCGGCGCCGCGGTCGCGTTGGTCGTCACGAGCCTCGCCGTCGGCCTGACCGGGCCCCTTCGCAACTTCGCCCGAACGCACAACCCGCTGTACCCCGCGTGGGTTCGGCTGCCGGTGCTCGACGTCGAGCTGCCCGGCGTGGTCGACGAAGACGCCGTGGCGGGGGGCCGCGCGTTCTTGCGGAGCCCCGACAGCGTCAAAAACCTGGTCGAGCGCTGGTACCGCGAGCCCGGTGAGCCCTACCCCGACATTCGCGAGCGCCCGTTCGGTCGAGCCGGCAACGACCTCGTCTTTCCACTCGGGGCGTTGGGTCTGGTGGTGCTGATCGCTCGTCGGCAGAAGCTCGCCGCGGTGCAATTGGCGTACACCGCCTTCGCCGCGTTGATGGTGCCCGCTGCGTGGTGGGGCCGCTTCGTCTTGGGCGTGCCGGGCGCGGCGTTGGTCGCTGCCGGCGCATTCTTCACCTGGCTCGAGCGAAAAGGCGGCGCCGGCCGCGGGCTCTACCTCGTGGGCTTGGCCACCCTGGCGACCCTCACCGTGTGGGACCTCGGGGCCCACTTCATTGGCTTTCGAACCACGCCGACGCTCGGCGCTCCCTTGTGGGTCAACGAGAAAGCCCTGCGCCGTGACAAGAGTTGGCTGTGGAGCCCCGAGCTGCTCGCGTTGCGCGAAGCCGAAATGTCGGCCGGCGACTTGCTCGTCTACGACCAAACCGTTCAATTCTTGGCCGAGCTGTGGAACTCGGCGGCGACCAGCCGCGTGGAGTACCTCGACAGCAGCCACGCCCAAGCCTTCTGCGACCGCGTCGACACCGCGGGCGCCAAGTGGGTCGCCGTCGAAGGCGCGAGCGCCGCCGAGGCCGAGCTGCTCCGCCGCCACCCCCAGGCGTCGAGGGTTGGGGTGCTGCCCATGACGAGCGCCGCGCTCTACCGCCTGCCCCGAACGAACACTCCCACGTCGTCGAACGGGGGCGAACGCCTCGAAACTGCTCGGTTTTGAGGTGACTCGTCGGGTGGCGCAGACCCCGCCCTCGAATGCATGGCGCTCATTCGGGTGCCGACCTCCGTCGCTTCTCGGCTCGAGCCGGGGGGCGTGGGGCCGAGGGCCTTGCCTCGATGTTGGCCGAGCCCAGCCAGCGCTCGCTTTCGACGTTCACCGAGCCGACGGTGAAGCCGCCCATCACCACCGACGGCAAGTACCCCATGGTGCACCAACCGAACGCCGAGCTGATGGGCATCGAGGCGCGGGTCGAAGGCGGAGTCACCTCTTTTCGGCTCCGTTCGAAGGGCACCTTCGAAGCCAGACAGCGCCCGGGCCTCTTCGAGCTGATGAGGCCGAAGACCAGGCCGCGAACCTCTTGGCCGAGCTGCCCGAGCGAATTTCGTCGTTTCGCGAGACGTTGCGGCGACCGCTGGCAAGCTCCCGCAGCCCTGACCGGGCCGAAACTTCTTAGCCCCTGGCGCCGATGACCACTGGAGGTAACACGCACAGGCCTCGGCCCCGTGGTACACCCACCAGTCGTCGCCTTTCAAAACCAGGAGTCGCTCCATGAAGCACGTGCTTTCGACGCTCGGGGTGGTGTTGTTGACCGGCAGCTTGTCGGGGTGTCTGTGTGCCGGTGACGCGACCATCGGCGGCAACACCGTGCACCCGCGCGACTCCGGTGCCGGAGGCGGCGCGGCTGGCGGGGGCAGCGGCGGCGGGCAATCGGGCTCCGGTGGCGGCGGCGGCACCACCTCGGCCGACGCGGGCTCGGCCACCGAAGTCTGCGGCAACGGTTTCGACGACAACAACAACGGCTTCGTCGACGAGGGCTGCAGCTGCGCCAAAGACGCGACCCAACCCTGTTGGACCGGCGCCGCCAACCTTCGTCACGTGGGCGCGTGCCGCGACGGCACGCAGACCTGCACCGCTGGCGGCGAGCTGAGCGACTGGAGCGCGTGCGCCAACCAGCAGCTGCCCACGGCTGAAATCGAAGGCAACTGCGTCGACGAAGACTGCGACGGCAAGGCCCCCGGGTGCCCGGTCGGGTGCGGCGGCGAATTTCCTGAACTGTGTGACGACGGCGCCGACAACAACTGCGACGGCAAAGTCGACTGCAACGACCCCACGTGTCTGAGCAACGCCAAGTGCACCACCTGCGCCAATTCGCAGCCCGAAACCGACACCCTGTGCAACGACGGCTACGACAACGACTGCAACGGCAAAATCGACTGCGCCGAGGCGTCGTGCGCCGGCAACTGCACCGTGTGCACCCAGCAGTCTCCCAGTGAATACAACTGCACCGACCGACTCGACGACGACTGCGACGGCAAAGTCGACTGCGCCGACCCCGACTGCCGCTACCCGGGCGTGTGCGGCTGCGCGCTGCACGAGACCGCGTGCCACAACGAGCAAGACGACGACTGCGACGGCACCAAAGACTGCGCCGACGGTGACTGCGAAATTTGCACCCCCGGCACCAACCGCTACTGCGACGAGCCCACCTTCTGCCACTTCGGCCAACAGACGTGTCAGTCAGACGGCACCTGGGGCAGCTGCCACGAAGTCACCCCGCCCTCGCAGTGCAAGCAAGGTGGCATTTTCGGCGCGTTCGGCACCGACTACGATCAAGAGTGTTGTGTCGCCGCTGGGCTGTGCTGCCAGAACTACCATTCGGGCGGAGGCAGCATTGGCAGCTGCGGCAACAGCATCAGCTGCAAGCCGTAACACCTGGAGCGCCCTGGTCGTGTTCGCGACGGGGGCCCTGGTGGCCTGGGGCGAGTCGTGCTCGCGGGCGCCCGCCACCAGCACGGCGCGTGAACGGTGCCCAGCCGGCGAGCCCTGCCGCCCACGCAGCACCGAGGCTTCGGCTTTCATTTGCGTGGGGGCTGGCCACAGCGACTGCGTGCAGCGCTGGCCGCGCCGACCCGACCTCAACGAGTGGGACTGCGCCGTTTCACACGGGTCGACCGTGTGCCGCGAGCATGCCAAAGCCGCCGGCCTCACCCCCGTCGCGAGCGCGGCGGCCCATGGGTACCGGTGCGGCCCCAGAAACGGCCACGCCGACGAACGGCTGTGCGTCGACGACGACCCCGACTTGCCCGACGGGCCCGGCCCCTGGGCGTGCCGGTTCGATTCGGCGCAACATGGTGCGCGCGCCTGCCAGCGGGTCACCAGCGACGACGCCAGCGGCCGTACCAAGACCGAACTCGCCCCCAACTGTTGGCTCGACGAAGACTGCGAAACCCCCGCGAGCCGCCAGCGCTGCGTCGCTGGGCGCTGCACCGACGGCGGTTGATCACGACGTGCCCGAAGATCACCCAACGCCAGCCGCGGTGCATCGCGGGGCACCCACGAGGTCTGGGAAAGGGCCGCCGAGCACTGCGTCGGAGGCCTGCTCCGAGGTTGGCGGAACCCGGCATGCCGAAGCCACGCCAGCCGCTCTCCGCGCCGAATCGCAGCCTCGACGAAGACGGCGAAAGGCCCGGCGGTCGGTCAGCACCGGGTGCCGGCCGGGCGCCGCACCGACGGCGGTTTGACACCCCCGAGCAAAGCAGGCCAGCCGCGGGAGTCGAGGTCACGAGCGCGTCACCCGGGGCCGCTCCGAACGGGGTTGCTCACTCCCCGCGCCACTCGGCGACGGCGTGCCGAAGACCGCGCAAGCCGATCTTCGCGGCGAGTCGCAGGCTCGGCTTGAGGCCACCGAAGTAGGCGGCGCCCCAAGCGACGAAGTCGGGCGCGTTGAGCAGCGCTCGCTCATGAAACCCGCGCTGGGCACCAAAGAAGGCTTTGGCCGCTTGGTGGCGCACCACCGCGTCGAGGCCGACCCCGTCGCCCAACAGCCCCCACTTCCACCAACGCAGGTCTGACAACAACCAGCGACGCGCCAACGCCCGCCCGGCCCACCGCCCCATCAAGATCGCCTGGGCGATGCCCTCGCCCGTCACCGGGTCGACGCCCGCCGCTTCACCCACCAACGCCAACCGGCGCGTGCTCAGCACGTCGCGTGGCGCAAACCCGCGTTCTGCGTACCGTTTCTTCACGCAGTCGTTCAACGCCAGGCCGCGCCCCGCCAAGTGCGCCTCGAGGCGGCCCGTCAATTCGTCGAGGCCGGTGCTCGCGTCGCTCGGAGTCACCCGGTAGATGCCACGGTTGACCGCCGGCCTGCCCCCCACGACCGAGGGAAAGTCCCACAGGTAGCCGCGAAACGCGGAGTCGATGGCGTTGAACGCGAGCAGCGAACGAGGCCCGTCGCTCGGTACCGGCGGCGTCTCGACCTCGAGGGCCTGTGCTTTCCACCGAGCGGGGGCCGGGGTGATGACCCGGCGAACCACACTGCCCACCCCGTCGGCTCCGACGACGCAGCCCGCGGTGAGGGCCCCCTGGTTCGTCGACAGCACGACGGCGTCGGCCCGCTCGTCGACCCGTTGAACCGCCACTCCGGTTCGCACGCGCACGCCTCGCTCTTGAACGAGCTGCGCCAGACGGGCGTCGAACTCAATGCGGCGAACCACCCGCCCCACCGGTCGCCCCCGGGGCTCGTGGCGAACGACCGTGCCACCGGGCAACGCCACCGAGAACCCCGTCACCTCACTCGACGGCACGTCGACCCGCACCCCGAGCTCGGCCAACGCGAGGTCGGCCCGCCCGCCGACGGCCCCGGCGCAGGGTTTGTCGCGTGGGTACGTCGCCCGCTCGAGCACGACGAGGCGCTCGCGCAACTCAGGGCGGTGGTGAACCGCCCACAACGCCGTGGCGAGGCCAGCGGGGCCGCCCCCCACGATGACAATGTCGAAGTCAGAGCCCACCGACGCCTCGTTCCCAGACGATGGTGGGGTGTTCGAGCTTGGCCGAGAACCGAGCCCGCGCGCTGAGCAAAGCCTTCGCCACGTGCTTTCGGCCCTCGACCGCCTCGCCCGCGAGGCCCAAGGTGCGTGCCACGTGGTGCGAGTCGTATTCCCACAGGGTCACCGAGGCGGGGCCGTCGAGCAGTTCGAGCTGCGGCGCCTGCTCGAAGGCGATGTCGGTCTCGAGCACGGCCTGGTAGCACGCCCGGCGGGTGTCAATCACGTCGGGCAGTTGCTTCAAGAAGACCATGCGCTGGCCCTTGGGCATTGCCTGCCACAACGACAACGCCGCCCGAAAGCTCGACCCGAACGCTTCGTCGTCGGGTCGGTTGGTCAGCGCGCTCGTCAACACCCCCAGCACGTTCGCCACGCGCTTGGTCGTGCCGAAGACCGAAGGCACTGGGGCGTGCGTCACTTCGAACAGCCGGCGTTGCTCGGTGGGCGCGTTCGGGCCCAACCGCGGCATCACCCACGCGTCGACCGAATAGGGCCGCTCGGGCGCCGCGGCGTCAGGCATCGAGAACTGGGTGCCCAAGTCTTTTGCGAACCCGAACACCGACCGGCCATTCGTCAGCGCCACGTCGTTCGACACCCACAGGTACGGCGTGAAGGTCACCGCGCGTTCGGGGGTGAAGCGGCCGCCCTGCATTCGGCCCGCCAGGGCCGGTACCCACCAGCCGAAGTCGAGCTCGGGCACGAACCCGAGCGGGTCGGTCACCGCGTAGTTGTCGACCCGGGCGCAATACAGCACCGCCAGCGGCGCCATGGGTCGGTAGACCACCTGGTCGGGCCTCAAGTTGAGCTGGGCGTCGAGCAGCTCGGTCAACCGGGCGGGGTCGGCGCGCATGACGAAGAGCGTGACGTCGACTTCGAGCCGTATCGGCGGCACGGCCAAAAGCTCGCCGTCGCGCAGCGCGTACTTGGGCAAGCGCCGCCCACCGGGTTCGACCCAGGTGGGCCCTGGGCCTCTCACCGGCGTGCGCTCGAGTGGCACCCGCTCGGCGCTCGTCGAGACCGGCGAAGACTTGGCGCCGCTCACCCCTTGCGCGCGTTCGAGCCGCCCGAGCCAGTCACCGATGCCCTCGCGCACGCCCGGGTCGAGCGCCCGCGCGGCGTCGAGCCCCGACATCACCGCGCCCTCGAAACACCCACCGTTGATGGCGTTTCGGGTCCAATCTCCGGCCAAGACGAGGTTGTCGTACCCCGACTCGTTCGAGCGCAGCCGGTACTGGGTCGTGCCCGGCAGCGTCAGCACGTAGCGGTTCGAGGGGTTCGACACCGGCGCCACCCACTGCGCGTCGAGCCGCGCCGGGCCGACCCGGTCGAGCGGGTCGCACAGCCAGTGCCACTTCACCGCGTTCGGGTCGTTCGCGTCGGCGGCCTTCGGCCACAGCGGTCGAGCGCTCTCGGTGAGCCAACGTTCGGTGTTCGCCCTCACCCGCGCGCGAATGCGCTCGGGGTAGTCGCTTCGGCCTTTGGGC
>JBGAIY010000200.1:0-13644 GCA_044225205.1 Myxococcaceae bacterium | reverse complement strand
ACCACCCCCACCGCCAGCACCATTCGCAACCGGCGAAGAAAGCGGGCCAATGCCAGGCCGAGCACGGCGCAGCGCAACGCAGACGAGGCGGGCAAAATGCTCATTCGCCTTTTGATATTTCGCACATTTCGGAGCGCCGCGCCGAACCAATGCACCGCAGGGGAAGGGTTTTGTGCGCTCGTGGAAATGCCTGTTCAAGAGCGGGCCGAATGGTTGGTGCCGCCTCAACCCAAGGACGAACGCATGAAAACAACATGGGCAGCCATGGCGGTGGCGGTGTGTACGATGTGCACTTCGGCGTGGGCCGACAGTGACAACCCAGAGTGTCTCGGCACGTCGTGCGGCGCTCCGAAAGAAGAAGGCGGCGGTGGCGGCGGCCCCTGCACCAACGGTGTCTGCACCTCGGGCACGGGCACGGTGTGGGTCGCCTACACCGACGACGGCATGACGCTCGCGTACACCGACGACGCCGACGGCGACGGCAAAAGCGACTCGACCGACAACTGCCCGTTTGGCGCCAACCGCGACCAACTCGACCAAGACGGCGACGGGGTCGGCGACGCGTGCGACAACTGCGCGGTGGTCGCGAACTTCACCCAGTTCGACACCGACGGCGACGGCCACGGAGACCGCTGTGACAGCGACCTCGACGGCGACGGCATTGCCAACGAGCTCGACAATTGCAGCTTCATCGCCAACGCCGACCAGGTGAACCTCGACGGCGACGCGTTCGGCAACCTCTGCGACGACGACGACGACGGCGACGGTTTTCTCGACGTGGCCGACCTGTGCCCGAGCATCGCGCACTCGCCGAACGAGCGGCTCAACGACTCGCGCTGCAACCTCGATTCTGACAGCGACGGCGTGGGCGACGCCATCGACAACTGCGTGGGTTCGGTGAACCAGAACCAGCTCGACACCGACCACGACGGCATCGGCGACGTCTGCGACCAAGACCTCGACAACGACGGCATCGCCAACTTGGCCGACAACTGCCAAGGCGCCATGAACCGCGGCCAATGGGACGGCGACGGCGACGGCTTGGGTGACGCGTGCGACCCCCGCTTCTGCGTCGTGGTCAGCGCCGAGAACAAAGACGACTGCCTCGACCCCGCGGGCCCGTTTCGGGTGCATGCCGGTGGTTCGATCATGCTCAAACGAGGCCAGAAGTTCGTGATGCCGCTGTTCGCCAACCGGCAAGACACGGCCATTCAATACCGGTGGACGGTGTCGAAGCGCCCGGCCGGCTCGGTCGCCGCCATCACCCACCCCATTGGCGAGGCGACCTCGGGCAAGCGTTGGCAGTACCAATACGCGTCGGGGGCGGTGCCCACGTTCACCGCCGACGTCGACGGTGAATACTCGCTGCAACTGCAAGCGAGCCTCGCGACCGCCGACCGGCTCTACCCCGATTCACGAGAATCGGTGTCAGAGCTCAAGATGACGGCGGCTCCCGACGGCAAGAACGGCGCTTTCAGCTGCAGCGCCTTGCCGGCCGACGCCTCGGTTTTCGGTTTGGGGTTGCTGCTGTTGGGCTTGCGTCGCCGAAGAAGTGCCTCCCATTGACCACGGCGACGTAAAACACCGAGGCGGTGCGATCGTCGGGTCGCACCGCCTCTTTTTTTGTTCGGTACTCGGTCGGTTAGGGCTTGACCGCCGAGGGGTGCCCCAGCTCGGTCACCACGGCCCTCAGGTCGTGCACCACCGAAATCTTCATGCCCAAACCACGCATGATCAGCGTGCCGGTCGTCAGCGCAATGCGCAGAAACGGCGAAGCGTCTTCTGAAATGGCGATGATGGTTTCGGCCGTGCCGCTCGCGCCGTTTCGCCCCCACTGAATGAGCGTGTCGCGCGCGTCGACTTTGTACGAGTTGCACGAACGCCAGTCGTGCACGTACCGCACCTTGCGCCCTTTCGCGGTGTACCGGCTCTGAATGGCGAGCTGGAGCGGCCCCGCCAGAAACGCCGCGACCTGCGCGTTCATTTCGCTCGAGAAGGTCTGGTCGACGACGGTCGCGGTCTCGTCGAAAAACCACGCTTTGACGAGCGGGCTGTCGACGGTCGCCTCGAAGCTGAACAGCGGGTCGGCCATGGTCAGTAGTTGCGCAGGTCGTCGTCGTCGCGCTTGCCGTTCTTCTTCTTGGCTTCTTCTTCGCGCCGCTTTTCTTCGGCGGCTTTGGCGGCCCGGGCGTCTTCTTCTTTCTTGCGCGCGGCGGCTTCTTCGGCGCGCCGTTCTTCTTCTCGCTTCTCTTCGGCGGCCTTGGCTTCGTCGGCCTTGCGGCGCTTCTCTTCGTCACGGCGTTCGGCCTCAGCGGCCTTGGCGGCCTTGGCTTCGTCGGCCTTGCGGCGCTTCTCTTCGTCACGGCGTTCGGCTTCAGCGGCCTTGGCGGCGCGCTTTTCTTCTTCGCGCCGCGCGGCTTCGGCGGCTTTGGCCGCGCGCTCTTCTTCTTTTCGTTTTCGTTCTTCTTCGCGCTTCTTGGCGGCCCGCTTCTTCGGGTCGCGCAGTTCTTTCTCTTCTTCTTTGCGTCGGGCTTCGGCTTCTCTTTCTTCGGCCGCTTTGGCTTCAGTCGCTCGATTCACGCTTCGCTGGAGCGCCCCAGCCGGTGTTGCTCTTCGACGGTGGGGGCGCCTCGTCACGGGTCGAACCGGAGGGGCCGCTGCGCTCGCTGGGGCGGGGTTCGTCGACCTCGCTCGTTTTCGGCGGCCCGCTGGTGGCGAGCAAAACCGTGCCGGTCACGAAGCTCGCGGCGGCGAGAACGAACGACGCGTCGGCCATGATGGAAAACGCCCGGCCGCGGCTGGCGACGCTCTGGGCAATGTCGGTCTGCACTTGCTTGATGCCGTGGTATTCGGCGACCGACGCTTGGGCTTGCAGCCCGGTGTACACGCCCGCCCCGACGAGGCCCGCCCCGGCCGCCAGCAAAATGCCCCCGGCGACTTTCTTGCCGGTCGACCCCCCCGAATTCTTGAGGTGAAACACCGGTTTGCGGCCTTCGAGGCGAGCGGTGTCGGTGGCGACGACGAGGTCGATGACGCCGCTCAGCGTGGCCTCGTTGTTGAGCGGCACGACGGCGGTTTGGTACCCCCAATTGTGGCCGTCGGTGGCGTCGACGCGCACGACCGTGAGCTCCATTTGCTCTCCGGCGAGGCTCTTTTTGGCGACGAGCACCAAGACTTGGTCGGCGCCGGCGCGCTTCGCCAAGGTCATGGCGGCTTGCTCGCGGGTCAAGCCCTCGGGGTCTTTCGAGACGGCGTCTTGGGCCTTGAACACGGCGCTCTGCAGCTCGGCCGGTTTCAAGCTGAGCAGGCCCTCGCCGGGCGTGAATTCTTCTTGGCCGAGCGCGTAGCCGTTCAGCGCGGCGGCGACGAGGTGGCGACCTCCCATGATGTTGGAGACCTGGGCCGGGCTCACGCCGCGGTATTGGCCGTCGACCCAGACGGCCGCGCCCGGTGGTTCGGTGCGAACGATCAACTCGCCCTTGGCGTTGGCGGCCATCTTCTTCTGGGTGTCGGCGTACTTGAGCAACTCGGGAGGGAAATATTGATTCGAGAATTCGGCGCGGGCGCTCAGCGCGATGATGCGGTCGATGTCTTGCTTGGCGGGGCCCGCGTCTCCGCTCGCGAGGCTGGCGGCCTTCATCACCCACGCGTCGATGAGCGAACCGAAGGTCAGCGCCGAATTCGTGGCCTTGTATTGACTGACGGCGTCGACGAAGGCCGCCGTGGCGGCGGTGGTGTCGAGGTCGTCAATGGCCTTGCGGCCCTCTTTGACCCGGCTGGCCGCTTTGAGCGCCGCGGCTCCGCGGGCGGCTTGGGCTCCAGGGTCATACGCGTCGACGCCGAGCAGCAGGTCGAACCGCGCCGAGTGGGTGAGCGCTTCTTCAGCGGCGTGTTCGAGCAGCCCCACCTGCGGGCGAATTTTCGGGTCGAGCGCGACGGCCAACACCACGATTCGGGGCCCCCGGCCCGACGTGTTCGACAGCGAACCGCCCGCCGACGCGGCGCGCGTTGGGCATGACAGAACCGCCACGAACAGGGCGGCGAGCGGCAGACCGAGGCGAACGGAGCCAGTCAGGCGACGCATTCGGCGCATCGTCGTTCAACGGGGCCGCTGACGCCAGTGTGTTGCGCGGCCCGGTTATTCGGCGGCTGGGCAGGTGAAATTGACTTCGGCCGGCTCGTCGGCCGTGACCGTGACATTTTGCACGGCCCCCGCCACGGTGTTGCCCGCGTCGTCGTAGCAGTCGAACCGAACCTTGTGCGGCCCCGTTTTGATTTTGAGCCCGGTCACCGGCGAAGAACCGACGCGCTTGCTGTCGACGAAGACGTCGGCCGTCGCGTTCGCTTTCAAATTCAGCACGCCTTCGCCGGCGGGCGCTGGGGCCGGGGCGGGCGCGGCGGCCGGTGGCGGTGCCGGCGCGGGCGGCTTGGCGGCGGCAACGGGCGGGGCCGGCGGAGGAGCCGGCGGCGGGGCGGCGCCTGCGTCTTTCGCGGCGGGCGGTGCCGCGGCCGGAGGCGACGGCGCGGGAGCTCCGGCGTCGGGGGCCTCGGTTGGCGCAGAGGGTACCGCGGGAGCCGGCACGGCAGGCGCCGCGACGGGTGCCGGGGTCTTCGCCGTCGGCACCGCGCTCGCCGCGCCCACCGGAGGCGGCAACGGGCGCAACGTGACCTTCGCGCCCATCGACGCGACCGATTCGTGCGAAAGCAGTTCGTGACTGTTTTTGACGCCCACACCCGCCAGGCCCAACGCCGACGCACCGCACAGGGCGACCACAATCCACTTCAGGGCTGCCATTGTTCAACCGCCTTTGACGCTGTCTAGGCCCTTTCGACGCTACTGGGGCGAGTCTTGTTTCGTTTCAACCAACTCGTGCGTTTCACCATGAAAGCCTTCAGGTGCCTTCAAGGTAAAGAAATCGTTCGGTATCGCCACATTCAACTCAATCGTCGTGAGCGATGTCGTCGCTTGAACCACACCGCTTTCGCGCTGCGTCACGAGCTTGGGCACGCACAAGCCGAGGGCTTGGTCGCAGTGCTCTTCGTCGACCGACAACTCAATGCTGCCGACGCGCTTGAGCAGCACGTCGCCGCTCGGCCAGCGCAACACCCAGACGACGGTGGCCCCTTCGACGGTGACGGTCACTTCGAGCGCGTCGGGCGCTTTGGGGTGGGCGACCTTGCGGGCGGTGACGCCTTTTGACGGCAACAGCGGCGTGCGAAAGCCCTCGGGCACGAACGGCGTGAAGGTGCTGGCCAAGAAATACGCCGCGTTTTCGGGCGACAATTTGACGTCGAAGGCTTCGAACTTCTTTTCCCCCGGAGTGATTTTGTAGAACTTGAGGCCGTCGTACGAGAGCGTCTGCGGCTCGGGCCCTTCGGTGATGGTGCCGCGGCTGCGGTTGGGCGCGCGGTAGAAGAATTCGTGCTTCGCTTTCTCGGTGCCCTGCGCGCTGTCGACGACCACGTGGTACGAGGTCAGCTTTCGGTCGCGCTCGGCCAACACGCGCTTCACTTCGTTGACGAGAGACGGTGGGGTCGACGGGCAGCCCCACAGGCCAGCGGTGAGCGCGACGAGCAAGAGGCGAGCGGCGACAGGCGGCACGAAGACGGCTCCTTTCAGCGAAAGACGAAAACAACGAGGGCCCGCCTGGTACCGAGGCGAGCCCTCTTGAGTCAACCGAAGTGGTGTTCGGTTACTTGACGGCGATCGCCGTGCCACCCGACATGGGGAAGCCGATGATGAAGCCGGCGAGCGCGAAAATGCCGTGGCGCGGGGTGGTGCTGGCGCCCTTCAGGTCGATTTTCGACGCGCCCATGGCCTTCGCTTCGGCGACGAGCAGCTTGTTCACAATTTGGTCGAGGTCAGACGAGACAATGTCGACGATGTGAAAGAGCAACGTAAAGCCAATGGAGTTGGCTTGAATGACCGCGACGGCCTCTCCGCCACCAGCGACGACTTCGTTGCCGGCCACGGTGGCCGATTCAACCGACGTGCAAGCCGAGACACCAACGGCCATCACCAGCGCGAGAAACAAGTTCTTCATGTGAAAACGACTCCTGTGAGGGGTGAAATGGCGCGGCAGCATACCGCAAGCGGCCGGCGAATCGAGCGGTTTCGCAAGCGTCGTCGCCAGAATGAGCGCGGCTTCTCAACCGCGCTATACCCCGGCCCGAGGTGCGAACCCGAAACGCGACATCGAGTGGTTGGTTGAACGCGCTGTTGTTGGTGGCCACGGCGGGGTCGGTGTTCTGGGTGTTTTTCGATTCGTGGGGCGACGTGCGAAACCCCGACGTGAGCGACCGGCTCGTCGGCGCGGGCCTGTTTGCGTTCTCGGCGCTGTTGATTTTGGGCGCTCACGAAATGGGCCACTGGGCCATGGCGAAAGCCCACGGCGTCGAAACGTCGCTGCCCTATTTCATACCGTTGCCGGTGCCGTTCGGCTTCGGCACGTTGGGCGCCGTCATTCGGTTGCGCGGCCGGGTGCCGACCAAGAATGCACTCGTCGACATTGGCGCCGCCGGGCCGCTCGCGGGCTTGTTGGTGGCGGTGCCGCTGCTGGTGGTGGGGCTGCGGCTGAGCCCGGTGGTCGACCTGCCGCCTTCGCTCGCCGGCGCGACCCATTTTCCTCCACCGACTTCGCTGTTGTCGTTGGCCGCTGAGCTGGGCCGGGCGGCCCGCGCCTGGTTCGACGGCGCCTCCAGCACCGACGACGTGGCCCAGCCCGCGGCCGTGCTCTTCGGAGACAACCTGCTCACCTTGGCGTTGCAGCGGCTGCTCTTGGGCCCGCTGGGTGAAGGTCGCGACGTTTCGGCCCACCCGGTGTTCTTGGCGGCGTGGTTTGGGCTGTTGGTGACGATGCTGAACTTGATGCCCGTGGGCCAGCTCGACGGCGGTCACTTGGTGCACGCCTGGTTCGGCCCCCACGCCGTGAAGGTCGGCCACTGGGTGGCGTCGGCGCTCATCGTGTTGGCGGTGTGCTGCAGCGCTTCGTGGTTGGTGTGGTTCGTCATGGTGACGAAAGTCGTCGGCTTCGAACACCCTCCGGTCGCCGACGAATCGGTGCCGCTCTCACTCGGGCGCAAGGTCACCTGCGCGGTGTGCTTCGTACTGACGGTGCTCGTCTTCATGCCGCTGCCCCTGGGTCTGCTTTGACGCAGGCCCAAGTGGGGCGAAGTGTTTGACGTGACCTGCGTGTTTGCGCACGATGCGGCGCATGTCGCTTGTGTCAACTCAGACCAGCGGCGGTACCGAGCATTTCGCGACGGTCTTCGTACAGCTCAGCGCCAAGACCTTGCCGCACGTGCGGCGGTTCGTGCAGGGGTTTGTCGAGTCGAACGGCCGCGCCGACGCCGACTTCGTCTCGAGGCTCGTCGTGGCCGTGCACGAGCTGATGGAAAACGCCATCAAGTACGCGACCGACGCGACGACGACGCTCGAGGTGAAGCTCGATTTGCGCCACCACCGCCACGTGGTGCTGATCACCAAAAACCACGCGACCCGAGAATCGGCCGCTCGGGTGGCGGCTCAGCTCCAGCGCTTGCGCTCGGGTGACCACCAGCGCGTGTACCAAGCCATGCTCGAGGAGACCGCCACGCGCCAAACCGAGTCGGGCTTGGGGTTGGCGCGCATCGCGGTCGAATGCGCCATGTCGCTCCGTTCTGAATACGATGAAAATGGGCTGCTGTTGATTGAAGCCGTGAGCAGCGTTGGCGGGGAGGGCGTCGACTCAAGCTCAGGAGGCGCACCGCCATGACTCCCGCACCATTCACCGTCAAGACCACTGGCTTCGAGGCGACCGTCTCGGTCGAAGCACAGACCGACCCGCGGGTGCGCGTGGCTTTGCGCGGCAACGCCGAGAACGAAGCGCGCGAGCTGTTGACCCAGGTGCTGAGCCGAGTCGACGAAGCGGTGGCCGACAGCCGGGCGGTCGCGGTCGACGTCGACTTTCGGTCGGTCGACTTCATGAATTCGTCGTGCTTCAAAGAATTCGTCACCTGGTTGTCGCGCCTCAAAGCGCCGGCGCCGGTTTCACCGGTCGCGCCCCGGGTCGTCTTTTGGTCGAACAACCAGGTTCGCTGGCAGCGCGCGAGCTTGCACGCGCTGTCGTGCTTCGCGTCTGAGGTCGTCGAAATCAAGGCGAGCTGAATGAACAAACTCGACGTGCGCGGCCTGCTCGGCATTCTGTGGCCGCTCGTGGCGGCGGTGGTCGGCCTGTTCGTCGTCGCCACCGCCAGCATGGAACTGCTGTCGTCGGTGCGCGCGTATTGCACCGGCGAGAACCTCTGGTCGAAGGGCCAAAAAGACGCGATTTTCTACCTCGTCGAATACGCGCGAAACCACGACCCGCGCACCCATGACGAAGCGGTGCGTTCGTTGGCGTTGCCCCTGGGCGACCACGAGGCCCGACTGACCTTGAGCCTCGACGAGCCCGACTTCGTCGTTGCCGAGCGAGGCTTCTTGCAGGGCGGCAACCACCCCGACGACGTGGCCGGCATGATTCGGCTCTTTCGGTGGTTTCGCCGGGTGCCGTTCATGGCCGAAGCCATTGAGACCTGGGCCGAGGGCGACCGCCACGTGCTCGAGCTGCGCGACGTCGCCGGCCAGCTGCGCGCGGCGGTCGAGGGCGACGACGCCGCTCGGGTCGAAGCGCTGGTTCAACGCATCGACCAGATCGACGCGGCGGTCACTCCGCTCGAAGCCCACTTCTCGGCCACGCTCGGGCGCGCCGCGCGGGCGACCCAGCGGCTGCTCATGGGGCTGATGTTCGCGGCGATGTTGGTGCTGTTGCCCCTGGGGGTCGGGCTCGTCACCCGCCTGTTCATGTCGTGGGCGCGGGTGAAGTCAGAAAAAGCGAACCTCGAACAAGAGCTGCACATCGCCGCGCGCATTCAGCAGCTCGTGTTGCCCCAGACCTTCGACGTGCCGGGCCTCGAAATCGCGGCGGCCATGTCGCCCGTCGCTTCGGTCGGCGGTGACTACTACGACGTGCTGCCCACCGACGACGGCGCGTGGCTCGGCATTGGCGACGTGGCGGGGCACGGGCTCACCAGCGGCCTGGTCATGATGATGACACAGAGCTCGCTCGCCGCCATTGCCGCCGCCCAACCGCGCATCGCGCCGCGCGAGGCCCTGCAGGCCTTGAACCGCGTGTTGTACGAAAACATTCGCCGCCGCATGAAGAAGAACGAGCACGTCACGTTCGCGTTGCTTCGGTATTTTCGCGACGGGCGAGTGGTCTACGCCGGAGCCCACGAAGAACTCATCGTGTGGCGCGCGGCGACCGGCCGTTGCGAGTTGTTCGACACCCCCGGCACGTGGCTGGGCGGCATGGCCGACATTGGGCCCTTCACCGTCGAGCGAGAGCTGCGTCTTTGGCCTGGCGACGTCATGGTGCTGTACACCGACGGCGTGGTCGAAGCGAAAGACGCCCAACGCCAGCAATTTGGCATCGAACGGCTGTGTGAGGTCGTGCAAGCCCAAGCGCGGGCCCCCGTCAGCGAGCTGCGCGACTCCATCATGGCCAAGGTTCGCGAGTGGACGACGCGGCAAGACGACGACGTGTCGGCGGTGGTGTTGCGCTTTGGTTGATGCTGTGTTGGCCCAATGCGAATGCGACCGTGGGCGCTGGCCTTCGTGGTTTTGGCCGCCGTGGGCTGGGCCCGTTCTTTGGCCACCTCGCCCTGCCTGAGTGCCACGCCTTCGCCGAAAGCATTTCTGGCGACGGTACGCCCCGGTTCGACCTGGTACCTCACCGAGTCGGGCGACGCAGGGTGGGCGCCCGAAGCGAACGTCATGGGCCTGGTCTGTCACGAGGGCGGGTCGAAGCCGGGCCAGCGGGTGCAAGTCGTTTCAATGAAGAACCACGTGGCGGTCGTCTATTGGGTCGACGTCGGAGCCCTGCGCGACGTGCCGGTGACGAAGGCCTCGTGGGCCGCTTCGCGAGGCGAATTGGCGCCCGGCGAGGAGTCGGGGCAGACCGGCTGTCTGCGCGCCTTCGGCCCGGGCACCGTGTTGTACGACGGGCCCGACGGCGCCCCGGTTGGCGTGGTCACCGGGGGCCAGGTCATGCTCGGCCGCTGGGAAGTGGTCGACCGCCCGAGCGGCCAGTGGTCGCAGACCACGGTCAGAGCGTTCGGTGCCTGGGTCAAAACGAAGCCGGCCCTTGATTGGTGCCCAGAATGAACCTTGGGGTCAGGGCGCGAAGTACGCTTGGAGGGCGTGGGCCAACGCCTCGGCCAGGTGCGTCGCGGTCGCCGGGTCGCGCCACTGTTCGACGTCGGCCACGTCGAGCGCGTGGTGCGTTTCAATGATGACCGTGGGTATCGCCGAGGCGCGCAAGAAGTAGACGTTTTGGCCGTTGGGCCGCAGGTCGATGAAGCCGCCGACCACGGGGTCGGGCTTGTAGAGCCCTTCGTAGTCGGCTCCGTGGTACGCGCCGAAGCCCACCGCTCGCAGCGCGACGCTCACCGCGCGCCCCAGCCGCGCCCGCGCGGCCACCGTCGGGGCCGGGCCCACGTCGTTCCACAGCACGGCGTACCCGGGGGCCAGCGCATTGCGAAAGCACACCGTGCCCGTACCCTCGGTCGCGTTGCTCGAGCGCTGCCCTGACAGAAGCGGGCCCCAAGGCGCAGGCTCGCTCGGGTCGGGGGCAGGGTAGGCGAAGGGCAGCCACGGCCACGCCAGCCCCCGCGAATCAGAATGGAGGCTCACCACCACGTCGGCCCTCCACGCCTCGGCGTCGCGAATGCGCTGTTGGTAGGTGGGCTGCTCTTCGGCGTGCCGGCTGACCTTCACGATGTACGGGCCGAGGGTTGGCAGCAGCGCCTCGAGCGCTTGGGCGACGGCCAAGGTGTGGTCTTTTTCAAGCTGGCAATAAGCGCCGCGGTTGCCGTCATTGCCAGGTGCTCCGTGACCGGCGTCGATGTAGACACGCTTGGGGCTCGCGCTCACCAAAACGGCCAATGCCAGACATGTCGGTGTCACGGTGAGCAGACGCCTCCGTGGGGTTGGTTGTTCCACCAAACTTGAAAGTTCACACCGGCTTGCACAGACTCAACTTCTTTCGGGGCCGCTCTTCGAGGCATTCATGACATTCGCTACGCGACAATTGCACGGCTTGGTGCTGGCCGGAGGCTTGGCTGGCTTGGTGCTGCTGCCTGCCTGTTTCCCCGTCTTGACGGGGGCCCCGTGTCAGAGCAACGACAATTGCCCCGAGGGCCAATTCTGCAGTGCCGGCAAGTGCTTGCTGGTCGTCGGCGGTACCGGCGGCGGCAGCAGCACGGGCGGGGGCACGGGGGGCGGTTCGGGCGGAGGCACGGGCGGCGGCGCGGGCGGTCTCGACGGCGGCGGCAAAGACGGCGGCAGTTCTGGCGACGCGGGGGCCTCCGACGCAGGCCGCGTGGGTGACGCCGGCACGACCTTCGATGCGGGGTTCAGCTTCGACGCCGGCACCGGTGAGAACAACCAGGGCAGCTGCTTCGACGGCCTCGACAACGACGGCGACGGCAAAGTCGACTGCGCCGATTCTGACTGCGCGGCCCAGCCGTGCCGCTCGCCCCTCGGTCAATGCGACGTGATTGAGGTGTGTACGGGCGGCGCCTGCCCGACCGATACCTTCGCCAGCACCACCACCACGTGCGGGCCACCTGCCGGGTGTGGAGACGGCGTCGTCACGCCGGCTTCGCACTGCAACGGCGCGGGGAGCTGCACGATTCAAAACGCCATGAATTGCAATGGCTTCGCTTGCACGGGCACGACGTGTCGCACCCAGTGCACCGGTGATGGTGACTGTGATTCGACCCACTACTGCGAGGGGAGCAAGTGCCAACCGAAGGTCGGGGCGGGCCGGGCGTGTGACACGGCCAACCAATGCACCACCGGGTTCTGCGCCGACCACCGCTGCTGCGGCTCGGCCTGCACCGCCGGCTGCGACACCTGCGACAACGACCAGGGCGAGTGCAAGCACCAAGCGGCCGGTTCTGACACGAAGAACGTCTGTGGTTTCGCGGTGTGCGACGGCAGCGGCAACTGTTCGAGTGGCTGCGTGTCGTCGCAGACGTGCAACAACCCCAATTGCAAGATGACGGCGATTTGCGGCTCGAGTTCGACCTGCACCGACCTCAAGGTCGACGGGCTGAGCTGCGCCACGGGCTGCGAGTGCCGCAGTGGCGTGTGCACCGCGTACTACCTCGACGCCGACGGCGACTTGTACGGCCGCGCCGGGCTGCCCGAGCTGTACTGCGGCCGCGCCGACCGCGTGGGCTACGTCACGATTTCGGGCGACTGCGACGACTCGAACAAAGACGTGTCTCCCCTTGCCACCGAATTGCCCGGTGACGTGGTCGACCAAAACTGCGACGGCAAAGAGTTGTGCTTCGCCGACGCCGACAACGACGGCCACCGCACGTCGACCCAGTTCGAGTCGGCCAACGTCAAGTGCAACGGCGGCGGCGAGGCCACCAAAGACGTGGCTTTGGGAGACTGCTGCGACCGAGACCCCAACGTATACCCCGGCCAGCAGGCGTACTTCACGACGGCGAGCGCCTGCGGCACCTTCGAGTACAACTGCACCAAGTTCATCGAGGCGGAGTACCCGAACCTCGTGAACTGCTCGCTCGGGTGCCCGAGTGGCCCGGCGGGCTGGGGTTCAACGGTGCCAGGCTGCGGCGAGAGTGGAACGTTCGCGACCTGCAACGATCTCACCGGCTGCGGGAAAGCCGTGCTCCACACCCAAGCCTGCCACTGAATTTCGCTACTTCTCGACGAAGAACAGCACCACGGCGGTGACGGCCAGGCCCGCCGCCACGCCGTAGCAAACGTTGGCGCCGGTCGAGAGGCCTTTGGCTTGGTTGTACAGGTTCTGGGCTTCGAGCTGACTGTGCTGGGTCGAAGTCAGCGAATTTGCCGCGCCGTTGGCCGCGACCCCCAGCCCCACGCCGGCCCCGGCGGCACCGACGGCCAAGCCGCCGGCCACCCACGTGAGCACTCGGCTCTTCTTCGGCGGGGCGGGCGCCACGGGAGGCCGCGTGACCTCGGGTGTCATCGCCGTCGGGGGCGTGGTGGTTTCAGGGGGCGGCACCTTGGCCACCTTGAGGTCTCCTTGCCGAGGGGCGTCTCCGGCTGAAGGTATCGGCGGCGTCGCGCCGGCCTTGAGGTTGATGGTCATTTCAGAGGCGCGCGAAATCGAAAAGGTGAACGTGCGCTCGACCGTTTCGTACCCCGGTGACCGCACCGTCAGCTTGTGCGGGCCCGCGGTCAGCTCGACCGAGGCCGGCGACAGGCTCAGTTCCTTGCCGTCGATTTCGATTCGGGCGTTGGGCGGGTCGGCGAAAATGACCAATTGCTGAACGCCACGCTCTTTGAGCCGCCGTTCGAGGTTGGCCAGAATGTCGGTGACGGCGTCGCGGTCTTTCGCGTCGGGCGAGAGCCGCAAGTATTCTCGGTACGAGCGCATGGCTTTCGCCGTTTCGTTGAGCTGCTCGTAACACTTGGCGATGTTGAACATGACGACCGGGTGCGGTCGCACCGCGTACGCGGCTTCGAACTTCTCAATCGCGTCGGTGTATTCGCCTTGCTTGTAGTGCTTCTGGCCGGCGGTGAAGAGCTCTTTGGCTTTTTGAACGTCGGCGGCTGAGGCCTCCGGT
>JBGAIY010000199.1:0-13802 GCA_044225205.1 Myxococcaceae bacterium | reverse complement strand
GTCGCGGCCGACCCGCAACTCGGCCCCGAAGAGCGGGCGCGCCTGCTCGACAGCTTGCTCGACTTCTTGCCGCAACTGCCCGAATCGCAAGCGCTGCCGCTGTTGCAGCGCTTCGTGTCGCTCGCCGAGCCCATGACGCCGAAGCTGCGCGCCGTGGTGCTCGAAGACGCGCTCAAAGTGGCCGGCCACTTCGGCCGCACCGCGCTCATCAAGCAGCTCGTGCTCACGCTCGGGGGGCTCATCAAAGACCTGGGCGTCGAAGGTGTCGCCGAAGTCGGCGCCACGCTGGTCGCCGGCGTTCGCTCGTTGCGGCGCGTCGGCCTGCGCGAAGAAGCCGGAGAACTGCTGTCGCGGGCGTCGACCGTGCTCAAGGGAGAAGACACCAAGACCCTGCAAGCCCGCCTCGCGTTGGCGGCCGGCTTCTCGTACCTGGGCCAATTTCAACAAGCCCAGCCCATTGTCGACGAAGCGCTCAGCCGCTTGTCGCGCGAATCGGGCTTGATACCGGTCGACCGACTCAAGCTGACCCGCTACACCGCGCGGGCCTTGGGCCACGGGTCGACCGAGGTGGCGTTGCCCGGGCTGTTGCGGCTCGCCCAACAACTCCCGTGGATCACCGACAGCTTCAACACGAACGACCCCACCACGGGCGGCTTTTGCCTCTCGCTCATCGACTTCGCCGACGCCCTCGTGCTCGGCCACGTGGGTGACGACTTGACCTTGAACGAAACGACTCGTCGCTTTCTCGAAGAAGACGAGTACCTTGTGCGCCGGCGGGTGCACCACGATGTTGGAGGCGAGGGTTAACGCCAAGCCCTCCCAAAACGAAACATGACGACGACTCCCAAGAAAGAAACCCTCGACGCCATTGCCGATTTGAGCCTCGAGCAATTGCAAAGCGAAGCGCAGGGCCTGCGCGAACGCATCAACCGCTTTCGGCTCGGGCTCGGTCGACACTTCGTCGACAAGCAGCCCCTCATCGACCTGATGACCGTCGCCGCCGTGGCTCAAGAGCCGCTGCTGCTGGTGGGCCCGCCGGGTACCGCCAAGTCTGACCTGGTCATCAAATTCAAAGACGCGCTCGGCATCGACAGTGCTGACTACTTCGAATACCTGCTGACGCGCTTCACCGAGCCCAGCGAAGTGCTCGGCCCCATTGACATCAACGAATTGCGTGGCGGCCGCTACATTCGCCGCGAGCGCGGCAAGTTGCCCACCGCCCGGCTCGTGTTTCTCGACGAAATTTTCAAGGCGAGCTCGGCCATTTTGAACGCGCTGCTCACCGTCATCAACGAGCGCAAGTTCTACCAAGACGGCGTGCCCGTGCCGGTGAAGCTCAAGGTGCTCTTCGCCGCGACCAACGAAATTCCAGAACACTCCGAGCTCGGCGCGCTCAAAGACCGCTTCTGCCTCAAGGCCGCCTGCCGCTCGGTGCAAGAGACGCACTTCATTGAACTGCTCGACGCGGGCATCGAGTCGCAGACGAACAAAGACCTGAACCGCAAGCCGTGGGCCGAAGGGCTCGCGAACCTCGAAGACCTGCTCAAGGCGCACCGGTACCTGACGCTGGTCATGTCGCGCAAAGAGCCGAAAGACCGCGACCTGTTCTTTCGCGACGAAGTCATGCGCGAATTTCGCCGCGTCATTCGAACGCTCGTGCGCGAAGACGAAGTGTTCGTCTCTGACCGCAAGCTCATCAAGCTGTACCGGCTGCTGCGCACCCGAGCGTGGGTCGTGCACGGCGGCGCGGTCGAGCGCGAAGACCTCCAGCTGCTTTCGTACCTGGGCGACACCCGCGAAGAAATCGACTTGCTCGAAGAGAAAGTGCCGCGGTTGCTCGGCATTTCGTGAAGCGGCGAGCACCGCGACGAACGCGCACCACGCCTGATATGACGCGCTGATGATCGACCAGGCAGTGATTGATTTGGCCCAGTCAATCGTTTCGGTGCGCACCAACAGTCAGCCGAAGGTCGCCAGGTTGTTGAAGCCAACCGAGAAACTGCCGTCTCCGTGGCAGGCGATTCTCGGGGCCCTCATTCACGTTCGCACCGGAGATTTCAAGAAGGCCTTGCCGTTGGCGAAAGCGGCGGTCGCGGCCTTCGATGCCGACGCTCCGCTCGACCTGACCGAAGTTTTCGCGAGTTCGGCCGATGGGGGCACTTGGTGGTGGGCCGACCCACTCAATGGCAAGACGAACGACCGCTCGACGAAGGGCGCGCTCGTGCGCCAACGCGACCGTTCGGTGTTCGCGGCCTTCTTGTGCCACCACCGCAACTTCGAGGGCCAGGCCAAGTTCAAGAAGCATGGTGCGCTCGCCTTGGGGGCCGCGCGGGTTTCACTCGAGAGCGGGCTCGACGAGCCAATCGTGTACTGCAATTTGGTCGGTTGGCTCCCGCGCAAAGAAATCGCCGCCGCGGTGAAATACGGCGCCACTGGCATCGAGCGCGCGGTGGCGCAGGGCAATACCCTGGCGGTCTTCGCGTTGAGCGCGTTGATCGCGAACCGAGAGGCCGAACGAGGCGACCGCAAAGCGGCGCTCAGGGCGTTGGCGACCGCCGGCCGGCTCGCGAAAACAACCGACCAGCGAAAGTACCTTCATGACCGGTGCTACCTCTGGTCTTTGCGGCCACTTCTCCAGACGCCTGAGTTTGAGAGCGCGCTCACAGGCCAAGCGCCCAAGTGAGCCGGTCGCCCCCGGAGCACCGAAGACTTCGGTGCCAAGACGAGCAGCTGCCGACCCTTCACAGGGGCACGGCGCCAACACCTCATTGTGAGCAGGGCGGCCTTTCGCTCCCGGCCGCTTCTTCAGACGCCGGCCCACCGGGCAGCGAGGCTCGCCAGGTCGGGCGCCACCACATCGGGCCGCTCGTGCTCACCCGCGTTGCTTCGGCGGGGTTGCCCGTTGCCGTTGAGCCAGACGCTCGGTACGCCCGCGCGTCGCGCCATCGCCATGTCTGAATCGAGTGTGTCGCCGAAGTACACGCAGTCGTCGCGCGAGCGGCCCAGTGTTTCGAGCAACAGGTCGAGCATGAGCGGGTTCGGCTTGCCGACTTCGGTGTCGACCGGTTTGAGCGTAGCGCCCTCGAGCGCTCCGACCGCCGCGCCACAGCCGGGCAACAACAGGCCGCCGGGGCCGGGGTAGTTCGCTTCGCGGTTGCACGCCACGAATCGGGCTCCGCGCAGCACGGCTCGCATCGGCGGCACCACCCCGCTCATGGTGAAGTTGGGGTCGTACCCCACCACCACCGCGCCGCAGACCTCGGCGGGCACGACCGGCGTACCGTGTTCTTCGACCAAGCGGCGCAAGTCGTCGGTGCCCATGACGAACGCGCCCCGGCCACCGTCGAGCCCCTGTTGTTTCACCAGCCGCGCGGCCGCCAAGGCCGACGTCATCAACGCGTCGAGGGGGACGGCACACCAAGCCTTCGAGCTTTTCTTTCCACCTTGGTCGGGTGACGCCCGGAGTTGTTGCTCAAGAACGCCACCTGTTTGCCGGCGGCCCGAAACTGGGCGATGGCCTGGGCGGCGCCGGGCACTTCTTCGTCACCGGCCCAGACCACGCCGTCGAGGTCGAAAATGAACAACGGTCGAGCCCTCAGCTCGAGTTCTGACCAATTCGTCAAGCTGGCCTCCGCCGGCCCCATGGCAGAACCGAGCCCCGGTTTCTACAGCCCTGGCGACCAAGCCGGCAAAGGCGGTAGACCAGAGGCATGACTTCGAATCGACGAACCCGCGACCGCGTGCTGACCTGCGTCGCGGTGGGCTTTCAGGTCAACAACCAGCAGCAATTGGCCCTCATTCGCGACGCCAGCACGTCGGGCGCCATGCTCTTCACCCGCAAGCCGCTGACCGCCGACGAAAAGCTGACCATCAACATTCAGGCCGACGACAAGACCCCGGTCGCCCAAGTCGTCGGGCACGTGGTGCGAGTCGAGAAGCTCAAAGAAGGGTTCTGGTCGTACGCGGTCGCCGTGAAATTTCACCCGCCGCGCGAAGACTTGGCGCCGCTCTTCGAAGACCTCGCCGAGCGCCAAGAGCGCCTCTTCGGGCCCGCCCCCAAACCCAAGAGCGCCAAGTAGCGCTACTCCGCGGGCCTCCGCGGCACCCCGAGAATCACCCGCGCCCGGCCTTGCATGGGCAGCGCGACTTCTTCGGTCTCGAATGCGGCCGCTTTCGCGAGCTCGGTCAAATGGCGCATCCACGGGTTGTAGGGCATTGAATTGTCGCTGCAGCACGGCACGACCGCGAACGGCACCCGGTGCTTCGCCGCGTATTCGATGATGACGCGCGTGGCGCCGTCGGCGTGCAGGCCCACCACCACGTCGGCGTCGCAGGGTTCGTCGAGGGTGAATTCGCGTTCGGCGAATTCGACCGGCAAGTGCTTGTGGCGTCGGTCGAACGTGAGACACGACAGGCCCCGCGTCGTCAGCGCCTGGTTGAGCCGGCCTTGCCCACCCGCGACGTCGTAGACCCGTTTTGCCCGCGCGAAGCGGGTGACGAGCAAGTCGGCGAACAAGTCGAAGCGGCGCAGGTCGGCCATCAGCGCCCTCCGAATACCAGCGACGCCACCCAGGTCAATGCCCCGAGCGCCAACACGACGACGGTCACGATGAACTCGGCCCGCATGGGAGACCGGTTTCGCTGGGGCAACTTCTCGGCCTCCAGGCAGCTCTCGCACACCGGCGGGTCGCCCAGCGAGCCACACGCCGTGCACAGAAACGAGCCGCAGCGCGAGCAAATGGCGACCGCGGGTTGCTCGTGCACCGCGCAAATGCCGCCTTCGATGGGGTCACCCGACGTGCCCTTGGGCTGGTTGCTTGCGAGCACTTCATGTGCGCGCGCCAAGGCGCTTTCAGGCACCAAGATGCGCGGCGCCATGATCGGCTGAAGGTGCGGCATCAACGACACCGCGTTCTCACCTTGCACCGTCGCGGGCACCCCGTGCTCTTCGAGCAACGCCTTGATGGCCGCCGCTTCGACGCCGTCACCACATTCCATGAAGAACACCAACGACGAAGGGGCTTCGGCCATGCCTTCTTATACCCCGCTTCGTTCGCGTTGCTCTGCGCCGTGCTTTGTCTCGAATCACTGCCCGGTGCGGCCGCACGCCCATTTCAACGCGAAACTCGCTCGCTTGCCCCGCTTCGTTCGCGTTGCTCTGCGCCGTGCTTTGTCTCGAATTCACTGCCCGGTGCGGCCGCACGCCCATTTCAACGCGAAACTACGCCAAGGCCGCTCACCGTGACAGAACGAGAGATACTCGAGCGCGTCT
This sequence comes from Myxococcaceae bacterium, assembly GCA_044225205.1. Taxonomy (GTDB): domain Bacteria; phylum Myxococcota; class Myxococcia; order Myxococcales; family Myxococcaceae; genus JAEUJT01. Next base: position 8,530 of record JBGAIY010000199.1, on the reverse strand, counting down.
TGGCGGTCGGCTTCCCCGGCGCGGCAGAACTTCGACTGCAAGTCGCGGTCACGAGCGCCGTCGCCCGATGCGACTGCGGCTGCCCCTCCGTCGACCTGGTCGTCGACCGGCGCGCAGCGCCCGCGGCGGTTTCGGAGAACCCGCTGCCAGTCGAAGTCGGCGTTACGGGCGGAGAAATTGTCATTTTCGTCGTCGATGGCTTTCTCGCTGCGCTCGAGCTGTGCTCCTACGATGACCCCCTTCGCGAATGGCCTCACGCTGCCAGTCTCGCTCCACGCCCGATTTCTCGAGTTCGGTGAAATGGGCTGGTGCGTCGGCGCCCATCTCGCGCTGCGTACTGCCGGGTGCCGAATTCGAAAGTGAATTCACCACGTTGCCCGTGGCCTGGTTGCTGCTCTCGCCGCCGGGGTGACCTGGGTTTTCACCACCGTGGTGTGGGCAGCCGCCGCCGGGCTTGACCCAAGCGACGCGCGCGCCGAAGAGGCGACCTCGCGGTTTCAACAGGGCGTCATCAGCCCCAGCGAATTCGACGACGCGCTCGAGACCGCGAACGCGGCCGCGCATGAATGGCCACACGGTTCGGCGCGTTTCAGACTGGCGTGGGCCCCGAGTGACGGGCTGCCGCCCCCGTTGGCGCTCGAAGCCCAAGCGCACGGGCCATGGCAGCTGAGCGTCGGCTTGCTCGCGCACACGTCGAGGCTCGACCCCGTGGCGCCCGTGATGAACACCGACGGCGCTTGGCACACCGACGGTCTCGCGTACGCCCCCCACCTGGCCCGGTGGTTCGTCGAATGGAGGCCCCCATTGGCCGCCGGCCGGCTCCAGCTCATCGCCGGCACGTTTACCGCCGGTTTTGCCGAACGGCTCACGCTCGACACCAGCCGCCGCCTCGCACCTCATGGCTTCGCGCTCGCGTTCGACGTTCGCCGCCCGACCGACCTTGCACGGGCGTGCAAGACATCGCCGTGCCCGCAGGGCCAAGACGCCCACTTCGTCACTCCCGACTTCGACGTGCGCGAAGTCTTTCGCGGCCTCGCCCTGAGTCTCGAAGACGTGCCACTCGGCGGCGACACCCGCGGCGCCGCTTTCGGCCTCGTCTCGTACCAAAGTCATTCTGCGTACCAGTACGAACTGCTCGACCGCCGCGTCTGCCCCGACGACCTCGACACCTGCAGCGCACCCGCCGTGCTCATCGACTCCCAGCGCACCACCGAGCCAGGCGCGTTGACCGCCGAGACTCCCCGTCAACGAGTGGTCTTCACCACCTTGCACGACGTGTACGACGAATTCGTCGCGGCCGCGCACCTCGAGGCGGCCTTCGCAAACGCCGGGCTGACCGTCGCGACGACGGGGTACTTGGCGTCGGCCTTCTTTCACGACGCCCAGACCACCGAGCTCGACTTTCAACCCTGGAGCCGTCACCCGGCCAAGGGCCTCTTCGGCGCGGCGGGCGCCGACGCACATTGGCACCACGCCGACTTCGACCTGTTCGCAGAAGCCAGCCACTCTTTCGACACGGGGCCCGGGCGAGGAGGAGGCTTCGCCGCCTTGACCCGCGCCACCTGGGCACTGCCGCGTCACCGGCTCGAGGCGAGCATTCGCTTCTACGACGACGGCTTCGACAACCCTTTCGGGCGACCCATTTCAGCGCCCGACGAATTCGACGGCCAACGCGCCCGCAACGAACTGGGGCTCCGCCTCGCTTCGAGCGGGCAACTCGGCGCGGCCTTTCGTCACGCCGAACGACTCGACGTCTGGCTGTTGCCGTTCTCGAACCCACTCGTCGGCCCGGCGGGCTTGGCGAACCTCTTCGCCTGGGCGGCGCTCGACTGGGTCGGGTGGCCCCGGCTGCAACCCGGCGTGTGGTTCGAGGTACGCAACCGCAACCTCGCTTCGAGCCAGCACGGCCGGTGCGCGAGCGGCGCCGTCGTCTTCACCGAGGGGGAGCCGTTCGACTGCAACGGCGACCTCTACCGAGTCGCGCTGCGTCTCGAGACCCGGCCCGCGCCCGGGTCGCTCGAGGTGCTCTTACAGACCTCGCTCACCTGGGCCGACGACCGCGCCTCCCCCGACCGGTTTCGGTTCGACGTGCAGCAATGGCTCGAAGCGCGCCTTCGCGTCAGCGACGCCCTCACCCTGCGCACGCGCGCCCGGTACCTCAACCAAGGCGTCGACGACAACACCTCGCTCGAGCAGTCGGTCTGGGCGTTCGTCGAAGCCTCGTGGGCCCCCCTGCCCGGCTGGCGGCTCGACGCCCGGTACGACGCGGTGCTCTGGCTCGACGAACGCGCGGCGACGCTGCGTCGCACCCCCAACCCCGAACATCGCTTCTCTCTCGAAGTGCAGACCCACTGGTAACCACCATGAAAACACCCCCTCGGTTCATCATTTCGGCCTCGGTCACCTTCGCTTTCGTCACGAGCTTCGGCTGCGGCACCAGCCCCCGGCCCGAGGCGCACCGCGCGTGCAGCGGGTGGCACGCCGGAGACGTGCTGCTCACCGAAGTCATGACCGACCCCGACGGTACCGACGTCGGCGCCGAATGGGTCGAGCTGTTCAACCCCACCGACCGTGACTTGTCGCTCGACGGGTTGACCTTGGCGGCGAGCGACTCGAGCGCCCGCGAAAAAACCCACGTCATGCACCGTGACGCTGGCGCGCTCACCATTCGCGCCGGCACGTTCTTCGTCGCGGGGGCCAGTCGCACGGGCCCCCTGTGGCAGGCGTATTCGTACGGCACCGCGCTCGGCGAATTCGGGCAGACCGCGGGTCGCCTGGCCCTGCGGTGCGACAACTTGGTCGTCGACGAAATGGAGTGGTCGACTTCGAGCGCGCCAGGCCACTCGCGGCAATACGACGTCGCCACCAACGTCTGGTGCGAAGGCCGCACCGTTGGAGGCACGCCGGCCTCGGCCAACGACGCGTGCTTCGGCCCGCTCACCCAAACCTGCCTCGACCCCGACGGCGGCCGTGAACGGCGCGTCGTCACCCCAGCCGAGGGCGACCTCGTCATCACCGAAGTCATGGCCGCGCCCAAAGTGGCGAGCGACTCCGTGGGCGAATGGTTCGAGTTGTTCAGCCGCGGCGACTTCGACTTGAACGGCGTCGACGTCGTCACGAGCACGACCCAGTCGACGCTCGAGAGCCCCACGTGCCTGCGCGTGGGCCGCGGGCAATTCGCCGTCGTGGCCCGCTCGTACGACGCCTTCGTCAACGGAGGCCTGCCCCCGCCGCTCGCCCGCTTCACCGGCTCGCTGTCGAGCAACAACGAACGGTTGAAACTCGTGGTGGGCGACGCCGGCATCGACGCGATTTCACTGTGGAAATCGACCGCCGGCGTCTCGTGGCAACTCGACGGCCAAAGCCCCCCGCGCGCCGACGACAACGACGAGCCGAGCCGGTTCTGTCTGGCGAAGAGCGCGTGGCCCCACAGCGGCGGCGACTGGGGCACCCCGGGGGCACCGAACGCCCCGTGCGCCCCCCGCGACGCCGGTGCCGAAACCGACGGGGGGCATGACGACGCCGGCGCCCCCGACACCTGCTTCGACCTCAAACTCGGCCGCCTGCGCGCCCTCCGCCCCCCCGCGTGGGGTGACCTCGTCATCACCGAAGTCATGGCCGACCCCACCAGCGTCTCCGACGAGAGCGGAGAATGGTTCGAAGTACGCGCCACCCACGCGGTCGACCTCAACGGCGTGGGGCTCGGCACCGACGTCGCGACCGTTCGACTCGCGTCAGCGCAGTGCTGGCCCGTCGACCCCGGCGCGCTGCTGCTCTTCGCCCGCTCCGGCGACCCGGCCCTCAACGGAGCGCTTCCTCCCGTCGACGCCGTGTTTTCATTTTCGCTCGCCAATTCGGGCGAACGCGTCATTCGGCTGATCGACGCTCGAAATGTCGAGCTCGGTCGTTGGGCGTACCGAGCCACGACCGCCGGCGTGTCAACCCAGCTCGACGCCACCACCGGGCAGACCTGCAAGACCCCCAGCGAGCCTTCGGGCGTCACCCACTACAACCCGTCAGGCGACGTCGGCACCCCCGGCCGCCCGAACCTCCCCTGCCCCGATTGAACGGGTCGGCACCAGGCATAACCGGCGACAACCATTGATCAATTGCCTGTTGCACGAGTCTGGCTGACGCCCGTGGGACGGTGCCGGGTCGGCGGAGTCGCCTTGGTAGCGATGCTCCTCCACAAGCTCGACGTGCCACAGGTAATGCCGCAGACCATGGCCTTCGTCGTCGACCGCTCACGCCTGAGCCAATTTCGCAAGGCGCTCCGGGTGGTGGTCGAAGACGGCTCCATCGGCCCGTGGGTTGAATTTTGCGAATCGCGCCGCGAGGCCTTCACCCGCCAGTGGCACGAAGCCGAAGTGATTCTCGACGTGCGCCAAATTCGGCTGTGGCACCGCATCGCCCGGCAAGAAGACCCGACGTTGCCGCGGCAGGGCTTCATTGGAGTCTCGGCGCACCGCTACCTCAACCTGCTCGAACGCATCGACGGGCTGTCGGGTCGCGAGGGTTGGGCCATTGCCGCACTCAATTCACTGCGAGAACCGCACCACGAAGACGACGACCTGGCGGTGCCGCTGCCGACCCCGCGCTCGCTGTCGTGGGCCCGCGAGCTCAAGTTCAAGTCGACCTCGGGCGCCGTGTCGCGCACGGTGCTCGACCCCACCAATGACGTCGCCCTCAACGTGCCCAAGCACCTCGACGCGAAGCACATGTCACCGCTCGACGTGCTCGAACTGGCGCGGCACCAGCTGTCGGTCTCGGCCGTCGTGAAACTGTTGTGCGACCCGTTTACGCCGAGCATCGGGCCGGGGCCCTTCTTGCCGCCGCCGCCGAACGCGGTGTCGCTGCAAGACCCCGAATGGCCGGTGTTGCCGCTCTTCGCGGTCACCCACCACGACTGGCCGTTGGTGCGGGGTCACCTGCTGGGAGGCAAGGCCCTGCTCGAAGCCGAACAGACCGTACGCGCCGCCGCACCCACCCGAGAATGGCACGCGCCGTACCGAGCCGCCCCCATCGACGACGCGCGGTGGGCCGAGCTCGTCGGTGAACACTGGCCGCGGTGCCGGGAGCGCTTCGCCAACGCGCTCGACAAGGCCTACCGCGAACACGACGCCGTGCTCTTGCTCGAAAACAACCGGTCAGACACGTTTTGGGCCGGCATCGACTGGCCCGCGCCTTCGGCCGAATCGGGAGTCAGCAACGCCGCGGCGCTCGAAAAGTGGTCACCCAAGCAAACCATTCGGGCCGACGACGAACTCGTGTATTCAGAATGACCAGGCCGCGCTTCAGTCGTCGCCGCGAACCACCCGGCTCAGCACCTGCGCCGTGAAATTCACGAGCGGTATGACGCGCTGGTAATTCATTCGCGTCGGGCCGATGACCCCGACGGTGCCCAGCACCTGGTCGCCCGAACCGTACGGGCTGGCGATGACCGCCACTTCACCTTGAGCGCTGAATTCGCTCTCGGCACCGATGAAGATCTGCATTTCTCGGCCGCGCTGCACCCGGTCAAGCAACTGCAACAGCTTGTGTTTTTCGTCGAGCGCCTTGAACAACAGCCGCATGCGTTTGACGTCTTCGGCGAATTCGCGCGTGTCGAGAAAGCTGCCCGTGCCTTCGATGACGACCCGCTCGTTCGAAGGCACGTCGGTGGCCGCCGCGCCGAGCCGCAGCGCCTTCGCGGTGAGCACGTCGTACTGCATTCGCTCGTTTTCGAGCTCTTGCAGAATGCGCCCACGCATGTCTTCGACGGCGAGGCCCTGCTGCAACAATTCATTGAGGTAGTTCGCGGCCTGCACCAGCTCATCGGCGCTCACCTCGAACTCCACGGCGAGCAGCTTGTTTTGCACCTGCCCATTCGCCGCGACCAGCACCGCGAGCACTTTGTTGTCGCGCAGCCGAACGAATTCGATGCGCTGCAGCGTGGCCGACGAGGGCCGCGGTATCAACACCACCCCCGCGTGGTGCGAAAGCGAGTGCAGCACCTTGCCCGCCTCTTGCAACCGGTCTTCGACCGAGGTGCTGCTGCTCAGCCCCTGCTCGATGAGCTCTCGGTCTTTGGGGGCCGGGTCGCGCAGCTGCAACAGCGAGTCGACGAAGAAGCGAAAGCCGGCGTCGGTCGGCACCCGCCCCGCCGACGTGTGCGGCTTCTCGAGGTAGCCCAGCTCTTCGAGCTCCGAAAGCACGTTTCGCATGGTCGCCGGAGACACCTCGAAATCACCGCGCTTGGTGAGCTGAGAGCTGCCGACCGGGTTGCCGTCAGCAATGAATTCTTGAACGACCGCTCGCAACACCTCTTTTGCGCGGTCATCAAAGGCGTCTGCCATGTTCGTTTTGCCTCGAGTGCACCTGACGTCTGGCGAGCCCTCCCGGTGCGGGGCGGGTTCACCGGCAATTCTGAGGTCACGGCGCACGCCAAGCAAGTGCGGGTGTGACACAGTCGCGCCAATGGGGTGGTGGTACGTCTACATGGTTCGCTGCCGCGACGGCTCGCTGTACACCGGCGCCACCAACGACGTCGAAAAGCGGGTCGAGGCCCACAACGCCGGCAAAGGAGCCCGGTACACCCGCCCCCGCCGCCCCGTTTTGCTGGTGTGGGCCCGCCGGCTGCGCGACAAGTCGAACGCCCTCTCGCTCGAAGCCCGGCTCAAACAGCTGACCCGCGCCGAGAAGACGCAGCTCGTCGAGCGGTCGCCCCGCACCTTGCCGCGAGCCCTGCGGCCCCGAAAAACAGCCAAGCGTCGAACCTGAAGGAAGGAGGAAATACGGGCTGGTCTGACGTGTTGAGCGCGGTATACGCCCCCCACCATGGCCCTCGTCGCGCTCAGCCTGCTGTTCCAACTCGTCTGCGTCGTGTGCTTCGTGTTCGTGCTCATTCACGCGTTTCAGCGCAGCGTCGGCACGGGGTTCATGGTGCTCTGCATACCGGTGTACCAATTCGTCTACGGGTTCAAGCAGTTCGAGCACCGCGCCAAGGGCCTCATTCTGGCCGGGTGGCTCGGCGGCGGCCTGTTGGCCCTCACCCTGCGGGCCTTGGGGCTGCGGCTCGCCGCCGGCTGAACGTCTTCGAACGAAAGCGCCTCAGCCGCCACCCAGCTCGTCGGCCGAATAGGTCTGCTCGAACAACACGCGGCCTTCTTTGGCCACGTACCGAATGCCGACCGTGCGCGCGGCCGGGTCGAACGCGAACGTCACGTAGTTGTTGATGCCCGTCGAAAACCGCCACTGGGGCGCGCCGGGGTACGACGGGCTCGGGTTCGGCGCCTGGGCACCGGGCCCCACCAGCGTCTCCAGCATTTTCTGGCCCGGCCCGCGCGACGAGACTTGCCCCACGCACCCCAGGTGAAAGTCACCCGACACGAAGACGAGCCCGCGCACGTCGCGGTCGACCAGCGCTTGCAACAGCTGCGTTCGCTGCGCCGCGAAGGCCTGCCAGTTGTCACCGTTGAAGGGGGCGAAGAACGCCGAATCGAAGCTGCCAATGGGCACGGTGTTCAGCACCAGCTTGAACACCGCGGTGCTGGCCGCGAGCCCCTCGACCAGCCACGAGAGCTGCTCCGGCGACAGGTAGTGGCCCTCGGCGCGGTTTCGCTCACTTCGGGCGTCGAGCACGAACAGGTCGACCGTTTGCCCCCACGAGAGACGCCGCCACAACCGCGGCGGTTCAACCCGCATCGGTTGGTGCTCCAAGAACACCTGCCTCGCGTTCGCCAGCAACACCGGGTCGACCGAATCGCCGTCCCAGTTGTTGCGAACTTCGTGGTCGTCCCACTGGGTGACGAGTGACGTCGACGCGCGCAGGGCTTGGTAGGCCGGCTCCACGAGGCCCCGCGCCCAGGCTTTGCGGTAGTCGGCCGCCGAAAACGAACCGTCGGTGTAGACCGAGTCTCCCAAGAAAATGAAGGCGTCGAGGTCGGTGCGCGAAGCCGCGTGGGCCAAGGCCCCCAATGAATGGGTGTGCTTGATGCAGCACGACGCCCCGAGCGTCACGGGCTGCCGCGAATTCGACGGCAGGGCGGTACGGGCGCGACCCTGGGGGCTCACTTCGCCTTCGGCCGACTCGAAGCGGTAGTGGTACCAGGTCGCTGGCTCCAAACCGCTCACGTCGACCGCGATGAACCCGTTGACCACTGGCGCCACGAGCCGACGCGCGGCGGCTTCGCCCTCGCTGGCCTTCCACCACACGGCGGTGAGGGTCGGAGCGGCGCCGTCGTAGCGGGCCCACACCACGAAAGCCGAGTCGGTTGCGTCGCCACAGGCCACGCCCAAAGGGTACGGGCCGGTGAGCACCACCTGAGGGCCACACCCCGTCACCGCCAACGCCGAGAAACCGCTCACCACCGCGCGCCGGGTGAGCGCGTGTGGGTCTGAACCATCACTCATTAGACGGGATGAAGTGGCTGGCTCCGTCAAGTACGAGGTCAAGGAGGTAAAACTCCGCGCCTCAAACGGGAAACTTGTGAGGGCGCCAAGCGCCTCCGGAGCCAGCCATGAATCATGTAGCAGTAGACCTTGGGTCGAA
>JBGAIY010000198.1:0-13910 GCA_044225205.1 Myxococcaceae bacterium | reverse complement strand
CGACGAGCTGCGAAAAACCGTCGACCAGGTGCTCAAGGGCATCGACCGCAAAGACGAAGCGAAAGTCGTGGCGGCCATTTACGGCTTCGTCGTCACCAACACCCGCTACGTCGCGCTCGAATTCGGCATTCACGGGTTCAAGCCGTACCGGGTCGACCGGGTGCTCGCCCGCCGCTTCGGCGACTGTAAAGACAAGGCGTCGCTCATCGTGGCCATGCTGAAAGTCGCCGGGGTCGACTCGCGCTTGGTGTTGCTGCGCATGCGGCACTTGGGCACGCTCAACGCCGAACCCGCGTCGCTCGCCGCGTTCAACCACGCCATCGCCTACGTGCCGTCTCAGAAGCTGTTTCTCGACGGCACGGCCGAATTTCACGGCAGCCACGAGCTGCCCTCGGCCGACCGCGTGGCCAACGTGTTGGTCGTCGAACCCGACGGCCAGAGCCAATTCTTCACCACGCCCGAAGCCCAACCCGAAGACAACCTCACCACCACCACGATGGAGGTGACCCTCAAGCCCGACGGCAGCGCCACCGCCAAGGGCACGGTCGTGACGCGCGGCTTCGGCGCGCCCGAGGTGCGCCGCGAGTACCAGACGCCGGCCACCCGGCAGTCGACGTTCGAACAGAAGTGGGCCCAGAGCTTCCCCGGGTTGACGGCGAGCGAGGTGACCTTGAGCGACCCCAAGGCGCTCGAGCAGCCCGCGACGCTGACCTTCGCCATGCGCATGCCGCGCTTCGCCGAAGCCGGCTCGAACACGCTGCGGCACTTTCCTTTCGGGGGCAGCCGCGCCTTCACGCAAGTGCTCGCGCCGTTGACCGACCGCACGTGGGACACCGTCTTCCCCGGAGTGTGGACCGACCGCCACAGTTGGACCTACACGTTGCCCGCGGGTTGGGCGATGCCCGAAATACCGGCCGACTCGGTCGAAAACTCGCCGTTCGGCTCACTGCGCATTCACGTGAAGAAGCTCGATTCAGGCAAGGTGCAAATCGAAGGCGAAATGGTGATGGCGAAGGCCCGCATCACCGCCGCCGAATACGCCGACTTTCGAGCGTGGCTCATGCGGGTCGACCAGGCGTTTTCGAAGAAGCTGGTGGTGCAGGCCGGCGGTCAGACGGCGCAACGCTGACTCACCGTTCCCACAGGTCGTCGTAGGAGCACCCGCCAGCACTCTCGCTGCAAGAGGTGCCTTTTCGGCCGCCAAAGAGCACCAGGCGGTTTCGAGCGCTGTCGAAAACGGCCGAGCCCGAGGCGCGTTCTTCGGGGCCCTGCGTCGACTTCTGTGACCAGACCACGCCGTCCCATTCCCACGTGTCGCCGAAGGTCGTCGCTCCGACCGAGCCCCCGAAGAGCACGACGCGGGCACGCGAGGCGTCGTACACCATTGAATGACCGACCCGGTTCGACGGGCCGGTGACGTCTCGTTGCGCCCAGACGGTGCCGTCCCATTCCCACGTGTCGCTCAAGGTGGTGCTCGCGGCCGAACCGCCAAACAGCACCACGCGTTGTCGTCTCCGGTCGTAGGCCAGCGCGTGACCGAACCGAGCGGGAGGCGCGCCAGCGCTCGTGACGTGGGCCCACGTCGCACCGTCAAACACCCACGTTTCGCCGAACAGCCGGTTGTCGTTGTTGCCACCGAAGAGCACCACGACGTGGCGGGCTTCGTCGTAGACCGCGGCGTGCCCATACCGAGGTGACGGCCCGGCAATGTCACGCCACACCCACGCGCTGCCGTCCCATTCCCAGGTGTCGTTGAGGTTGGAGTCGTTCCACCCTCCGAAAAGCACCGCACGGTCTCTTGTCGAATCGTAGGCGAAGGCGGCGTCGGCGCGGTCAGGGGGCATGGCCCCTTCAAAGCGTTGCCAGGTGGAACCACTCCACAGCCAGGTTTCGGCACCGAGCAGCGACCCGCTGCGCACACCCCCGAAGAGCACCGACTGCCCGCGCTTCGAATCAAAGGCAAAGGCCGCGCTCGACCTGGCTCTGGGCCGAGGCGTTCTCGACAGCCACCCAGTGCTTTCGAGTTGCCACAGCGTGTTCCCCAACCAGAGCATCACCCGCTGGCCAACGGCGTCATACGCCGCGCGACCCGGCCCCGTGCCTGGCGCCTTGACGACGTTTGACCAGGTGGTGCCGTTCAGCTCCCACGTCTGCAAGCTCCACGTCGCAACCGCGGTCTGGCCGCCGCTGACGACCAGCACCTGGCGCTGTTGATCGAAAACGAGCGTCGCCTCGGAGCGAGCCGACGGAGCGCCGGTCGTCGTGCGCATGACCCACGTGGCGCCGTCCCACTCCCAAAGGCTGTTGTAGAACGTGGTCGACCCGCTGCCGCCTCCAAACGCGACGACCCGTTTTTTGGCGCCGTCGTAGGCCATTGAGTGCCCGCTCCGCGAGCTCGGGCTGTTGGCGGGCGCCGCTTTGACCCAACCCACGCCGTCGAGCAGCCAGGTGTCGTTGCGGTCGCCCGACAAGTCGAGGCCCCCAAAGAGCACCAGTTGCTGTTTCACGGGGTCAAACGCCATGGCGGCGACCGCCCGTGCCGGGGGGCCGGCCCCAACGCGCTGCTCCCAGGTCGTGCCGTCCCACTCCCACGTCTCGGCCGAATACCCGGCGGCCGTGAAGCCGCCAAAGAGCACCGTCTTGCCGCGGGCCGAGTCGTACGCCATCGCGTGGTACGACCGGGCGCTCGGGGCCACCGCGGGGAACTTCTGCTCCCACGACGTGCCGTCCCATTCCCACGTGTCGGCGAGGTCGGTGCCCCCCAAATCGGCCGAGGAGCCGCCGAAGAGCACGAGGCGGTGGCGAACGGAGTCGGCGGCGAACCCAGGGCCGTTGCGTGCCGCCGGAGGATCTCGCTCGGCCCAGCCGCGGTCAGCGCCGCACACCACACCGTCACCGGTGTAGCCCGGCTTGCACGCGCAACTCCGACCGACCCCGCCGTCGAGCGCGCGGCAATTCGCGTTCGCGTCACAACCACCGTTGTTCACCGCACACGCGTCAACGGCGACGGGTTGGCACGCGCCGGCGAGGCACGAACTGTTCACCTCGCACGCAACACAAACAGCCCCCGAGCTGCCGCACTCGTCGTGCGACTGCGCCGCGGTCAAGACGCAGCGGTCATTCACGCAGCACCCAGCGCAGTTCGAGGCGTTGCATGAGGCCGAGTCGGCAATGCACGCACCACCCTGGCACGACGTGCCGGCATCACACGCGACGTCGGTGGCCCCGTAGTCACACGCGCCTGACGCTCCGCACACGCCTGGGTTGGCGTACACCGTTCGGGTCACGCCATCGCGGCACTGCGCACTCGGCGGGGTCGTGCACGAAAGCCCGGCGCACGGGTTCGCTCGGCAAGCGCCGTCGACGCACCCCTGCTCGCAGGTGACGAGGGTCGATTCGTATTGGCAGGCACCGGTGCTCTCGGTGCACGTGCCGAGTGAATTGAAGCGCTTCAACGTCTTCGAATCGACACAGGCCGACACCGGGGGACTGCGACACGACACGCCGGCGCACAACTCCGAAACACACCGGTCGTCGACACAGCCCGAGCGGCACGTGACGGTGGTGCTGGCGTACCCGCACTGCCCGTTGATGCAGGCGCCCACCTCGGAGAAGACTTGAAGCGAACCGCTCGTCACACACTTGGGCGCGGGGGGAGCGACGCACACGACGCCGGCACACGGCTCTCCCGTGCAGTGGCCAGCGGCACAGCCCGACAAACACGCCACCTGGGTGGCTTCGTACTGACACACCGAATCGCTGCATGCATGCAGGCGCGTCACCAGCAACGTGCGCGCATCGAGGCAGCTGTTGGCCTTCGCCTCACAGGTCATCGAGCAGGCCGGCGACCCGCCATCGGCGCTCCCCGCATCGTCGGCTCCGGCATCGGCTCCGGCGAAGACGTAGGAGCCGTGCAGGTTCAGGCAGCCGACGCCCAGCCCAACCAGGGCCAACGTCATCAAAGGCAGACCTCTTGCTCGCCGACGCTTCACCACCGACAGACGGGCCTCGCCGGCCCCCTTTGCGCGGTACCCTTCGGCGCGGCGAAAACATGAAAAACATCAACACCCTGCTTCGATTCGCGGGGCCGACAATTCGTCGAACTGGGGCCACTGCCCCAGGCAACCCCACACAATCACACACGCCCCCACAGGGCCCACGTCTTGCTCGACAAGCGCTGATGCATTCACTCCAACGTGTGCCCGCCTTCATGGGCCTGGTGTTCATCATTCAGTGCGGGCCGGCCGCCCCGTTCGAAGACCTGACGTCGACTGAGCAAGGGCTCGTCGCACCCACCTGTACGGCGGCGCAAGTGGCCGACTTGCTGGCTCCGGCCACGGCGACGCAGGGGGTGTATTCGCTGCGGTGCAGCGTGAAGCTGCCCAGCACCGCCCAGGTCACCAAGAGCGTGGTGCTGGCGGGCCCGGCGGCGTCGAACGTCGTGCTCGACTGCAACGGGGCCACACTCGCATCGGCGACCGGCGTGGGGCTGCACATTCGGTCGTTGCGTGACGCAACTGGCGTTTCGCGGCCGGTCGAAAACGTGGTGGTGAAGAACTGCATCATCGACGGGTCGGTGCGCGTTCGAGGAGACCTCACTTCGGCCGCCTTTCTCGAGTCTGCGTCGATGCCGGGGCACACCGCCCGCGCGCAGGCCGCGGCGCCGCACCGGGTGTTGCTCGACGGGCTCCGCATTCGCACCAACGACGCCCCAGCGCTGTACGTGTACCCGGGCGTCGTCGGGGTCACCTTGCGCGGTTCTCACCTGAGCGGGTCGACGGGCACGGGGCCCGGCGTGTACCTCGACGCCGAGTCGGCCGGGCATACCTTGGTCGGCAACACGTTCGACGTGAGCACCGCGCGCGAAGTGCTGGCCATTGACGGTTCGGCCAACAACACCGTGGCCGACAACGTCTTCAAGAACGTGCGAAACGGGGCCATTTTTCTGTACCGCAACTGCGGCGAGCGCGGCGTACCCCGCCACCAAACCCCCAACCACAATCAGCTGATGAACAACTACCTCGAAGGCGAGTCGTCGTCGGCCCCGTTGATTTGGGTGGGCTCTCGCAACGGCAACCGGAACTACTGTGGCGCTGACGCTCAGTACCCAGTGGGCAGCGGCGTCGACGACCTCGACCACGCCGAGTTCAACCTGGTCGCGCAGAACCAATTCTTGAACCGAAGCCCGGCCGAAGTGATTTCCGTCAACTCCGTGCCCAATGCGGTGGTGGCCAACGAGGCGGTGACGAGGCGGCTCGCTCGGCCTCGCGGGTGTGCCGCCAGAGTGGGTGAAAGCCTCGTCTTCGTCGGCAGCGGAGCGACCTTCGGGCTCCGCGACGCCGATGACGAGAAGCGCGGCACCACCGCGGTCTGCTCCGAGGGCACCTGGAGCTCGGCGAAGCCGGGAGCCACCTCGAAGTTAGCTTTTGGCTGTGCGCTGGCCGGCAGCAACTCGGGTTGCCACGAAACCGCGTCATGCCCGTCGGGCCAAGTGCTGGTGGGGCTTCGGGCCGCCTGCAACCTGGAGTGGACAACCCTGGCCTCGGCCGAGCCCAGCACCCGCCCGTGGGACACGATGACCATTGCCCGGGGGCCAGACCAAGGCGACAGCTTCTGCACCATCGGCCAGGTGTCGGTGGCACAAGGAGTGGTTTCGCTGACGAGCGAGCTCGGCACGGCCGCCTCGGTCGCGTTCGGCTGCCGCGAATACGACGCCAACGGCGGCGACTGCGCGGTAAAAGTCGAAGCCCTGTGCCTGTGAGAGCCTGCGTCACGTTGTTGCTGGTGACCGCCTCGAGCGGGTGCACGTTCGCGCCTTGTTTGAACAAGCAATGCTCGCCCACGGCGAATGCCGACGCCTCGGGCGACTTCGAGAAAGACTTGGTGGGGCAGTGGTTTTCTGACGACGGGCGACCAGCGACGTTCGTCGAATTTCGGGCCGACGGTACCGGCCGCACCATCGTCGTCTGCGACAAGGGGCTGGGCGGAGTGACCCCCGGCGAGACCTCGACGTTCGCGTACCACCTCGACGGGGGCGTGCTGAGCCAGGGCGCGTTGGTGCGCGAAATCATTTCGCTCTCGGCGACCGAGCTCGTCATTCACGAGACGGCACAGAACGGCGCGACGGTTCATTTCGTACGCGCCACCTGCACCGGGGCGCCGTTCACGCCCTGACGGGCGGCGGGCCGGTCGCGGGGCCGACGGGCGGGGTGAACGAGCTGATCAGATCTGCGGGCTCAACGCCGCTTCGGCCGCACTCGCTTTGCCTCGCAACGTGAATCACGGCACACGGGCACAAAGTCCCTCAGTGATTCTGCTTCAACGCAAACTCCGCACAACAGTGCGCACTTGCCAACCGCTGAACACCGCCGGGTCAAGTCGCTGGCCTGCGCCGCCGTCTGCGCACGAACCTTCGGGCAACAGTCGGTACAACACGTTGGGCTTGCGAGGGTAAGCGAGCAGTCGCTGTCAACCCGGCACACCGCCGCCGACGGGTCTGGCACGCGTTCGGCCGGTGTCGTGGGGGTGGGCGTCGCAGGTGGTACCTGGGTCAACGACGTCGCCATGAGCAGAGCGGTGATGAGCACGCCACAGTATTCACCGTTGTGAGCGCCGAAGCAGCATGAAGACTTCGGGCCAGTCGGCGCTCTCCGCGGTTTCACGCTTTGTTCTTCTTGCTCTGAGATCTACACCGACGACACCAAGTGTCGTTGTTCGTGACCGAAAGCGTTTCCGAAGAAGCAAAGGCGGGTATGGGCACGGTGACGGGTTTCGAGTGGTGGTCGACGAAGACGGCGTGTGCCTCGCACGCGACAACCTCAGGCTGGTGTTCTTCGCCAAGCGTCCGTTTGCGGAGGTGGTCGAAGCCGCCGCTTCCAGCTTCGAGCGCTCTCTGCAACTCGTACCCGCAGACGCCCTGAAGTGGGCGCTCATCGGAGGCACAGCAGACACGCACAAGCCACTGGGCGCGAAGGGCCTAGCCCGCTGCCGCTCGCTGCTGACCGTGTCGACGGCGAGACAGAAGGGCATTCATTTCCGGCTCATGGGTCCGCAGAAATGGGGACCAGACTACGCATTTCTCGTAACGGCCGCCAGCGCCCGGAAACTGAAGGCTTTCTCGACGAGACCAATGTGCTGGAGATGATCTTTCCACGCACCTACCTGGCCTCTTGCGGCGCAGACAAGTTCGCCGCCGCGGCGCTGCACTTGTTCCACCATGCTCCGTGGGACTCAGGGTACGCGGCGATCGCCTTGCGGCCGGGCCCGCCATCGCGCCAGTGGAAGTCGAGCACTGGGATTGCCCAGGCCGCGCTGAGAAGCCACGGGTACGACATCGCCGACACCATGTTCCTTTCGGGGTCGATGGGTCGGCGCTGCCGCTCGGCGGCCTGGCTGACGATGTTGTCCGACGCGATGGTCGCCCGGCTCGGCGGCCGCGACGCTCTGGCGGCGAAGCTGAATGCGGGCGTGAGCGTGGTGCCGGCCGGGGCCGGGCTGATGCTGCGTGCCGGCAACACGCCGGAAATCGGTGACGCCAACCGCAACCTGAAGACGCCCATGCTGGCTTCAGTGGCCAAAGCGATCGAAGGCGTGACGCTCTTTCACGACAACGGCGTGCTGCCGTACTTCGGCCACGATGCGGAACAACGAGATCGCTGGGAACGTCGCTTCTGGTGGCAATGAGCGCGGGCGCGACGCGAGGTTTCTCAGTTCTCCCTCCGCGCTCGGCATCGGTCGGGCCCAACGCCTCGCGGCGAACCTCGTCGCCCAGCGCTACTCGCCCCGAAGCTGGGCACCGCCGTCAACCAGCAGCGGCGCCGGCTCGACGACGCGCGGGTACGGTATGCCGTGCACGCCTTCGGGCTCGAGCGACGAGGGGTCGTTCACCGAGAAGTGCACCGCCGGGCGAATCAACGACAGCACCAGCATCGTCGCCGTCATGAACAAAAACGCCTGGCGGCGAGGCCCCCTCCTGCCACTTCGAATTCGACGCCGCGCGCCCGCAGCTCACCGCGCGCCAACCGTTGCAGCCGCTCGCTGCATGAAGCACAGGCGCTGACGTGCGCCACGTGGCCTTCGTCGAGCGCGCCCGACACCGCGAAGTGTCTCAGTTCGAAAATGCTGGGGTGGCTCATTGGGTGGCCCTCCCGAGCGCCGAACGCAGGTGCGCCCGCACTTCGCACAGAATTTGCCGAAAGCGCTGGAGCGATACCCCTTCGCGTTGCGCCAGCTCGGCGTGCTGCGCGTCGGGCCGGGTCATCACCGCGGTCAACACCGCGCGCTCACGTGGGCTCGCCGTGGCCAGCGCCTCATTGACGGCACCCAACAGTTCGCGCCCCGCCACCGTGTCTTCAGGCGAGGAGCGAACATCGGCCAAGGTCGTCGCGTGGTCGACCGCGGTGTCGCGGGCGGCTCGCTGCACCGCGCGCCGGCGACTTTCGGCCAACAAGAAACACGCCTGCCGAATGATCAACCCGGGCCATTCGACCGTCGTGATTTTCGCGGTCTCGTGTTGCTCGTAAATGCGCGCCCACGCGTCGTGCGCCAATTCACGCGCCTCGTCGAGGCGTGCCCCATTGGCCAACAACGCCAACACGACCGTGTGGTGATGCTGGGCGTACGCCTCGGCCCAGGTGTCTTTGAACGCGGTCATCATTCGAGAACGGCGCGCGCCCCCTCGCATATCGCGGCGGTTTACTTCTTTTTCGAAGGCGGCGGCCTGACGTCAGGTCGCTTCGAAACATCATGATTTTGCGGCGCTTTCGTCACCGAAGGCGGGGTTTTGCCCACCGTCGGTGAAGTCACCTTCGTGCCGACGACCGGCCGTTTGTCGGGCACCTTGGGTTCGACCTTGACCGGAGTCGGAGGCGGCGCCGGTGATTTCGCCGTGGCCACTGGCCTGATGGGCTTGTTCGGGCCGGTCGACGGAGGCCCCACCTCGGTGGCGGGCGGCGCGGGGGGCGCGACATGGGTCAAGTCGAAGTCGTGCGTGGTCTCGAACCCGTGTGCCGACACGTCGTGAAACACGCACGAGCCTTCGAGGCAGCCGAGCGCCAAGCGGGGAAATTCGCCGAACGCCTCTTCGAGGTCGGGCCCCAGCGAGAGCGGGTTGCCTCCCAAAATGCGAGCGTCTCGGTCGCTGCCGATGAAGGCGAACAGCTTGCCCTCGGCAATGCGCAGCTCGAGCGGCACATCGCCCGCGCCGGTCTGCAGGCTCCCGGTCATCTCTCCGCGAAGGTCGGGGCCCAACGCCCATTCGAGCAACGGCGGGCTGCCACTGGCCGAAACGATGAGCGTGACGTGCCGGTCGTTTTTCCCGAGCAGCATCAACGCGCTGCGGGCTTCGGGCTTCGGCCCACGAAACAGCGCGTAGAGCGGTTCGAAGGTCGACCGTTCGGTGGCCTGGGTCTTCACCGTCGCCCGCACCGTCAACCCGTCGCCGCCGGTCTGCGCGTCGATGACGACCCGACCCGCCACCACCGAGTCTTTGCCGAACGACACCACCCCGTGCTCGACCAACGGCTGCCGGCTGGTCGCCCGCAAGCCCACCGTGTCGGGGCCCTCGCCCAGCTCCAACGAATGTTCGGTCTTGTCGAACCGGGCGCTCGTCGTCAGCGCGAAGTTCACCCCCGACTCGTTCAGCAAGGCCTGCGCCGGTGGCTCTCGTCTCGATTCGAGCCGCGCCCGAATGAACACCGTGCCGACAATGACGAGCGAGGCGAGCGCGGCGCTCAAGGTCACGCCGCGCCACACCGAACGCGCGACCTGCCGCGTCTTGCGCAGCACCCGCTGCGGCCCGGTCTCTTTGGCCGGCATCGGGCCGACCGTCATGGGTATGAGAGGCTCGAGCTCGGTCAAAAACGCCGCGACCGACGGGTACCGGTCTTCGACCGCGGGCTTGAGACACCGCGCGATGATGGCGTCGAGCCGCTTGTCGAGCGACGGTTTTCGCACCGACGGCGGGTCGAAGTTGCCCATGGGCAAGTCGCCCACCAACAGCTCGTACAACATGACGCCCAGCGAATAGAGGTCGGCCGGAGGCCCCGCCGTCTTCGCGTCGACCCGCTGCTCGGGCGCCATGTAGGCCGCCGTGCCCATGGCCATGTGGGTCTGCGTCAGGTTGCGCCGCGCTTCTTTCACGTCAGAGCGTTCGTCGAGCCCGGCCAACCCGAAGTCGGTCACCTTGGCGAGCCCGCCGGCCTGATCATCGAACAATATGTTCTCGGGCTTCAGGTCGCGGTGAATGACGCCGCGGCCGTGGGCGTAGTCAATGGCCCGAGCGATTTGCGTCAGCACCTTCAGCGCCGCCAGCGAATCGAAGTCGGGGTCGCGCATGCGCTCGCGCAAGCTCGGCCCGTCGACGAACTCCATTACCAGGTAGTAGGTGTCGGCCGTCTTGCCGCGGTCGACAATCGACACGATGTTCGGGTGGCGCAGAGTCGCCAACGCCGCGCCCTCTTTTTCGAACCGGGCGACGAAGGTGTCGTCTTGCGCCAGGTCTTGGCTCAGCAACTTCACCGCGACCGTGCGGCCGAGCGAGAGCTGCACCGCTTGGTGCACCTCGCCCATGCCACCTTTGCCCACCAATTGAATGAGACGGTACCCGGGCACGAGGTCGACCCGGCGCGCTCGTTGTACGGTGGTATCGCCGATGCCCATGCGGCCCTTTGCCTGGCGAGGCTATGCGCTTGTGGCGCCGAAGTCGCTACGTCAGTCAGTCGCGCTTCTTCTTGTTTTTCTTCTTCTTTTTCTTATCGCCCTCGTCGCCGTCGCGCTCGGCGTCGGTCGCCGGCCCTTCGTGGGGGGGGTGGTCGTGAAAGTCGTCTTCACGGTACGCCACGTCACGCAGCATTTTGCGCACTTCGAGCCCGTGCATTTCTTCTTGGGCGATTTGGGTTCGGGCGAACTCTTCGAGGTACACGCTGCGGTCTTCGACCTCGTCGAGCAGCTTCTTGTACATTTTGAGCGCCTCGCGTTCGTGCGCGAGTGACTCTTCGAGAATGTCTTTGACCGAGTGCTTGTACGTCTCAGGCACGGGAGCGATGGACAAGCTCGGGTGACCGCCGAGGCCCACCAAAATTTCACCCGCGGTTTGGGCGTGCAGCAGCGACTCGTTCGCCTGCGCCTTCATGAACGCGACAATCGGTATGCGGTTCGGCCCCGAAATCATGAGCGAGTAGTGGGTGTAGCGCACCACTCCGGCGAGCTCGAATTCCATGATCTTGTTCAGCAGGCTTTGCGTGCGCTTCACGTCGAGGTTTTTCATGGGCATGGCTTCAGGGGTTCTCGTAACGGTACAGCGGGTCGATGGGCGTGTCGGGCCCACATTCGAGCAGCGGCTGAATGATGCCGGTTTCGAGGCCGTAGACCCAGCCGTGCAACGTCGGGCGTTGCTCTTCTTTCCACAAACGTTGAATGAGGGCGGTCTTGGTGAGGTTCGCGACCTGCTCTTCGACGTTGAATTCGACCAGCTTGTCGGCGCGCTCGTCTTCGCTCAAGTCGCGCACTTCGTGCTGGTGCAGGCGGTACACGTCTTTGAGGTGGCGCAGCCACTTGTTGATGCTGCCGAAGCTCTGGTTCGACATGGCCGCGCGCACGCCACCGCACCCATAGTGCCCGCAGACGATGACGTGCTTCACCTTCAGCACCGTCAGCGCGTACTCGAGCACCGACAACAAGTTCACGTCGGTGTGCACCACCAGGTTCGCCAAGTTGCGGTGCACGAAGATTTCGCCCGGCATCGTGCCGGTGATGACGTTCGCCGCCACCCGCGAATCGGAGCAGCCGATCCACAGCACTTCGGGTTGCTGCAACTTCGCCAATTTGCTGAAGAATTCGGGGTCTTCGCGCACGCGTTCGGCCGACCAGTCGCGGTTGTTTCGTAAAAAACGGTCGAGCGTGCTCACGGGTCAACGTCGTCTCAGAAAATGCCCGGCCACGCCACTGTTGAGTTGTGGCGACGTCAGGGTCTCGGGCGATTCGGTGGCGCGGGGGTACCGGCCGGTGTACTCGAAGCGGCCGTTCGACGTTTCTCTTCACGGGAGATTTCACATGATGGTCGTCACGGGCGCCACCGGTACGGTCGGCTCGCAGGTGGTCAAACAGTTGGTGGCGGCGGGGCATTCTCCGCGCGCGGTGGTTCGCAACGTCGAAAAGGCGAAGCAGAAACTCGGCGTCGGTGTCGAGTGCGTACCGGGCGATTTGGGCGACGTCGCGTCGCTCGACCGGGCCTTCGCGGGCGCCACGAAGCTGTTCTTGCTCTCGGGCGGCCCTGATCTCGTGAAGTTCGAGGCCAACGCGCTCGCCGCGGCCAAGAAAGCGGGCGTTTCCCACATCGTGTACCTGTCGGTGTTGGGCGCGCAAAACGAGGTCGGCGAGCTCGCCACGTGGCATCGGGCGACCGAAAAGAGCATCGAAGCGTCGGGCCTGTCGTACACGTTCTTGCGACCCACGTCGTTCATGAGCAACACCCTGCATTGGGTGCCGTCGCTCAAGGCGCAGGGCAAAGCGTTTCAAGCTACCGGAGACGGCAAGGTGTCGGCCATCGACCCGCGCGACATTGCCGCCGTCGCCGTCGCCGCGCTGACCAAACCGGGCCATGAAGGCAAGCGCTACGACCTGACCGGCCCCGTCGCGCTCAGCGGGCCCGAACAAATCGCCGTGCTGTCTTTGGTGACGGGCAAGTCGTTTCAGTTCGTCGACATCAGCGACGAAGCCGCGCGCGACGGCATGCTGAAGGCCGGCATGCCGCCCGCTTTGGTCGCGGGGTTGATCAGGTACTACGGGGCGATTCGCGCGGGCCATTCAGCCGCGGTCAGCCCAGACTTCGAAAAAGCCATGGGCCGAAAGCCCGGCACGTTCGAGAACTGGGCCAAAGACCACGCCGCCCTGTTCGCGTAGGCGCTCAGAAGGTCGTGAAGTCGCTGCAGTCTCGTGGGTAGAGCACGTGGGTGTAGCCGGCATCGGTGCCGGGCACGTAGCCGTCGAGGCGGCTGCAGATGGGGCCCGCCCCGCCGTCGGCGCACGGGGCCTGCGAGAACGTGTCCCAAATGCCTTGAATTGAAATGATGGCGGGAGAACCACCGTCGTTCTCGAACCGCCGGCGAAAGTCACAGGGGCTCACCCCGCCGTCGGCGAGAACCGAGGTCTTGGCGTCGTTGATCAAAAGCCCATTGTCGAGCCGAAAGCCGTACGACCTGTCGGCCGGCAGGGGTACGACTCGCTTCATTTCGACGGGCGCCGGGTCGGCCACGCGCAAAATGCCAACCACGTTGACCGGGGCTCCGAGCATTTCGGGGTTCGACTGAACCCCCGTGCCGAACCCAGTGCCGACGATGTTGCTGACCGGCAACGAGCCTGGAGAAGTGACGGTGATGACCAACGGCTTGCACGGCGGCACGGCGTTCAACGTGCAGTGAATCGGCTTGGTGTCGAGAAAGTCGTACTGGTCTTTGACCACGACCCGATACGCCTCCACGTCGTCGAACGAAAACGCCCGACCCACGTACCCCGACAGGTCGAGGTGATCTCCGAGCGCGGGCACGTAGTCGATGGGCTCATTGCAGCGAAACTTCGACACGAAGATGCCTGACTTGTTGTCGGCGGGGTCGACCACCCAAAACGTCGAGCCGACGCCGGCACTCGAAGCGCCGTCACACGGCGTAACGACCGACGCCGTCACTGAAAACACCGCGGTCACCACGACGTTCGACAGCGTCACCGGAGACGGGAACACCGCGTTGCGCGCCTCGGCAATGCTGGAGGGAATGCCTCCGTCTTTGTTGGTGCCCGCGTCACCAGCTCCACCCGCGTCACCCGCCCCACCCGCGTCACCTGCCCCACCCGCGTCACCCGCCCCACCCGCGTCACCCGCCCCGCCTGCGTCACCCGCCCCGCCTGCGTCACCCGCC
>JBGAIY010000197.1:0-14297 GCA_044225205.1 Myxococcaceae bacterium | reverse complement strand
TCTGGCGGCAACGTGGCGAGGGCGTTGCCTGACAGGTGAAGCGTGCGCAAGCGGCGCAAGCCACCGACCCAGCTCGGCAGCTCTACGAGCTTGGCGTTGTCGCGCAATTCGAGGTGCTCCAAGTCACTGAGCTCGGCGACGCCCGCTGGCAAGGTCGTGAGTGCCGTGCTGACCAGACAGAGCGACCGGAGCCCGCGCAGAACCGAAACCGACTTGAGCAGTCGTTCGGTCGCGGCCGCGTCGTTGGGTTGAAGCAGCTTGAGTGACTTGAGGTTGGCCAAGTTGGCGGGAAACGCGGTCGCAGTGGCGGTGCCCATGAGCACGAGCGACTCGAGCGGTTGGCCCGAGGTGCCTTTGCGCAGGTAGTTGGGGTTGACGCGCGGCCCGTCGAGCTGGGCCTCGGTGAACCCGTTGACCACTTCGAGAAACTGGTCGACGGTGAGTTCTTTGATCTTCGCCGCAGACAGCCGCGGGTGGGTCGCTTTCATCTGGGCCGGGGGCCGAAACAGCGTCACCCCTTTGGCCAGCGCCGCGTGAAACTTCGAAACGTCGTCTCCGCGCCCCTCGGTGATCGCGGTGAACTCCGGCGTCAGCACGTCGGGGTCGTCGGTCTCGAGCACCCTGCCCTTGGGCCGCTGGGCAAAGATCTCTTTCGCGCTTTGAACTCCGTGGTCACGCCTGAAAATGTCGTGGGCGGTCACGGGCCCCTTGAAGACGGTGAAGCCGGCGTCGGTCAGATCAACGTGCAGCAGGCCGTCGACCACGACCGCGCCGAAGACGACGAGCTGCGTGTCGCGAAATTGTTGGAGGTTCGCGGCCTTCAGGTCACCTCGAACGACGAGCACCGTGTAGGCGTCGACGGCCGTCAAGGTGAACGTGCCGTCGACGGTGAGCGACCCGTCAATGACGAAGAGGCCGAAGCCCCCGTCGACGAGCGTCGAGCGGGCCAGGCTGACGTCACCAGCGTGGGTGAACGCCGGTGGTTCTTCTCCGAACAGCTCTTCGGCATTTCGGCCGATGCCCAGCTTTTTGAAGATCGGCCCGAGCCCAAATTCTTTCGTGACGTCGGCGGCTTGGCGTTCTTTCCACCTGGTGACGGAGTGCAGATCGCCCACGGTCAGGCTCCAACCAGCGCTTCGACCTCGGCGCGCTTCTTCGGTATCGACGCGGTCAGCACTTCGACGCCGTCGGTCGTGCAACGCACGTCGTCTTCAATGCGAATGCCTCCAAACCCGCGGCCCTGGTTCATTTGGAGGAACTTCTCGGCTCGGTCGAAGTCGACCTGGCCTTTGAACTGGTTGCGAATTTCGGCGTTTCGCAAGATGGCCGGCACGAAATAGAGGCCCGGCTCGATGGTGAAGGTCATGCCCGCGGCCAGGTCGATGTCCATTCTCAGGTACTTGGTACCGAACTGTGGGCTGCGGGTGCGGCCATTCGGGTAGTGCACGCGGTCACCGAACGACTCCATGTCGTGCACGTCGAGACCGATTTGGTGACCAAGCCCATGGGGAAAGAAGATGGCGTGAGCGCCCGCTTCGACGAGCGCCGAAGGTTGGCCTTTGAGCAAGCCCATGGCCACCAGGCCTTCGGCCAGCACCTTCGACGCCGCGAGGTGGAGGTCGCGGTAACGCACTCCGGGCTTGACCGCGCCGATGCTGGCCTCTTGCGACTTCAGCACCACGTCGTACACGTCGCGGCCCTCGGGCGTGAAGCTGCCTCCGACGGGCCAACACCGGGTGACGTCGCTGCAATAGCCGGTGGCGACGTCTTCGGCGCCTCCGTCGAGCAACACGATGTCGCCGGCCTGCATGACGTTTTCGTGGCTGTGGTTGTGGAGCACCTCGCCCCGCACGCTCAAAATGGTGTTGTACGCGGGCACGCAGCCGTGGCGGGCGAAGGTGCCTTCGACGTGGCCGGCCAGCACCTGCTCTTTGACCCCAGGCTTCGAGTGCTTCATGGCGAGCACGTGGGCTTCATGGGTGATGCGAGCGGTGTGGCGCATGATGTCGATTTCTTCGGCGCCCTTGAGCAACCGCAGCTGGGCGATGAGGCTCATGACCTCCCACCGCCCGAGGCGCTGGTCGTCGTCGAACGACAGGTCTTCTCCGGTGATGGCGCGGGCTCGGTGCAGGGTGTTGTGGTCGGCCACGGCCAAGGTCGTGAGCTGGCGGCCGTGCGCGAGTTTCGCCAGGTGCGTTTCGAGTTGTTCAACCTCGAGCAGCTCATTGACGCCGTGCCGCTTCTTCGCTTCGGCGAACGACTCGACTTCTCCGTGCCAAATGGTGTCGTCGAGTGAGCGGGCGGGCAGAAACAGGGTGACGGTCTTCGCCGCGGGGTCGAACAGTGCCGCGCTGCCCGGTTCAGGCCGTTCGAAGAAGTACAAGAAGTTGCTGTCGGCGCGGTACGGGTACGGGTTGGCCGTGTAGTTGCGCCCACGCAGCCCCCCGGCAAACAACACCGTCGGTCGATCAAGAGCTGACAGAAAACGCTCGCGCCGTTGAATGAAGTTCATGGCGCGCAGGTATACCGCGCTTGGCGCACGGGTGTTATGCGCTCGAAGCCATGAAAGCGGTGCGAACCGTCGAACTGACTGGGCCCAGCGGGCTGCGCTTTGAAGACGTGCCGACACCGGGCATGGGCCCCGACGACATTGCGGTGACGGTGTGCGCCACCGCCCTCAACCGGGCAGACTTGCTGCAGACCTTCGGCAAGTACCCCGCCCCGCCCGGCGCTGTTCAAGACATACCGGGCCTCGAGTATTCGGGGCTCGTCGCGGCGGTCGGAGCTCGCGTAACCCGGTGGAAGGTGGGCGACCGGGTCATGGGCCTCTGCGCGGCGGGAGCTTGGGCCGAGACGGTGGTCACCCACGAGCGCCAGGCGATGCCCGTGCCGTCGACGGTGACGCTCGAGCACGCCGCCGCGATACCCGAGGCGTTTTCGACGGCGTTCGACGCCTTGGTGTTGCAGGGCGGCATGACGGTCAACTCGCGGGTGTTGGTGCATGCGGTGGCGAGCGGCGTGGGCACGGCCGCCGTTCAGCTCGGCGCCCTCTACGGGGCCCACGTCATCGGCACGGCGCGCACTGAAGCAAAGCTGGCGCGGGTCGGCCTGCGCGACAGCGTGCTCACCGCGGCCGGCCCGGTCTTCGCCGAGCGGGTCAAAGCGCTGACGGGCGGCCAGGGCGTCGACCTGGTGCTCGACCTGGTGGGTGGTGACTTCGTGCCCGAGTCGCTGCGGGCGCTCGCCCACCAAGGCACGGTGTTGTTGGTCGGTCTGGTGGCTGGGGCGTCGGCCGAGTTGCCGTTCGGGCTCATGCTGGCCCAGCGCCTGCGGCTGGTGGGCACCTCGTTGCGCGCCCGGCCGCTCGAAGAAAAGGCCGCGCTGGCCCGTGAATTCGAAGTTCGGCTGTTGCCGGCGTTCGAACGAAAAACCCTGAGCCCCGTCGTTGACGCGGTGTTGCCCATGAGCGACATCTCCCAGGCGTTGCAGCGCTTGGCCAGCAACGACACCGTCGGCAAACTGGTACTCACTTGGTGAAACACACATGACCGCGACGTTCGACCCCAATGCCGCCGCCCCGCTCGATTCGGGCGTGTTCGGGCTGCCGTTTACTCCGGAGCAAGCGAAGGTCGTCTTGGTGCCGGTGCCGTTCGAGGCCACCACGAGTTACGGCGGCGGCACCGCCGACGGCCCGGCGGCCATTTACGAAGCGTCGAAGCAAGTCGACCTGTTCGACCTCGACACCGGGCGACCGTACGAGGCCGGCATTGCGATGCTCGAACTGCCCGCCGACGTGCGCGCGTGGAACGACGAGGCCAAGGCGCTGGCGAAGCCGATCATCGAAAACGCGGGCGTCGCCGAAGACCCGAAGGCCCTCAACAGAGTCAACGCGCTGTGCGAGCGCATGAACGCGTGGGTGTTCAGCACCACGAAACACTGGCTCTCGAAGGGCAAGATCGTGGGGGTGGTGGGCGGAGATCACTCCACCCCATTCGGGGCGATCAGCGCGTACGCCGACGCGTTTTCAGACCTCGGCATTTTGCACCTCGACGCCCACGCCGACTTGCGAGACGCGTACGAAGGGTTCACCTGGTCTCACGCGTCGATCATGTTCAACGTGATGACCAAGCTGCCCAAGGTCTCGAAGCTCGTGCAGGTGGGCATTCGCGACTTCGGCGAGGCCGAATACGACTTCGTGCAAGAGCACTGCACCCGAGTGCACACGTTCTTCGACGCGAAGTTGGCCCGAGCCCGAAACGACGGCATGCCGTGGCGCGAACAGGTCGACCAGATCGTCGCCGAGCTGCCCCACCACATTTACCTCTCGTGGGACATCGACGGCCTCGAGCCCACCTTGTGCCCACACACGGGCACTCCAGTGCCGGGGGGCCTCGGGTTTCACCAGGCGACGGGTCTGCTCGAGGGCATCGCGCGCGCGGGCAAGCGCATTGTCGGGTTCGATTTGAACGAAGTGGCGCCCGGCCCCGACGGCGACGAGTGGGACGGCAACGTCGGCGCTCGTCTGCTCTACAAGATGATCGGGTGGACGCTGGCCTCGCAAAAGGCCAAGTGAGCTACTCGGCGTTCCAGTCAGACGCGGGTATCACTTTCCACCCCGTGTCGATTTTGGCGCTCTTGAACCGCATGACCCGCATGGGCCAGGTGCGCGGCGTCTTCGCGGCGCCCTCTTTGCTCACCACGTTCCACCGGTGAACTTCGATGGTGTACTTGCCGGTGGTGCCGGCTTTGGCGAGCACGGCCCGCATGGGGTTCTTGGGGTGCCAGTACACTTCTTTGCCGACGCGCAGCGCGTCGTGGGCGAGCACCTTGTGCGCCTTTTCGAAGGCTTGGGCCTTTTCGCGGGTGGGCCCGAGCAGCTTGGCGGCGTCGGCTTGTGACACTTCGATCACCTTGAGGTCGTCACCGACGGCTTCGACCCCGAGCAGCTTGGTGAGCGCCGACCGGCCGGCCTTGTCGTATTCATTCATGAGCTGCAAGGCATGGGCGAGGTCGCCGTCTTCTTTGTGAACGGGGTCTTTCGACGCAATTTCCCAGTTTTCGAGGGTGAAGAGCTGGGCGTTCATGGTCACGCCGCCGAGCAGCAGGTCTTTGCCGGCCTCGTCGCCACTGCCAGTGAGGGCGTTGAGGTAGGTAATGGCCACTTTCTTTGGCTCGGCGTCGTCTTCGGCGGCCAGAGCGTTGACGGCGAACAACAGCACCGCGGTTCCGAGAAGTCGCATGGTCTTCCTTCTTAAGCTGCTCCGTTGAAGCACACCAGCAACCGCGCTATTCGCGCCCGACGAAATGAACGCCTGGTGGCGTTCGTTGTTGCAACTTTGAGAAAGCGCCATGAGCCACGCGTTGTTGATTTGCTTGAGTTTGGTGTCGTCAGACCTCGCCTCACGTCGCAGCCCGGTGGTGCAGGTGGTCGAAAAGGTGTCACCGGCGGTCGTGTACATCGGCACCGCAGGGTGGTTGAAACGCGCTTTCGCCAGCGCACGTCTTTCGACGACTTCTTCGGCCCGCGAGAAGAGCGGCGCGCCATCGAGGGGCTGGGGTCTGGAGTCATCATCGACGCCTCGGGGTGATCGTGACGAATGAGCACGTCATTCGGGGGGCGTCTGAAATTCACGTGGTGCTGGCCGACGGCCGGCAAATCGACGCCGAGGTGATCGGCAGCGACGCCGAGAACGACTTGGCGGTGCTGAAGGTCAACGCCAAGTCGGCGCTGCCGACGGCCAGGTTGGGCACTCCGTCTGACCTGATGATCGGCGAGATGATGGGCATTGGGACGGTCGCTAGCTCAAGAAAACCGTGACGGTGGGGGTCGTGTCGGCGCTGGGTCGAACCATTCGCAACGAAGACCGCGTCTACAACGATTTCATTCAAACCGACGCGTCGATCAACCCGGGCAACTCCGGGGGCCCGCTCATGAACATCGACGGAGAGATCATCGGCATCAATTCGGCCATCATCGCGAGCGCCCAGAACATCGGCTTCGCGATACCCGCCGACAAGGTGCGCCGAATCGTGACCGAGCTGACGCAGTTCGGCAAAGTGCGGCCGGCGTGGGTCGGCATCGACGTGCAGCCGTTGTCGATGGAGCTCTCGCGCCGCCTCGGGTGGGACCGCACGTACGGCTCGCTCATCACCAACGTCGAAGCGGGCAGCCCGGCCGAGGCGGCCGGCATTCAACGCGGTGACATCATCGTCTTGGTCGGCACGACCCAGGTCGAAGACGCCGACGACTTGAAGAGTCGCTTCAAGTCGTTCACGGCGAAGTCTCCCGTGAAAATTCAGCTCTTTCGCGAGGGGCAAACGCTCGACGTGACGCTCACGCCCACCGAGTTTCCCACGAAGTTGGTCGACTCCACCGTGTGGGACCGGCTGGGCCTTCGCCTCAAAGCGCACCAGGGCGGCTTGGTGGTGACCGCGGTGCGGCCGGGGTCGCCGTCGGCACGGGTCGGGCTCGAGCCAGGCGACGTGGTTCGCCGCATCAACAACAAGAATGTCGGCAACATTGAAGAGTTTCGCGACACGATCGTGCAAGCCCGAGGCGCACCGAGCGTGCTGATGCTCGTGAGCCGAGGTCAGCGCGGCTACTACATCACCCTGCCGTTCTGAACGGGCCTACGGCACCGTCGCCAGCGACCAATTGGCGTACTGCCCACTGAGGAGCGCCGCCCGGCCGGTGCCGACGCCCGAGCGCATGCCCAGCTCGAGGTTCAGCGACGCTCCAACGAGTCGGTAGGTGTCGCGGGTCAACGGCAGGCTCCACTGTTGAGCGGCGTTGAGGTCTTTGATGGCGTTTTGCAGGTGGCCCCAGGTGAAGCGCAAGTCATAGTGCTTGGGGGCCGCCCACGGGCTGGTCTGGTACTCGGTGGGTGAACCCGCCGACACGTTGCAGTACCGCGCGCCCGTGCCGAGCAAGCTGATGGCCATGGGCTGCTCGGTGCCTTCGTGGTCGACCATGACGGTGTTGCGAGTCGTGGGGTGGGCGGCGTTGATGTAGATCTTGCACTGCACGTAGAACAGGTGAGCCGTCGTCTTTTCGAGCACGGTCAGCGCCATGGTCGCGTGCGCGGGCACGGTGCCGCTGAAGGTCTGCGCCTGCTTGACCCACGCATCGAACGAGAGCGTCACCGCGGGGTTGGTGCCGCCGTACGCCGAGTGCCAGGGAAACAGAAACGGGTCGTTCAAAAGCGGGTACGTCGGGCGCGTTCGGTCTCCGGCGGGTTGCCACATCAATTTCGCATTGGGGTTTCGGGCGTCGTCGATGCCGTCGTTGCGGCTGTCGAGCACGAGGCCGGCGGCGGTGCCGAAGACCTGCACGGCGTGACTTTGCGTCGCCGCGCGGCTTCGCAGCGAGGCGCCGACCGGAGTGGCCGCCAGCCCGGTCAGTGGGGTGGCGTTCCACGTGCGCTGGGTGGCGCAGTCGATGCCGGTGTCCCACGCGGCGGCCGCCAGCAGGCCTTGGGGCGGCGCCACTTCGCTGAAACAGCGACCGGTCGCATTGCCCATGTTGGTGATTGGCAAGTGCACCGAGCTGAGCGCCTGTGACGCCAGTTCGGTTTCGGGCAGAACCTCTCCGTCGACCGGCCCTCCGCAAGCGATGCTCGATGCGGCCACGAAGGCCAGCGTGCGGCGGAGTATGGGGCTGAGGGCTGATGTCATATGAAAGGGTCGAACACCCAGGGTCGCCGAAGGTACAGACCCGAAACGTGCCAATTTTCTTGGCTTTTTGGGGGCCAGCGATCGGCAAATGGCAGCAACGGCGCGCGGGGTCGCAACAGACGTCACTTTTCAGGCATTTGCGCGTCAACAGAGTTGACCTTCGCCGCCCACCCTCTACTTTCGGGCCCATGGGTTTTCGCTACCAAGCGTTGGGGCCACTTCAGGCGGGAGAAGGCTCGCGTGCCTTTTTGGGGCTCGCCGTCAGCGACGACAACAAGGCGCGGCCGGTGGTCATCATTTGGGTGCCAGAGCAGGCGTTGGCCGACCCGACGTTGATGGCGAAGATTCAGCGCGAAACCGAGCACGCCGCCAAGCTCGACCACCCCAACATCGTCACGGTGATGGGGTTTGCGACGCTCGAAGAAGGCAGTGCGCGCGTCGTCGAATTCGCCGACGGCGAGTCGCTGCGAAAGATCATCGAACTGGGCAAGAAGCTGCCGCCCCGAATTGCCGCGCGCATTGTTTGCGACGCGTGCACGGGCGTGCACTACGCCCACATCGCCGGCAACGACGACGGCGTGCCGTTGGTGCACGGCGACCTGCGGCCCGAGACGATGTTGGTGTCGTTCGGCGGCATCACCAAAATCACCGGGTACGGCGCGTTGGCATTTGCGCCGCGCGAAATTGGTGGGCAACGGGTGAAGGGCCGACGCGTTCATTCGGCGCCCGAGCAGATCATCGGTGGGCGAGAAGCGATTTCAATACCGACCGACGTGTACCTGTTGGGGTTGACGCTCTACGAGTGCCTGACCGGGGCGGTGCCGTGGGCCGACCAAGGCGACTACTTCGACCACGCGGTGTTGACGCTGCCCCTGCCGCCCCCGCCTCCGGGTGACGTGCCGCCGGGGCTCGAAAAAGTCATCATGACGGCGTGTGCGAAGAAGGCGCTGGAGCGCTACCCGCACCCGTTGGCGATGCGTGAAGCGATTGAAGCGGCCGTCGGCAGCGAGATCGCGACGACCGACGAGCTGGCCAAGTACTTGGAGACGCTCTTTCCCGAGTCGCACGACTTGCGGGCCGCTCGGCGCCACACGATCGACGCCGGCATTGCCGACTTCGTGCGCCGGCAGTGGGCGGCGGCCGAGAAGGCACCGGCGACCGCTCCGGCCATGCCCGCGGTGACGCTGTATGAGCCGCCGCCGGTGACGACCAAGCCGCCGGTGGTCGTCTCGTTCCCGCCTCCAGACGAAGACGAAGAAGCCGAGCGCGAATCGAACATGCCGTGGGTGGTGTTCGCGGCGGTGTTGGTGGCGGCCTTCGGCGTGTGGTTCGGGTGGCAGAAGTCGAACCAGCCGCTCAGCCCCAACGATGGCCACGAAGAGACGCCAGGAGTCAAAACTCCAGGGCCGGTGACTTCGGCCGCGGTGNNNGAGGGCGAGGCCGATTCAGGGCCGGCGGTCGTGGCGCAGGTCGACGTCGAGCTCGACTCGACGCCGCCGGTCGACATCGTCGTCGACGGTGAAACGTTGGGCCGCACGCCGTTCAAGGGCACTTTCCCCGCGGGCAAGCGGCCGGTGTCACTGGTGAACAAAGAACTCGCGATCAACACCGGGCGCATTTTGCAGCTCAAGGCCGGCGAGCCGTATTCGCAGAAGTTCACGTTCGAAAAGGGCACGGTGGCGGTGACCGCGCCCGACGGTGCGGTCATCTTCGTCGACGGCCTTCGCATGGGCGTGGCTCCGCTGAAGGCCGACCTGCAAATTTACGAAGGGAGCCACCGCATTTTGGTGACGGTCGGCCAGTCGAAGTGGAGCGAGCCGTTCAACCTGTTCGCGGGCCAGCGCGTCACCTTCAACGTCGAACAAGAATAGAACGCGGCCGGTTCTTCAGCTCGCCTTGTGTGCTTGGCGGGCCTGAATGAGCGCCTCGTAGCTGCGGGTGACGCCCTGCGAGACGATGAGCAGCTCGCCCACGTCGGGGGGCGTCATTTGGCCGGGGCCTGCGTCGAGGTAGAGCAGGTGCACCGGCTTGCCGCGAACGAGCAGCGGCAACACGACGGCGGTGGCCGGGGCCGCCGAGCCGATGAGTTTGTAGAATACGTCCATGCCGGGGGTGGGCTTCATGGGGCCCACGAAGTGCGACCTCAGGTCGCGCACCATTTTGAACGTGTTGGCCTCGCGCAACGACACGCCGATGCGCTGAACGTTCTTGTCGCTGACGCCCTTGCCGGCCCCGCGCCAGCCCATGACCAGGTCGCCTTGCACGTTGAGAATGAGGGCCCGGCGAAACTTCGCGACGGCGAAGCGCAGCACGGTTCGCGCAATGTCTTCGCGGTCGGTGCTGGTGTGCAGCAGCTTTTGGGCTTCGTCGAAGGTCAGGGGCGACGTGGGGCGCTTGGGCTTGGCGGGCTTCGGCACCGACGGCATGGGTATGGGGGCCGAAGGCACGGGCGCGGCGACGCCGGGCACCACCGGCACGTCGTCGGCCAGCACTTCGCCTTCGATCACCGCTTCTTCTTCGGGCGCCGACGCGGCGGCGTAAATGCTGGCGAAATCGTCTTCGTTGATGAGCTCAGACGCGTCTTTGGGCACGTGCGCGCTGGCGGTTTGCTGTTTCGAAGGCCGCAGCGTGTTCATGTCGATCGGCCGCATGGGCCGAAACGCTTTGCAATAGCGGCGCAGCAACTGATTCATTCGAAATTCGGGTATGACGACCTGCACGGCGCGCTTGCTGGCCTTGAAGGCCATGGCGTCGACCGCTTCGATTTGCTTGGGCCCCAGCACGGCGACGGTGAGCCGGGTGGCGTCGACCCGCATGGGCAGCACGTCGTGGTCGTCGAGGTAAGCGGCTTCGAAGAGCCCGAGCGCCGCCGGGTCAGGAATCATGTCGCCCGACGAAAAAGGCAAATTGTGGAGCTTGCCGAGCACTCGGGCCAGGTCGGCCTCTTTGACGAAGCCGAGCTCGCACAGGTTCGTACCGAGGCGCCCACCGTAAACGACTTGGGTCTCAAGACCCTCCTCGAGTTGGGCCTTGGTGATCAACTTCTCTTCGAGCAGCACTTCCCCGAGGCGAGCCACGCGACCTACCTTACACCGGCGCTTCTTTCGTGTGGGTGGTGACTGAGGCCGACCAAATTGCCTTCGGGGTCTCTGACATAAAAAGTCCACCCGGTTTGGCGTTCGATGGCGACGCCGCGAG
Organism: Myxococcaceae bacterium; assembly: GCA_044225205.1. Classification (GTDB taxonomy): domain Bacteria; phylum Myxococcota; class Myxococcia; order Myxococcales; family Myxococcaceae; genus JAEUJT01. The sequence continues at coordinate 3,425 of JBGAIY010000197.1, read as the reverse complement.
CGGCGAAAGCGCGTTCGAGTCTGGCGCGGGCTTCGGGGGCAATTCGCAGCGCGACCATCGAATACCCAACGGAGGGTTGAGCGGGCGCGCGCTCGGCGACGGCTTCGACGGCGAAAAAACCGTGAGTCGGGTCGCCCGAACCGTCGACCCCGAGCCAAATGGCCCGCAGCGACTTGGCGGCGTCGTCGCGGTGGTACCGGGCCAACTCGGGCAGGCCGAGCAAGTCACGGTAGAACGCCGCGACGTTTTCGACGTCGTGGGCGGCGATGGCGACGTGGTGAAACCCGAGTGTTTGCGCAGTCACGCGCTCGGCATTCAACGGGCAACGAAGCCAATGGGCAAGCTGGAGTTGGCCAGAAAAGACGAGAAGTTTCAGGTTCTTTGGTGCGGCGCCCACGTCGTCAGGTCACGAGCTGTTGGCCGTCACAGTTCTCTTGCGAGCGACGAACACCCCGTGTAAACCGCGCCCGCGTCAGCAGGAGAAGTACGGCCAGGTAGCTCAGCTGGCTAGAGCGGCGGTCTCATAATCCGCAGGTAGTCGGTTCGAGTCCGACCCTGGCCACTAGCGATCATTTGCACAATGGCGGTCGGCCCTTAGGAAGCGAACCTAGGGGCTGACCACCGTTGTTGGGGTCGGCAGCGCCCTTTTCAGCAACCGCTTCATCGTTTGAGCGAGAGTGGCCCGTGGCTCAAGAGTGCTCGTGCGCGTGCGGTTTTTCGTTCGAGGGTGGGCATTCGCACCACCGTGGGTCGGCGAACGTCATCTGCACCCACTGCCTCAGCCGGTTTGAAGTTCGCAGCGCCGACGTGTTCGGGCCGGTGTCGGGCGAGTCGCTCGAGCTGCTGCGCGCCGAGCCCAAGACGAAGCGAAAGCCGAGAGGGCCGGGCCGCCGCCGCGCTGGGGCTCAAGTCGTGGGCGACGCCGCCCGACACACCGGCGTCTTCATGCGTTGTGACGCGGGGGCCGTGAGTGTCGAGCAGACGCCGTGCCCCAGTTGCCACGAGGCGAGCCTGGCCATGGGTTTTGCCGACGGAGCCCCCTGCCCTTCGTGCAAAGCCCGGCCGCTGCACTGCGCGCACCTCATCTACTGAGTTCGGTGCCGTCGTAGGCGCGGCACCCACAGGCCGCGGCAGTTTTTTTGACCGACCCCCGATCAGGCTGTCTCATCGCGAGTGAACAGGGCTGTAGCCGCTTGTGGCAACCGACAGCTCGAATCGCCGTTCACACCAGGGAGAACCCCATGCACGACTCAAGTCTTGGAATGCAGCCGGTCGACACCAGTCTCGAAGCGAATCGCCCGGTCGTACCGACCGCTGCGCGCGCCGACGCCGAAAAAGACGTCGTCAGCACCCACGTGCTGGTCGAGCAAGAGAAAGTCGAAAAACTGCGCGAGCTGTCGAAGCGCACGCGAATCGCCCAAAGCGAATACCTGCGCGAGGCGGTCGACGACTTGCTCGTCAAGTACACCAAGCTCGCCGAGGAGACCTAAATGACCGCGTCGGTTCAAATGTTGCCGCGAGAAGTGCCCCGGTACACCTTCGCGGGGCGGCGCATCAAACTTTTGCACCCCGCGCCGGTGTCGCTGACTCCGGTCGACAGCGAAATGTCGCCGATGCTTGAAGCGATTGCGAACTACCTCGCGACGCTGCCGTAGCGCTCGGCGTCAGAACGCGAGCGAGGCGCGAACGCGCCCAAAGCCAATGGGCGACATCACCCCACCGATGGGAAACTTGTAGGCGTCTCCCGGCATGAAAATGCCGCCTTCTCCGGTGATGGTGAGCAGCAGCTCTTCGATCGGCTTGTAGCGAATTTGCAGACCGGCATCGACCTCGGTGCCGAGGTACCAGCCCGCTCGCACGCCGAATGCGTTGACCGACTGCCCGCCCGTGATGCGGGTGTTGAACGGGTCGGTCAGTCGCGCGGTGCTGAAGGCGAACAGCGGCCCGGCGTAGAGGTCGACCATGTCGGTCATGGCGTAACGCACGCGAGGAAAGAGGTACCACGCTCCGGTCACGCTGCCGGCGGTGCCCAACAGGTCAACGCCTTCGGGCGGGTGGCCGGTCAAGAGCGGGTCTGCGGCGCGGGTCGCCGAGCGGGCGGTTTGGTACGCCATGACTTGGTCGAACAGCACGAGCCCCACTTTGTAGTCGCGGTCGAAACGAAAGTTCTGAACCTGGTCGTCGCTGGGGTTCTGGTCGCCCGAAGCGAAGCCCCAGTCGAGCAGCAGCGTGGTGTGGCCGAGCCGGTACGACGCTTTCGCCGCCGCGCCGTACTGGTGAACGCCGAGCAGCGCGGCGTTTTCGTTGCGCGCTTGGGTCGTCGTGCCGGTGATGGCGACCGCTTCGAGCCCGAGCTTGAGCACCCGGTCGTTCTCTTTGAAAAACTCCCACTTGCCGGCGACGTTGGCGACGAATGCGTCAGTCGCCTTGCCCCCGTCGACGACGTAAATGTTTCGCTGGTTTCGGTACACCACGTACACGCCGAAGTTGTTTTCTTCGTCTTTCGCGTAGCGCACGGCCACCACACCCTGAAACGCGCGGTCGCCTTGAATGAAGTCGGCGTTGTTGTCGCGCACGATCAGGTCGGCGGCGAACACGGTCTCGATGGCGCGCCACTGACCGCCGAGGGTGAAAAAGGGTCGCGCGCCGAGCAGCGCCCGGTACGTCAGCATGCCGAAGCCCTGTTGGCCAAAGTCGCCAGGGCCCGGGTCTTTCGAGCCGTCGTTGGCCAGCAGCCCAAGGCCCCACTGCGACGTTTGCTGACCGACCCGAAACACGCCGGTCGCCCACTTGTACTCGAGGTACAGCTTGCGCAAATCGAGAGCGGCGATGCTGGGGTACGTCACTCGCGTGCCGACCAGTTCGGCCGAAGGTATGCCGACAATCGCGCCGGTCGCGGTATCGGCTTCGGCGAGCAGCGCGAAGTTGTTGAGGTGCAATTCGGGAGCGACACGCACCCGGGTATTCAGTGGGGCGAGCGCGACCTGATTCAAATTCGCGTCGACGGGAAAAGGCGACGCGGTCTGGTACGACAAGCGCAGCGAAGCCTTGAGCGCCGCGGTGAAGTTCAGGCCCGAGGCGGGCTCGGTGGGCGGTGCGGGGGCTTCGGTCACCGCCGCCGCCACCGACCGCCCGCCGTCAGCGACCGAGGCCTCGGCCGGTACCAATTCAACGCCAGCGTCGAGGCCGCTGTCGCGCATCAACGAAGCGGGGGCGTCGCTGGGGTTCGCCGACCTTGGGGCCACCGGCAGTTCGGTCGAACCTGCGTCACCGTCAAAGTCGCTCGTGGTTTGGGCCGAGGCTGCCCCGGCACTGAGGGCAACGAAGGCGAAAGCCAATAGACGGTTCGACATGGCAGTGACTCCTGGGCACAAAAGGTGCGCTCGCGTACCACAGAGCCGGTGGGCTCAAAACCGTTGATTTTC
>JBGAIY010000196.1:0-14035 GCA_044225205.1 Myxococcaceae bacterium | reverse complement strand
AGCTGGGCGTGCCGACCTGGCTGGGTGGCATGGCCCGAGGGCTCTTGGGGCGCGACAGCCCCATTCAATTTCGCCACGCACGAGGCAAAGCGCTCAAAGAGGCCGACGTCGTGGTGGTGTGCGGCTTTCCGTTCGACTTTCGGCTCAAGTACGGGCTCGGCATTTCAAGCAAGGCGACCGTCATCGCCGCGAACCTCTCGGCGCTCGAATTGACGAAGAACCGACGACCGACGCTGGCGGTGCAAATGAACGCCGGCGACTTTCTCGTGAAGCTGGCGGCGCAGGTGCCGCGCGCCGAAAGGTGGGCCGGTTGGGCCGCGGCCTGCCGTGACCGTGAAGTGGCACGCGACACCGAAATTCGCTCGAAAGCGAAGACCGACGGTGAGCTGATCGACCCCATTCAGTTTTTCTTGCGGCTCGAAGAAAAGCTCGCCGACGACTCGGTGCTGGTCGCCGACGGTGGAGACTTCGTCGCGACCGCGGCCTACATCGTCAAGCCCCGCGCGCCGCTGTCGTGGCTCGACCCCGGCGTCTTCGGCACGCTGGGCGTCGGGGGCGGTTTCGCGGTGGGCGCGGCCAGCGTGCGGCCGAAATCAGAAGTCTGGGTGCTCTACGGAGACGGCTCGAGCGCCTACAGCTTGTCTGAATTCGACACGTTCGCGCGCCACGGCATGGCCCCCATCGCCGTCATCGGCACCGACGCGAGCTGGGGCCAAATCGCCAGAGATCAAACGACGCTGCTCGGCTCTCCGGTCGGCACGTCGCTGCTGCGCACCGCGTACCACACGGTCGCCGAAGGCTACGGTGGCAAGGGGCTGTTGTTGACCGAGTCGTCGAAAATCGACCAGGTGCTCGACGAAGCCAAGGCGCTCTCGGCCGCAGGTCACCCGGTGTGCATCAACGTGCACCTGGCGAAGACTGACTTTCGAGAGGGTTCGATTTCGATTTGAGTGCACCTCGTTTGGGGCCCCGCGTGGAGATGCGCGTGCGGCCGCAACGGGCAGTTCACCGAGGCGGCGCAGCTCCACGCGACCGAAGCGGGGTATACAGCGGCCGTGGCCCGGCCCGACCTCAAGTCACCTGAAGCGCTGGCGGCGTACCGCCGAGAGTTGGGCGGGGTGGCCCGAGGCTGGCGGTATTCGGGTCTCGCCTGCATCGCGCTCGGGAGCGCGGCGTTGTGGGCCAGTGCCCAAGGCTCGCCCACTCGTTTGGCGGGGCTCGGGGTCATGCTCACGGGGTGGGCCTTTTCGGTGGTCGGCATCGTCAAGCGAACCCGGTACCACCGCGCGCGAATGACCGAACCCCAAAGCCCCACCCAAGCCGACGCGACAACCGAGCCGTGAGGTGCGGCGTGATTCGCAATCACCTGGGCTTTCGCGCGTAAGTCGGAGAATGAAGTCGCTCTGGTCGCTGCTGGCAGTGGTGGGCGTGGGGTGCGCGCATGAATCTGGTTCGGCGCACCTCCCTTCAACAAGCCAGGTCGGCTTCGCGGCGCTCGAGCTCACCGACCCCGTGTCTCACGAAGGGTTGAAAGCCACGGTGTTCTACCCGCTCGCGCAACCTGCGGGGCCGGGGCACACCACGGTCGGCCCCTATGACGTCGAAGCGAACGAGGGTGGTGCGCCGGCCAGCACTCGCCACCCGCTCGTGCTCATTTCGCACGGGCACGCCGGGAGCCGGTGGGGGCACCACGACCTGGCCACGTTTCTCGCGACGCGAGGGTACGTCGTGGCGACCGTCGAACACCTCGGAGACTCGTGGAACGACCAACGTACGTTTCTCACCGGAGCGTCGGTCTTGGGCCGGCCGCGGCAAGTGAGCGCGGTGCTCGACGCCGTGCTCGAGCACCCGACGTACGGGCCGTTGATCGACCGCCAGCGCATCGGCGTGGCTGGGTTTTCGGCCGGGGGCGCCACGTCGTTGATGCTGCTCGGCGCCACCGTCGACGTCGGGCGCCTCGGGCCGTATTGCCAAAAGCGCCCACAAGACACTGACTTTTGCGGCCACCGCGAAACGCGGGCGGTGGCGTCGTCAACCGCGCCAGTGGCCGACCCGCGCGTGACCGCAGCGTTCGTCATGGCCCCGGTCGGGGTGTTCTTCTCGAACGAGACGCTCGCCGCCATTTCGGCGCCGGTCTTCGTCGCCGTGGCAGACCGTGACGAGGTCTTGCCCCCAGCCGAGCACGCCGACGCGGTGGCCCAGGCACTCACCCACCGGTTGGGCACGGCCCGCGTACCGGCAGGGCATTTCGTGTTCTTGGCGCCGTGCAACGAAGCCTTCGCGCACGAGGCGCCCCAGCTGTGCGTCGACGGCCCGGGAGTGGACCGCCGCGCCATTCACCAGGCTCTGAACGCCCAAGCGGCCGACTTCTTTGCCCACGCGTGGTGAAGCGGTTCAGCGCGCTTTGCGCTTGAGGTGCTCGGCGAGCGCCTCTTGCAACGTACCGGTGCCGACGAGCTTGTTGTCGCTCATGACGCCGCCGATCATCGCGAAGACCCGAACCGCGTCAATGGTGCTGACCGCGATGAAGCCCTCGGCCGACACGTCGTAGTTTTCGACCTGCGGAGGCGCGTCGACCAAGTGGGTGAAGCGGGCGCCGTTGCCCTTCGCCATNCCATCATCTGGGCAATCACGTCGATGTTGTGGGCATTGGCGACGCCAACCAGCTTGCCCTTCGCGTGCGACTTCATCGTCACGTTTCGGGTGGTTTGCACGGCGGCCGACATGGCGTCTTGGGCGGTGGCCGGGTCTTGCACTCGGCCGAGCCAGTCGCTCACGAAGGCGCGCAGTTCTTCGTGCGACATGGCCGCGATGATGCGGTCGACCGAGTCAGGCGAGGTCGAGGGTGCGTTCGCGGGCGCGGGGCTGGCGCCGGTCGCGGGCTTGCCGCCAGGCGAAGGCGCCGCCGCACCGCCGCGGGGCACGCTCTCGCGACGAACGATTTTCGTGAGCTGGTCTTTCACCGCCGAGTCGCCTTCGGCGCCGCCCTTGCCGAGCGCGGTCTTGAGGTCACCCAAGTCTTTGGTGAGGCCCGCGGCGACCTGCTCGAGCGTCTTTTTGAGCGCGGCGTGCATCAACTTCATGCCGGCCCGCATGTCACCGCCGGGGTTGAGCAACTGCCACGCGTCGCGCATTTGCTCTTTGTCGAACTGGAGCCCCTTGTTCCACTGCGCCGTCAACTGGTCGGCGGTGGGCACCTCGAGCGTCTTGCTGTTGATGACGATGTCGATGCCTTGGGGCGTGAGCCGCAAATTGTCTTGCTCCGACCACGGGCCGATGTGGCCGTCGAGCAGCTTCATTTGGTGTTTCGCGGTGGTCTCGTCACCCGGCACGATGCGCACCATGAGCCGCGTGCTGCTCTCGGGGTCGCGAACCTGGCCGTCAGACGCCACATAGACGTTGCGCGCGAACTGGGCCGCGTTGCGCTTGGCGGTCTGCAGCGCGTCGAGCACGTCTTGCGACGAGTTGCCGACGAAGACGTCTTGGCCCTTTCGCAACCAGCTCATCGGGCTCAGCGTGGCTTCGGGCTTTTGGTTCGCCTCGGAGCTGACCCACGCGTTGGTGTCGATGACGATTGACGCGCTCGTGCTCAGTTCTGGCGCATTGATGCCGGACTTCGCGTTTCGAGCCAGAACCATTTGCATGGCCGGGTCATTCGCGTCGATGCGAGCCAAGTCGACCGAGACGCCCGTCGCGACGGTGCCGTCGACGCCGTAGTCGTTCAACTTGTCGATGCTCTCGCACGACGCCCGCGCCGTCTTCGGCTCAGTCGTGGGGCAACTCCACTGCTTGGGCCGAAAGGGAGGAACGAGAGCCATGACGACTTTTCGGCCTTTTTCCCCACATGTTTCGAGGCAAAATGACGTCTTCACAAAAGACAGCAAATTCAGCTACTTGCCTCGACTTACGGGCCCCAGTGCGCCCGCCAGCCGTTGACGAGTGGCACCTCGAGCAGCTCAACGTGCCCCAGGGTACCGCCCCAATCGCCCGGCACGTGAACGCGGGTACCGCTCATGTTCAGGGCGGCGGCGCCTTCGTTGTAGTCGGCCTTGTTGTTGGTGGGCCACAGGTTGAAGGTCGGAGCGATGTGCCAGCGCACGGGGTGCTGCGACACCGGTTTGATCTGCATGAACTCGATGGCGTTGGCCCGCGGCTTGTCGGTGGCTTGGTTGGGGCTGTAGGTCGAAATGAGCGCCCAGCCGTCGGTCTCGGGGCCCTGCGACGTGAAGTGCATGCCGTTTTGGTACGAGTAGTCGTTGTCGTCGAAGAAGTCGATCACGCCCGCGGTGTTCAGCCCGACGTTGACGTCGAGTTGGCCGTCGGCCCCGTAGCCCCGGTGAGCGCCGGCAATGGGCACCGCCATGAGCTTGTCGCGGCGGTTGTCTTGCTGAAGCAAATACCACTGGCCACCGACCAGCCCCCAGCCGCTGTGGGTGGCGTCGGAGCCCATGCGAAAGGGCGTGAATTCGTCTTGGCGCAAGCTGTTGGGCCAAAAGCTCGGGGCCTCGAAAATCGTGCCGATGTATTCGTCTTCGAACCCTGGGTACGCGCGGGCGTAGTGCAGCAGAATGCCGCTCCCGTCGGGCGCGGGCTCGATGGTGTTTGGGCGGTAGCGAAACGTGTCACGCGTGCTTTCACCCGCCGGCACGCGCGCCATGCCCGCGAGGTCTTTCGGGTAAAGCGTGTGCACGGTGTCGGTGCTGATTTGGTAGTGAATGAAGGCCCGCACTTCGAACGTCGAGCCGTTGTAGGTGGCCGCCATGAAAGCCCAGTGGTCAGAATCGTGGCTGCTGTTGCACTCCTGGTCGCAGTAAATGATGCGTGTCGGCCCCGCCGAGGCCTGCCATTGAATGAGCGAGGTGAAGTCTTTCACCACCGAACGCGTGTGTGCTTGGTCGCGAACGTCGTCGATCATCATGAAGGTGGCTTCGCTTCGAAAGTAGACGCGGTACGGGTGGGCCGCCGTCATGTGCCAACGCACCTCGTGGTAGTCACCGAGCGTGTGCGACGGCTCGCTGTCGTAGGTGAGCGGCCCGATGAACCGCGGTACGGGTGGGCCGCCGTCATGTGCCAACGCACCTCGTGGTAGTCACCGAGCGTGTGCGACGGCTCGCTGTCGTAGGTGAGCGGCCCGATGAACGCCCCCGAGGTGCGGTTCACCACGAACACTCGCGTGCCGGTAATCGCCAACACGTACTCGCCGGTCACGTTCTCGGCGCTGTAGCGGCTGTAGGCGTTGTACAGGTTGCCGTTGCCGGGAGCATCGGTCGACACGTTGGTGAGCCGGCGAACGGTCGCCCCCGTGGTGGGCTCGATGCGCGTGGCTCCCTTCGCGGGCGCCCCAGGAGAGACGAACGAGTACGAAATCGGCGTGCCGACCAATTTCCACACCGAAGTCCCGTCTCCCGAAGCCCCCGCGTCGGTCGGGAGCACTCCTGAATCGACCGGGCTGGCGACGCCTGAATCGGCCGGGCCGGCGACGCCTGAATCGGCCGGGCTCGTGACGCCTGAATCGGCCGGGCTCGTGACGCCTGAATCGGCCGGGCTGGTGACGCCCGAATCGGCCGGGCTGGTGACGCCCGAATCGGCCGGGCTGGTGACGCCCGAATCGGCCGGGCTGGTGACGCCTGAATCAACCGGCGAGCCGGCGTCGACGAACGCCGAGCCCGAGTCACCCGGGGTCAGGCCTGCGCCGGCATCGCGCCCACCGTCTGTGCTCAGCGCGTCGAGCGGCCCGACTTCGGCATCACAGGCCATGACCACAACTGTGCACAACAATGCGAAATGGCTCGGCATTTTCATGCCCCCTCAGGGGCAGCGGCGGTGGCGAGCCGGCTCAAAATAATTCGCGAACGAAATCTGAGCCGATTTTGACGAGCCGCTGCCCCTTGTGCAGTGTGGTGACTCTCGTGCCGCCGCCTGCCAACGCCTTCGACTCAGAACCCGACGAAGGGGCGCTGGTCGGGCGTGCCCAAGCGGGAGACGAGCGGGCGTTTGCGGCGCTCTACCACCGGCATGCGAAGCAGGTGGCGCGGGTGGTGTCGAAAATCATGGGGCCCGATCTCGAGTTCGACGACTTGGTGCAAAACACCTTCATCGAAGTCTCGCGCACGATGGGCAAGCTTCGTACGCCGTCGGCATTTGGCGGCTATTGCGCGACCATCGCGGTACGGCTGTGTCAACGGGTCTTGCAACAGCGGCGGCGCCGCGCCTGGTTGCAGCTGCTGATGCCCGACCACGAGACCACGGTACCCGCCGAACCGACCGCATCGAACCGCGACGTCGACGTCGACACGCTCTACGCAGCGCTCGACGAGCTGTCGCCGAAGCTGCGCGTGCCCTGGGTGTTGCACCGAGTCGAAGAACAGACGTTGCCGAACGTCGCGCAGCTGTGCGACGTGAGTCTGGCGACGGTCAAACGGCGCATCGCCGCGGCCGAGGTGCTGTTGAATCGGAGGCTCCATGCTCGATGAGTTCAGCCGCAAAGCACGCGAAGCCCCCGTGCCGTGGAACGACGTGCTCGAGCAACGGGTCTTGGCCAAGGTCTTGGCTCGCGGCGAATCGCCCTCGGCCGCGCGGTTCGGGCCGTGGCGGTGGGCGGTCGCCGTCACCGCGCTGACGGCGTTCGCGAGTGCTTTCGCCTGGTGGCTGACCCGAGCGCCGGCAACCGACGGCAATACGGTGGCCCTGCAAGACGGCTCGGCGGCCCAACTGTTCGACGGAGCCCGACTCGAAGTGGTCGAACAGTCAGCGCGTCGGGTCAGCGTGCAGCAACAGTCGGGGCGCGTTCGCTACCAGGTGACGCCCAACGCCGGCCGGGTGTTCTCGGTGCAGTCGGGAGCGGTGAGCGTTCGGGTGCTGGGCACCATTTTCACGGTGGTTCGAGAGCCCGGTTGGGCACGGGTCGAAGTCGAACGCGGCCGGGTCGAAGTCTCTCGAGGGGGGCAGCCGCTCGCGATACTCGGGCCGGGCGACTCGGTTCGTACCCAAACCACCGCCGATGACGACGGGCCCGCGCCGAGCCCGGGTCGACCCCAAGAGCCCGCCACCAGCCCCGAACCCCAAGCGCCCCTGGGCGAGCGCCCCGTTTCAACAGCCGACGACCCGGCCGAACTCGCGCCCGCGGCCAAGACCACACCCAACAAGACCGTGGGCGGCGTGAAAACGAAAGACGCGGCGCCCTCGGTCGACGAGCTGCTCGGCCGGGCCGATGCCGCGCGAGCCGAAGGCGACCTCGACGCCGCGAGCCGGGCGCTCAAAGAGCTCGTTCGACGGGCCCCGGGCGACCCACGCGCGGTGGGGGCGGCTTTTACGTTGGGGCGAATTGAACGAACGTCGGGGCGCGCGGCGTCGTCGGCCGCGGCGTTTGACTTGAGCTACCGCTTGGCGCCAGCCGGCCCGCTCGCCGAAGACGCGCTCCGCGAAGCCGCCGTTTCGTGGGAAACCGCGAACCGCCCGACCGACGCGCGGGCCGCGGCACGGCGGTACCTCGAGCACTTTCCATCAGGGGTGCACGCCGCCCAAATGAGCCGACTCGCGCGATGAGCCCCGTGGTGCTGTGGTCGACCTTGGCGGTGCTCGGGGCGACGCCGACGACCCGGGTCGACCTGTCGTCGACAGCGTGCCCTGGGCTCGACGACGCCGAAGTCACCCGCCTGTTGATGCTTGAAATCACCGGGCTTTTGGCGACGGCACCGACCGGCACCGTCGTGGCGGTCGAGGTGCGATGCGACGAGCGCTTGGGAATCACCGTCGCGGCGAATCGACATTCGCTCGTTCGGCAGTTCGCCAAGGCGGTCGACCAGCCCGGGCGAGAGCGGGTGGTCGCGCTCGCGGTGGCGCAGGTCATTTCGGCCGGGTGGCCCGAGCTGAGCCAACCTCCCACCGAACTCGACGTGGTCGGCGCGGCTCCAGTCGAGCCGCCCGCCGAGGTTCAGCCGCCGCCACCGGCCTGGGCGTCGCATGAAGTCGCCGTTCGCGGAGGCGCCGCGGCGGCGGGCAGCTGGTCGGCGAGCGCTGCACTCTGCGCGCGTTGGTGGCCCACCGAGCGGCTCGCGGTCATGGCCCGCGCGGCGCTCGGCTGGGCCGACGTGCACCGCGCGCTCGGCGACGTGGCGCTGCGCCGCGGCGACTTCTTGGTCGGAGCGTCGTGGCAACTCGCGCGCGTGGGCTGGTTCGAGTTCGAAGCGGGGGTCTTGGGGGGCCCCAGTTACGCGGTGCTCGCCGGCAGTTCGTCAGACCGCGCCGTGCAGCTCGGCCAAGTACCGGCGTTCGGTGGTTCGGCCAGTGCAGTGCTCGCGGCCGCGTTGGTGCGCGCCTGGCTCGTGGTGCGTCTCGAGGCAGAAGTCGGTCTCGCGCTGCCGAAGTTGCGGGGCCTGGTGTCAGACGCGGCCCCGGTCATCTGGGGCGGCTTGGTGGTTCAAAGTTCGGCGGCGGTGGGGGTGCGCTGGTGAAACGGGTCTGGGCGCTTTGGGTCTGCGTGGCGGTGAGCGGGTGCGAGCGCAGCGGCGACGTCTTGTTCAAGGCCAACGACGCGGGCCTCGCAGCAGACGCGGGCGACCGGCCCTCGTCACTGAAGTTCGCGCTCGGCTTGACGCATTCGTGTCTTCTCCGGTCGGGGGCGGTGTGGTGCTGGGGCGCGAACGCGTCGGGCCAATTGGGCGACGGTTCGACGACGCCACGCTTGGCGGCCACGCCGGTGAGCGGAGTCGACGACGCCGTCGACCTCGCGGCGGGAGGTCAGCACACCTGTCTGTTGCGACCGAGCGGCCGGGTGTGGTGCTGGGGCGCCAACGACCAAGGCCAACTCGGAGACGGAACGTTGGAACCGCATTCGACGCCGGTAGAAGTGGCCGGGCTCGCCGACGTCGCCCTCGTGGCGGCGGGCAACTGGCACTCCTGCGCGCTGCAGCTCGACGGGGGCCTTTCGTGCTGGGGCCGAAACGCCGAAGGCCAGCTCACCGGGCAAGCCGACAACCGGTCGACGCACCCCGTGCCAGTGCCCGGTCTCGGCCCGGCGTCGCGGCTCGCCCTGGGCCACGACTCCACCTGCGCGCTCAGCGAGAACCGGGTGCGGTGCTGGGGTCACCTCCCCGGCACGACGGGCGACGCGCCCGCCTTGGCCGACGTGGCCGGCACGCAAGGGGTCGGTGAAGTTGGCCTCGGAGGCCATTTCGGCTGCGCGCGAACCGCGGCGGGCACCTTGACCTGTTGGGGTGAAAACGAATCGGCGCAACTGGGAGCCGTGGGGGCCGCGACGACGACCGCCCACGAAGTCGCCGGCCTCGCCGACGTCGTTTCGAGCAGCTGCGGCTTCGCCCACGTCTGCGCGCTCGACGGCGCGCACCGGGTGTGGTGCTTCGGCGACAACGGCTTTGGCGAGCTGGGGCGTTCGGGAGCGGCCGGGGGCCCCGCCCGGGTCGAAGGTCTGCTCGAGGTACAAGCGGTGGGGGCTGGCGGCGGCCACACCTGCGCCGCGGTCGACGCGGGCGTGTGGTGTTGGGGCCGCAACACCGACGGCGAACTCGGCGACGGCACCACTCAGAACAGCGAGCTTGCGCGTCGGGTCATCGGTTTGCCCTGACGGCTCGCTCCCGACCACTCGAACGGCGAGCAGCGGTGAGCAGCAACAGTACCGCCAAGCCGGCGCTCGACGCGTCGGCCGTCAATGGAGATGGCCTGAGTCGTGGGGGGCGGGGTGGCAATGCCCTACGAGGGTCAAGCCAAGCGAAAACCCGAATGATTTCATCGTCGCGCGACTCTACCCCGCGCTGGAGGTTCAGCGGGTGCGTCGGCGGGCGGGCACCGCGGCGACGGCGTGGGGCGTGTCTCCGGCGGCGCGCGCCATGACGCAAATTTGAATGATTTTGGGGCCGAAGCGCTCCCACCGGGCTTCGCCGGTGCCTTTGACGCGCATGAATTCGTCGCGGGTGGCCGGCAGCGCGGCGGCCAAGGCGTACAGGGTGGCGTCGTTGAAAATGATGAAGGGCGGCACGCCGAGGTCGGCCGACAGCTCGCGTCTCCAACGCTTGAGCTCTTCGGCGGCCAGCGCGCTGAACTGATCGGGCAAGGTGCGAGCCGAAGGAGCACGGCTGGGGCTGGCCGCGCCGCCCGCCTTCGAAAACCCGAAGCCGACGGCCTTGGTCGACGCTTTGAGCTTGGGGCCCGCGCACACGTCGCAGCTGCCGCACGACTGGCGAAACGGCACTTCTTCGCCGAAGTACCGCAGCAAAAAACCGCGTCGGCACCGCTTGGCATAGGCGTAGTCGGTCATGCGCTTGAGCAAGAGCATTTGGTTGCGCTCCTGTTCGCGCAGGCGGCCGAGGTCGACGCCGTTGCGGTCCCACGGTTCGCGGTTGAGCACCGAAATGGTGCGCCCCGAAAACGGCCGCTCGACGGCGACGGTGCCAGCGCGTTCGAGCAGGGTCAGTGCGTGGCGCAGCCGCTCTTCGTCGAGCCCGGTTCGTCGGGCGAGCAGGTACAGGTCGGTCGACCCGCGGGCCGACGGAGGGAACATGTTCTTGAGCTCTTTGAGCAGAGCCTTCGCTTCGTCGCTGCGGGGCTGGTGCGTCGCGGCCGGGGGCAACTGGGTAATGGTGTAGCGCCCTTCTCCGCGGTGCCCGCGTGAGAGCACCCCTTGGCGTTCGAGAAAGCGGAGCGCCGCCGAGACCTCGAATTCAGAGGCGCCCAACTGCCCCGCCAACACGTTGACGCCTCGGTCGAAGGCCTCGGCGCGACGAAGAATGTCCCACAGGTCGCGAAACAGGGTGTCGGGAGGAAAGTTCGACGCGATGAGGCGTTCTTGGGTGTACACGTCGGCGTGGTTGAACAAGAGCACCGCGTGGGCGTCGTGGCCGTCGCGGCCGGCGCGACCGATTTCTTGGTAATAGGCTTCGACGGCGCGCGGTATCGACGCGTGGGCGACGAAGCGAATGCCCGGCTTGTCGATGCCCATGCCGAACGCATTCGTCGCGACCGCGACCGCCTTTTCGACGGCCATGAACTTCTCTTGAGCGACGCGGCGACCGTCGTCGTCCATGCCGGCGTGGTACATGACCGAGTTGACGCCCGCCCGGGTCAGCGAGTCGTGAATGGCTTCGGTCTGTTTTCGCGTCGAGCAGTAGACGATGCCGCTGCCTTCTTGAGCGAGCTGGGTGACGGCGCGCTTTTTCTCGTCGTCTCCGCTGACTTGGAGCACGTCGAGGTACAAGTTCGGGCGGTCGAACCCGGCGACGAAGACCTGCGGCTCTTTCATGAGCAACACGCGGGTGATGTCGTCGCGAACTTCGGGGGTCGCGGTCGCCGTCAGAGCGACGGTGCGGGCGGGCCGCAAGCGCTTGCGAACTTGGCCGAGCAGCGCGTAGTCGGGCCGAAAGTCGTGGCCCCACTGTGAAATGCAGTGCGCTTCGTCAATGGCGTACAGGGCGATGCGCGCTTCGATGAGGGCGTTGACGAAGCTGTCAGACTTGAAGCGCTCCGGGGCGACGTAGACGAGCTTGTATTCACCCTGCCGCAAGCGGCGTTGCCGGTCAGCGCGTTCGGTGTCGCTCAACGTCGAATTGATGAACGTGGCGGCGATGCCCTTCGACAAGAGCGCGTCGACCTGGTCTTGCATGAGCGCGATGAGCGGCGAGACGACGACCGTCACCCCGTCGAGCAGCATGGCGGGCAGTTGGTAGCACAGCGACTTGCCCGCGCCGGTGGGCATGACGACGACCGTGTTGCGACCCGACAGCACGGAGTTGATGATTTCGGCCTGCCGCGAACGAAAGGCGTCGAGGTTGAAGTGTTTCTTCAACCCGGCGTTCATTTCGTCGAAAAAAGGGAGCTCGGCCGACACTGCGCGCATGAGTGCACCTCAAAAGATCGACCGTCAAGCGTCACGATGACTGGAGCGAGGCGTTCAGCGTGGGCCCGGGGTGCAGGAGCCCGCGTTCGAGGAGCGAGACGCACGTCGGGTGGCCGATGATGACGTGATCGAGCAGGCGCAAACCCAACACCGCGGCGCCCTCGACCAGGCGGCGGGTCAGCGTCACATCGGCGATCGACGGCTCGGCGTCTCCGGTGGGGTGGTTGTGAACGAGCACCACCCCACTCGCCCTCGCCACCACCGCCGGGGCGAAGACTTCGCGCGGGTCGACCGAGCAACAGTCGACGCTGCCCTCGGCCACGCGGGCGTGCCGCAGCAAGTCGTTCTTCGAATTCAGACACAGCACATGCATTTCTTCGCGGCGCAGACCGGTCAGCTCTCGCTGGGCGTATTCGCGCACGGCCTGAGGCGAATTCAGCCTCGCGCGCCCGTCGAGCGCCGACGGGTCGAGGCGCAGCGCCCGGCGCCCAAGTTCGACTGCGGCCAGCAAGCGGCGCGCCCCGCGGGGCGACAGCCCATGATATTCATTCAGGTTTTCGACCGATTCGGCCAAGAGCGTGGTGAGCGAGAAGCGCACGGGCTTGCCGGCCACCACGCTCATCAATTCGGCGTCGTTCAACACGCGGGGGCCAAAGTGGTTGAGCCGCCGCTCCACGTCGTGCTGGTCATGGGTTTCGAACGTCATGCCCCGCCGACAGAGCAACCCCTGTGCCGGCGGGCGCGACCTGAAAATGGGGCGACGGCGGTGGCCCTCGTCCTCCGGCACAGACGCGAACCAGACACTCCACCCGCGGTCTTGAGACGTAAGACAACGGGCAACGCCCACGAGTTCGGGGCTCAGGGGCCATGACGACGCGCGGCGGCCCTGACCTGGGCGACGGCCACGACGAGTGAAGAGAACAACAACACGCCGACGAGTTGGTGCAACACGCCGTAGCGAACCAGGTCGCCTGAGAATGGCGCCCGAACAACCACGACGATGCCGAGCACCACTTGGGCGACCGCGAGGCCGAGCACCGCGTGGCGGGCCCATTTCAGAACCGCGCGCGACGCCCACCACCACCCGCCCACCGCCGCCAAGACCAGGTACGCCAGGCCGCGGTGCGCGAAATGAATGGCGAGCGGCTCGTTCCACCAATGGTCGTCTCCCCACGAGGGCACCCATTGGCCATTGATGGTGGGCCAGGTCGGGGCAAAGAGTGCGGCTTTGAGGCCCGCCATCAGCGCTCCGACCGCGAGCTGAATCGCCAGGGCGCCGAGCAACCCGCGCGTGGCCCAGTCGAGCGCCCTCGGCGCGGGGGGCGGCGCTTCACGGTCGAGTTGTTCGAAGCCCACCCAGACAAGTGCGCCGAGCAGCAGCAGCGCCAGCATGAAATGGGCGGTCAACCGCAGGTGACTGACGTACACCAGGTCTTGCAGCCCGCTGGCGACCATGACCCAGCCCAGAAGCCCCTGCAGCCCGCCGAGCACGAACAGCACGACGAGCCGAGCGCGCAGCCCGCCCAGACGCCCGCGTCGCCAAAACACGAGCAGCGGCACCGCGAAGGCGACGCCCAACAGGCGCCCCCACAACCGGTGCAGCCACTCCCAAAAGTAAATGAACTTGAATTCTTCGACCGTGAGGTGCGACTTGAGCTTCTGATACTGCGGTATCTGCTGGTACTTGGAAAAGGCGGCGGCCCACTGGGCTTCGTCGCTGGGGGGCACCACCCCCAGCAACGGCCTCCATTCGGTGATCGACAAGCCCGAATCGGTCAAACGGGTGACGCCACCCAGCACGACCTGCACCACGACGAGGGCCGCCACGACCAACAGCCACAGCCCCACCCCACGCTGGCGATTTCGGGAAACAGGCATGGCGCGGGCAGCATGTGCCACACCGAGGGTGGCGGCGCCAGCTCGACCATCGGAGTGCGGCCACACGCCCGTCTCGGTGCGACCTGGGCTCGGCAGTACAGTATGGTCTTGCCCATGACGAAGTCGAAGGGCGCGGCGAACCCAGCCGCCCACATCAGTTCGATTTGCGCCGCGTGCAAGCGAGCGTGGCCGCTCGAAGTCGAACAAGCCATCGCCAACAACCAACTCATTTGGCGCGAGCGCTTTGCCTGCAGCTGCGGTCACGGCTTCGAGGCGTCGGGCGTCGGGTTACCGACCCCGGGGGTGCGG
>JBGAIY010000195.1:0-14049 GCA_044225205.1 Myxococcaceae bacterium | reverse complement strand
CCCAAGGTCGATTCGGCAACGTCGTGTTCGACGCCGGTCACGTCTACGTGAACGGCCTGACGCTCAGTACGGGTGCAAGGGGCAACCCGGGCTCGTCAGCCGGCATTCTCGTTCGTGGAGACGCGTTCGACGTGTCGCTGGGGCGGGTCAGCGGGCACTTCACCTCGCACCGGCAGGGCGACTTGCTCGAGGTTTCGGGCGAATGGGGCTCGGTGGTGCACCAGGGGGTCGCCATTCGGCTCACGCCGACCGAAATGACGGTGACCTGGGGCACGATGACGGCGCAGTTGAAGGCCGACCCCACCATCGAATCGGCCCCGGGGTGTACGACGTTCGTGCGCACCCACCCCTTTCAGTTCGGCAGGCGCTCGCTCGAGGTCTGCGGCGCCGCCCTGCAACGGCCCGGCGCGGTCGAAGCGACCGTGGCATTGTTGAACAGCGCGTTCGAGCCGAGTCAGTCGTCAACCGACTACGTCATGCCCGTCACGAGGGAGCCGCGTTTGCCGACGACGCCGCCTTGTACGACCGCGCGAGGACTCCGCGGTGGGTGCATGACCTCGAGCGAATACGACGCCTCACTCGCCGCTGGCCGACCAATGCTCAGCCTGTAACCGAGTGTCGTTGCCGCGGCTTTACTTCGGGGGTGGCACGACGTGAGTACGCAAACCGTACCAAGTCGCCTAACGTTCGACTTCTCTGGGCGTGGGAGGTCGGTTGAACAAGATCGCGACGATGCTGTTGGTGCTGTGGCTGGTGGGCTGCACCCACCCGGCAGACAAGAGCGACGCCGGAGCTGAGCCGGCAGTCGACAGCGGCATGGCGTGCAGTGGCCTCTGCCCGTCGTGCTGCAAAGCTCGTTGGGTGTCAGACGGTCTCGAATCAACGATGCAGATTCTCGCGTACGAGTCGAAGCGGCGGCGGGTGCTGCTCGTCGAACGAGAGACCTCGTGGGAATGGGACGACGTCAACCTGACCAAGGCCGACTCGTCGGGCCCGCCCGGCGCATGGCCGGGTCTCGTATACGACCCGGTTCGCGACAGGGCAGTGCGTTTCGGCGGGTATCGAGTCATGCCCCTCACAAGCATCGGTGGAACCTGGGAGTGGGACGGAGCACGGTGGTTCGAGCAAGCCACCGCACAGGCACCGACACCACGGCATCGACCGAACATGGTGTACGACGTCTCACGCAAACGCGTCGTTCTCTTCGGCGGCCACGCCTACCCTGCCGACGGCGGCCACGTCGAAGAACCCCTCAATGACACCTGGGAGTGGGATGGTGTCTCTTGGGTTGAACGCCGGCCGCAGACATCACCACCTGCCTCGCTCTACCCGTCGATGGCGTACGACGAAGCCCGCGCAAGCACGGTGTTGTTCACGACCGGAGGAACTTGGTCTTGGGACGGTGTTGAGTGGGCGACCCTTTCAACCGCCTCGGTTGGAATTGCAGCCGCCTGTGCGTACGACCGCGAACGGCAAAAGACCGTGATTTTTGGCGGCGTCAACGGCGCCCAATTCTCGAATGCCACTTTCACGTGGAATGGGTTCGACTTTCACCAGGAATTGCCGGTCAATTCGCCGAGTGCACGTACCTACTCGGCCGCGTACTACGATGAGAGTGAGCGTGCGGTCGTGATGGTCGGAGGCGCCCTTACTCCTCTCGACCGATGGAAGTGGACTGGTTCGAACTGGGAGCCACTGTCGTTTCAAGTCGCGCCGGAGCTCGGTACCGGCATGAGCATGGCCTATGACATCGCACGAAAGGAAGCGGTGCTCTTTGGGGGCACTGATCGAAAGCAGCGCCTCGTCAGTGGCACGTGGACCTGGCGCGACACGCGGTGGGTCAAGCACATGGCCGACGTGACACCCGAGCCTCGAACGTGGGCGGCCATGACGTATGACCCCGTACGAGAGCAGGTGCTCCTTTTTGGTGGGGTCGGGCAGTCTGCTCTACTCAACGACACGTGGGTCTGGGACGGTGCGTCGTGGACCAAACGAGACCCTGCGCACCGACCGTCTCCTCGGGCTTCACCCATCTCCTTCGACTCGGCTCGCGGCCGAGCGGTCTTGGCCGGTGACGATACCTGGGAGTGGGACGGTTTCGATTGGCTCGAGCGCCACCCGCTGCACGCACCATCGAGCGAAGGCGCCTACGCTTCGGCGTACGACCCGGTGCGCAGGGTGACCGTGCTCGTCAGTCGCTGCTCCGAAACTTGGGAGTGGGACGGCGAAGACTGGGCGCTGAAACCAGCGGCATCACCACAATCCACCGCCCCCTGTTTCGACCGCTACGGCTATGCGATGGCCTACGACCCCAGCCGTCGGGTGGTGACGTACTCCTCGCTCGTCGACACCGAGGTCTCCGACTGGGACGGCGTCTCATGGCAACACAACCGGGTTCCATACTTTGCGGGCGCAGGCCCCGAATGGAACAGCCACTCCATGGTGTGGAATGAACAGACGCACCGCCTGATGCTGTTCAACGGCGTCACGCTCCACGAGTTGATTCGGTAGCGAGCGCGCTCGCCACGCGGTCACCCCGGCGTCAAAAACCGAGCAATGACCGTCTTCACGCCGATGGCGTCTGAGAAGCGCACGGTGAGCTTCGCATTGGGCCCGCGGCCATTGACGTCGATGACCACGCCGCGCCCGAACTGGCTGTGGGCGACGCGCATGCCCTTCACGTCGCCTTCGGCGCTCGACTGGTGAAAGTCGGTCGACTGGTCGTACGAGCGGTCGACGACCGGGCCGCGGTCGTCGTCGAACGAGCGTCGGCGAATCATCGGCGCTGCGGCCATGGGCGCGACCGACGGCAGCACGTCTTGCTCGTCGCTGAAGCCGAACAACTCCTTCGGCACCTCGGCCAAGAACCGAGACGGCGCGTTGAACCGCAATTCGCCGAACAGGGCGCGGCTCTGGGCCATCGAGCAGATCAGCCGGCGACGTCGGCCATTTCCTCCTCTGAAGCCTCGGGTTTGAGCGCGCGCCGGTGGGGAAAGACCTCTTCCTCCATGCCGGTGAGCACGACGACGTCGAACTCGAGCCCTTTCGCGGCGTGCAGGGTCATCACCGACACGCGGTTTTGCCCGGCGCCGGTCGGCCCGTCGGCCTCGCCGACCAAGCTCACTTGTTCCAAGAACGCCTGCAAGGGCGGCGCGGCGACCTCGAGCGAACGCGCGTCGTCGACTTCGGTCACCGCCTTGGGCGAGGGCTCTGGAGCCAACGCCGCGAACAGGTCGATCTGCGCGTCGTCTTTCACGGCTCGCCGCTTGGCCACGGGCGGCTCGCCGACCTCAGGGCCGACCGTCTCGTCGTGGCGCACCTCGGGGTCAGCGGCCAGCACGGTCTTCACTTCGCCTTCGGCGGTTTGCACCCCCAGCAGCTCGGCGCGCTGCCGGTCGAATTCTTGGGTCGCGGTCAGCAATTCGCGCAGGTTTTCGGCCCGGGTCATCGACTCGTCGGTGCCCTCGGCCATGTGGGCGGCGACCAAGCCGGTCTCTTGCAACATGTACTCGGCGGCTTTCGACGCCTCGGGGTTCGACCGCGCGAACTTGACGAGCCGCTCGATGAGCGCGCGAAAGCCTTGCAGCCGCTTCACCGCCCCGCCGTTGAGCGACTCGATGCGCTGCGGCAGCTCAATGGCCTCGAACAAGCTGATGCCATTTTCGGCCGCGTAGTCGCTGAGCCGTTCGACGGTGGTATCGCCGATGCCGCGCGCGGGCACGTTCACGACCCGCAACAAATCGGCGTCGGAGCGCGGGTTCACCATGAGCCGCAGGTAGCTGGCCGCGTCGCGAATTTCGGCGCGGTCGTAGAAGCTGCGGCCCGACACCAGCACGTACGGCACCCGGTTCAGCCGAAACGTCTCTTCGATGACGCGGCTCTGCGCGTTCGTTCGGTAGAACACCGCCATTTCGTCGAAGTCGCAAATGCCTTGGTGGCGCAAGTCGTGGAGCGTTTGGGCCACTTGCTGCGCTTCACCGCGCTCGTCACGCGCGACCAGCAGCCCCAGGTTTTCGCCTCGCGCGCGCCCGCTCCACAGTTTTTTGGGCATGCGCCGCCGGTTCATGGCGATGACGGCGTGGGCGGCTTCGAGAATCGTCTGGTCTGAACGGTAGTTCTGCTCGAGCTTCACGACCCGAGCGCCGGGGTACTCGGTGGGAAAACCGAGAATGTTGTCAACGTCGGCGCCGCGCCACCGGTAGATGCTCTGGTCGTCGTCGCCGACCACGACCACGTTCGACTTCGGAGGAGGCGCCAGCAACTTGAGCAGCTGGTACTGCACCGGGTTCGTGTCTTGAAACTCGTCGACCAGCACGTGCTCGAAGCGGCGCTGGTACCGCACCCGCACTTCTTCGTTGGTGCGAAACAGTTCGACGAGCAACAGCAGCAAGTCGCCGAAGTCGACCGCGTTCGCCGCGTGCAAGAGCTTTTGGTACTGGCGGTACACCCGCTGCGCGGTCTGCGCTTTCGGGTCGGGCGACGGCACCATTTGGTCGGGCAGCCGGCCTGCGTTTTTCTCAGCGTCGATTCGCGAGAGCATGTCGCGCGGAGTGACGCTCGCGACGTCGACGCCCGCTTCACGAATCGCACGCCGCACCAGCGCCATTTGGTCGCCGTCGTCGTAAATGACGAAAGAGCTCGACAAGCCCAGGTTCTCGGCCTCGCGCCGCAGAATCATGGCGGCGGCCGAGTGAAAGGTGCTGACCGTGAGGCCCTTCGCGTCGGGGCCGAGCAGGGCTTCGAGGCGCTCGCGCATTTCGCGGGCGGCTTTGTTGGTGAAGGTGACCGCGAGAATGCGCCACGGTTTCACCGCGCGCTCTTTGATCAAAAACGCGATTCGGCGCGTAATGACTCGGGTTTTACCCGAGCCCGCTCCGGCGAGCACCAACAGGGGCCCCTCGGCGTGGAGCACCGCTTCTTTCTGCGGTGGGTTGAGATCGTCGAGCGACTCCGACATGAACGCCTCATACCTCAGGCGCGCGTCGTTTCACGCGTTCTTGGGCGTTCGGCCCCGCGCTCATGGCCGGTGAGCGAGTTCGCCCCCGCCCGCCGACAGCCGAACGAACCACGGGCCCTGGTCGGTTTCGTACAGGGCCCAGTCGGCGGCAAAACCGGGCGTAATGTCGAGTACTTCGGAGAACGGCGTGGTCAGGGGCTGAACCACGACGCCGGTGCGCTCGAACGTGACGACCGACGCGCCCGTGAGGCGAACCGGGAGCGAGTGCCCTCGGGTAGCCGGTGCCGACCAGGCGTACGACAACGCCCGCTGCGGGCCGAAAATGGCGAGCGCCGAAGGGCTCAGGCTGAGCGCCAGGGGCGCTTGAAAGACGCCCACTTCGTCATCGGCGTCTTCCTCTTCTTCTTCGCGCCCACGGCGTTTGGGGGTCGGCAGGCCGCGGCAGCGGGTCACCAGCTGCGCCCCCGTCGCGACCTGGCGCCAGCCGGCGCTTTGACACGGCAGCGTCACCCATGCCGGCCTCGGGTCTTCGCCGTCGAGTTCCACCATGGAGCACTTGCGCGGCGTTCGACGCAGCGAACGCACGTCGACGTCGACGTACGAGAAGCTCGAGGCCGCGTCACCTTCGTCAGACACCGACTCAATGGCCAAAGAGAGCACGGTGTTGCTGCGCCAACCGTCGACCTTCGTTTGAACGGCACCGCTCGCCATTCGCTCGGCCACGGCATCGTCGCGCTCGAGGCGGGCCAGCGCGGCTTCGACGTTGGGCGCGGTCACTTGGTCAGCCCCGGCGAATACCGTGGTGCGGCCGGTCTCAACGTCGAAGAGCCAAACCTGATTGCTCGAATGGGCCGCGAGGTGCCGGCCGTCGGGGCTCAGCCACACTCCGACGAGACCCGGCACCGCCGCGAAGGGCCGCCCGACGGGCCCACCGAACAGCCAGACGCCGTCACTCAAGAGCACGGCGCAGTCGGTACTCTCGAGCTCGCTGCACGACACCCACGCGGGCAACGCTTTCAACGTCGTGACGTCGTTGACCGAGCCCGCAGAAGAGATTCGTCGAACGAGCACCCCCTCGGGGGTCTGTTCTGCGAACAGGGCGTCGCCGACTTGGGTGAGCGGCCCAGCCGCGGTCAGCACCCGGCGCGTCGCTGCCGGAGGCGATGCCACGAAGACCGCCCACTCGGGAGTGCCGGCGTCGGCTTCGGTCGTGGCTTCGGCGAGAAAAGCGACGGTCGCTCGGTCGAGCCGAAGCGTGGCCCGAACCTCGAAGCCGGGTTCAGTCGCGCGCTCACTGTCGATTCTCCAAGGCGTGGCAGCCAGCAACAGCAAGGTGGGCAGCATGGGGTTGCCAAACGAATGACCGGGCCAACAGATCTATTGAATCGTTCGCCCGTTTCACGGCCCATGACACTCTGGCTCGTGATCGCGCTGACGCTTGAGGCTGCCCCGCAACCACCTGAATCGACTCGCCAAATTTCAACTCGAGAGCCACCTTCGACACCCGCTCGGGTCGAGAATGCGCCCATCGCGGTTCGACCCCGCCCGCCCCGTCGCCCGGGTCAACGCTTCGCGCAGCGGGTGCTTCGACCGAATGCGTCAGAAGCACAGGGCACGCCCATCGTCGTGTCATTCGACCCCCACGGTCACGCCGACCTTGCGCCGCGCAGCACTTCGTTCGAATTCGAGCCTGGCCAGCCGAGCGTCTCGGTCTGGCCACGTGCAACGACGCGTTGGCTCGCGCGCGACCTCAACCACAACGGCCGGCTTGATTCAGGCCGAGAGCTCTTCGGCTCATTCACCCTGACGGCGCACGGCCGCGCCCGCGACGGGTTCGAAGCGCTGGCCGCACTCGACGACACGGGTGATGGCGTGGTCGACGCCCACGACGTCGCGTTCAGCGAACTCGCGCTGTGGAACGACGACGAGGCCCGCTTCGTGGCGCTGACCGAAGTCGGCGTCACGGCGGTGCGAACCGACGCGACGCCCACACGTCACTGCGACCAACACGGTACGTGCGAAATTCTCCGCGGGTCGTTCGCTTGGGTCGACCGAGAAGGCAAGCCGCACGTCGGAGCCACGATCGACGTCACCTTGCGCTTGGCGAATGCGCCGACCGCATTCGCCGACCGCTCAGCTCGCCGCTGAAGACTGTGACGTCGGCGCCTCGCTCACCCGCACCGCGTTGAAGAACATCTCGGGCTTTTCGAGCACGAGCGCCTCGCGCAGCACTTCGTCGACGAAGTCGACCAGCACCACCCGCAGCGCCGACCGAATTTTCTTCGGCACCTCTTTGAGGTCTTTCTTGTTCTCGCGGGGCACCAGCACCGTCTTGATGCCCAAGCGGTGGGCGGCCAACAGCTTCTCTTTGAGCCCGCCGATGGGAGTGACCCGACCACGCAGGGTGATTTCGCCCGTCATGGCCACGTCTTTGCGCACCGGTATTTTCGTGATCGCCGACACCAACGCGGTGGCCATGGTCACACCCGCCGACGGCCCGTCTTTGGGAAACGAGCCGGGAAAGTGAATGTGCATGTCGTTCTGCTCGAAGAACTTGTCTTCGATGCCCAACCGGGTGGCCTTCGAGCGCACGTAGGTCACCGCCGCCTGCGCCGACTCTTTCATCACCTCGCGCAGCACGCCGGTGACGATGAGCTTGCCCTTGCCCGGCATGGTGGTCGCTTCGGTGTGCAGCACTTCGCCGCCGTACTCGGTCCACGCGAGGCCGTTCACCATGCCGACCTGATCGTGTTGCTCGTTCTTGTCTTTCGGCACCTTGGGCACGCCCAAGAACGAAATGACCATTTTGCGATTCACGGCGATGGGCTGCTTGCCGTTCTTGATGATCTGCCGCGCGCACTTGCGAAACACGCCGGCGAGCTCGCGCTCGAGGCTGCGCACGCCCGACTCACGGGTGTACCGCCGAATGACCGTTCGAATGGCGGTGGCGGTCAACGTGACGTCGTGGTCGGCCAGGCCGTTCGCCTCTTTCTGCTTCGGTATGAGGTACTTGCGGGCGATGGCGAGCTTCTCGGCCTCGGTGTACCCGGCGATGCGAATGATCTCCATTCGGTCTTGCAAGGGCTGCGGTATCGACTGCAGCGAGTTCGCCGTGCAAATGAACATCACCTTCGACAAGTCGTAGTCGAGGTCGAGGTAGTGGTCGTTGAAGGTGCCGTTCTGCTCGGGGTCGAGCACTTCGAGCAGCGCCGCCGACGGGTCGCCTCGAAAGTCAGACGACATCTTGTCGATTTCGTCGAGCAAGAAGACCGGGTTGCTCGACTCGGCTTTCTTCAGCGACTGAACGATCTTGCCCGGCATCGCTCCGATGTAGGTGCGTCGGTGGCCGCGAATTTCGGCTTCGTCGCGCACGCCGCCCAGCGAAATGCGCACGAACTTGCGGCCGAGCGCCTTCGAAATGCTGCGCCCGAGCGACGTCTTGCCGACGCCGGGAGGCCCCACGAAGCACAGAATCGGCCCCTTGAGCTTGCCGACGAGCTGCTGCACCGCCAGGTATTCGAGAATGCGCTCTTTGACCTTCTCGAGGCCGAAGTGGTCGTCGTCGAGCACCTTTTCGGCTTCGGCGATGTCGAGCTTGTCTTTGGTTTCGTCGCCCCACGGCAGCGACAGCACCCAGTCGATGTAGTTGCGCACGACGGTCGCTTCGGCGCTCATCGGGCCCATCAACTTGAGCTTCTTGATCTCTTTTTTGACGCGCGAGGCGGCTTCTTTCGAGAGCTTCTTCGACTTCAGCTTCTCTTCAATTTCTTGAATCTCTGACTTGCCGCCGTCGTCTTTGTCACCCAGCTCCCGCTGAATGGCCTGCATCTGCTCATTCAGGTAGTACTCCTTCTGGGTCTTCTCCATCGACTTCTTCACGCGCGAGCGAATCTTCTTCTCGACCTTGAGAATTTCGATTTCACCCTGCAGCAGCTCGTAAATTTTCTCGAGCCGCTTCACCGGAGACTCGGTCTCGAGCAGCGCCTGCTTGTCACTGAGCTTGAGCGAGAGCTTTTCGGCCACCGTGTCGGCGAAGCGACCCGGGTCTTCAATGGCGGCGACTTGTTGGTGCAGCTCAGGCGGGTCGCGCTTCTTGAGTTCGACGTACGACTTGAACGCGGTCTGCACCGAGCGAATGAGCGCCTCGAGCTCGACCTTCTCGCCGGTCACTTCGTCGACGACTTCGTATTCACACAGAAAATGCGGGTCGTGCGGCACGAACTTGGTGAGCCGTGCGCGGCGCAGGCCCTCGACCAACACCTTGACCGTGCCGTCGGGCAGCGGCACCAACTGCACCACGTGCCCCAACGTCGCGAAGTGAAACACGTCGGTCGGGCCGGGGTCATTCGTCTTGGCCATTTTCTGGGCCGACAACAGAATGTACGCCTTGCCGTCGGCGCCCTTCTTCGCCATGGCTTCTTTCAAAGCGGCGATCGACTTGTCGCGGCCGACGTACAGCGGGCGCACTTCGTGTGGCAGCAACACAATGTCGCGCAGCGGCAACAGCGGCAGCGCCTTCTTCTCGTCACGGCTGAAAAAAGACATGCAGACCCCTTGTACCTCACCCGACAACGGGCTTCGACTTCACGCCCAGCACTTCGAACAGAAAAGCGAATTGGTCGACCGACGCTTCGACCGCGACACTGACCTGGTCGGCCCCGGTATGCCCCGCGTTGCGCTCAATGCGAAGCAGCGAAACACCCTGCCCGTTCGTCGCTCCTTGCAGGCGCGCCACGAACTTTCGAGCGTGCAGTGGGTCAACCCGGTCGTCGTGGTCTGACGACATCATCAACAACGGCGGGTAGTCAGCGCCGCCCACCACACGGTGGTACGGCGAATACGCCAGAAGCACCTTGAATTCTTCGGCTTTTTCGGGGTCTCCGTATTCGGGCACCCAGGTCGCCCCCGAGCCCGACCGGTGGTAACGCACCATGTCGAGCAAGGGCACCGAGCAGACGACGGCGCCGAACAAGTCGGTGCGCTGGGTCATGGCGGCACCGACCAAGAGCCCTCCGTTCGACCCGCCAGAAATCGCGAGCCGTTTGGGCGAGGTGTACTTCTGGGCGACGAGGTACTCGCCGGCGGCGATGAAGTCGTCAAACACGTTTTGCTTGTTCGCGAGCTTGCCGGCGTCGTGCCAGGCCGAGCCGTACTCGCTGCCGCCGCGCAGGTTCACCGCCGCGTACACGCCGCCCGCTTCGAGCCAGGGGTAAATCGAGCTGCGAAAGGTGCTGGTGATCGGCACGTTGAAGCCGCCGTAGCCGTACAAGAGTGTCGGGTTCTGCCCGTCGAGCACGAGGCCCTTTTTCGCCACCACGAACATGGTGACGCGCGTGCCGTCTTTCGACGCGAACGCCACTTGCTTCACTTCGAAGGGGCGGGGGTCGACCGGCACGTCGATTTTCGCCCATTGGGTGACCGCGCCCGTGCGCACGCTGGTCTTGAAAATCTGCGGCGGGTCGACGAACGAGCTGTACGAAAAATAGGCCTCGTCGTCGTCGTCGAGGCCGAGCAGGTTCGACGACGTGCCGAGGCCGGGCAGCGCGACGTCACGCACCTTGCGGCCGTCGTCGGGTGAGAACAGCTCGACGTGCGACGAAGCGGCGCGCAACGAATCGACCGCGATGAGGCCGCCTACGAGCGCGAATGACGAACGCGCCGACGTTGGGTCTTCGGCGATGAGCTCACGCCAGTGGGCTCGGCCGGGCCGCGCGGGGTCGACTACGAAGAGCCGCTGGTTCGGAGCGCCCTCGTTCGTCATCACATAGAAGCGGCCCTGGTATTCGTCGACCTCGTAGGTGGCCTCGACCGCTTCGCCTTTGACGAGCAAGGTGAACGGCGCGTCGGGCGCGTCGGCCGGCTTGAACCAAACGTCATTCGCGTTCCACCCGTGAGAAATGGTCACCAACACGAAGCGGCCGCTCTTGGTGTACCCCCCACCGATGAAGGTGCGCGGGTTGCCGGTCTTGGGGTGAACGACGCGGTCGCGCTTGGGGTCTTCGCCCAAGACGTGCATTCGCACTTCGGCCGTGCCGGGCCGGTCGGCCACGGAGACGGCCGGGTCGTTGGGCAAGAACGTATAAAGGAAGCCCTTCGAATCGGCAGACCAACTCGGGCTCGCGTACTTCGCCCCTTCGATGACGTCGACCGGGCTGCGCTGCCCCGAGTCGACGTCGAGCACGTACAGCGTGGCCTCGTCGGCCGCGTTCGGCTTCTCGGTGAAGGCGACCTTCTTGCCGTCCCACGAGGGTACCCAGACGCCGAGCGAGACGGTGTTGTCTTTCGACCAGCTGTTGGGGTCGAGCAGCACCCGCTCTTCGCCGGTGGGCCCGTCGCGCCAGACGACCATGCTCTTCTCTTGGTCTTTGCGGCGGCGGCCGTAGAAGTACCGGCCGTTGCGCTTGATGGGCGTGCCCACCGCGTCGAGCGCGTACAATTCGGTGAAGCGTTTGGAGAGCGCCTCGCGCCCCGGCAACGACCTCAATTGTGCGCGGGTGAAGGCGTCTTGGGCGGCCATCCACTCCTGCACGGCGGGCGCGTGTTCGTCTTCGAGCCAGCGCGCGGGGTCTGGCACCGCGACGCCGTGGAGCGTTTCAACCAGGTCGTCGACCGGGGTCGGAGGAGGCGGAGCCGAGAAAGACGCGCGCGAAGAAGGCATCGGCCGCATCTGTAACGACGTTGGGCCCCAACGTCGAGGAGCATGCGTGCGCATCTTTCGAATTCCACTTGCGGTAAGCCCCGGCCATGCCCAGACAACGCAGCGGCCTGGTGGTTTTCGCGAAGAACAAAAAACGCGTGTCGACCTTCTACCAACGGGCGCTCGGGCTCAAAGCCGTTGAACGAGCGCCGGGGTACGACGTGCTGCAAAACCGCGACATCGAAATCGTCGTGCACGCGATACCCCGGGCGTTTGCGGCCGACATCGTCATCACCAAACCGCCGGCGCTCCGCGAAGACAGCGCATTCAAGCCCGCCTTCTTCGTCGCCGACTTGAATGCCGTGTGGGAGGCGGCGCGCGCCACGGGTGGCTCCTTGAAGCCACTCGAAGCGGCCTGGGTGATGCGAGGCGTCACCGTGCTTGACGGCTGCGACCCCGAAGGCAACGTGGTCCAATTCAAACAGCTTGGGCAACCAACCCGACGCCCGAGCGTTCGCTAGGCGGCCGTCTCGGTCTTGGCCTTCTCGTCGCCGCTGTAGAGCACCACCGGGTTCTTCTTCTGCAGCACCGAGTCTTCGGAAATGACGACTTCTTTCGCCGTCTTCTTCGAAGGCACCTCGTACATGATCTCGAGCATCACGCTCTCGAGAATGGCGCGGAGGCCGCGGGCCCCGGTCTTTCGCCGAATGGCTTCTTGCGAAATGGCCTTCAGCGCGCCGTCGGTGAACTTGAGCTGCACGTTGTCGAGGTCGAGTAGCTTCTTGTACTGCTTGGTGAGCGCGTTGCGCGGCTTCACCAGAATGTCGATCAGCGCCGGCTCGTCGAGCTCTTCGAGCGCGGTGACGACCGGCAAGCGCCCAATGAACTCGGGAATCATGCCGAACTTGAGCAAGTCTTCAGGTTCGACGTGGTGCAGCAGTTCAGAGAGCGAGCGCTCTTTCTTGCTCTTCACGTCGGCGCCGAAGCCCATTGACCGGCCGCCGAGGCGACGGTCGATGATTTGGTCGAGCCCGCCGAAAGCACCGCCGCAAATGAACAGAATGTTGGTCGTGTCGACCTGTAGAAATTCTTGCTGCGGGTGCTTGCGGCCACCCTTCGGCGGCACGTTGGCGACGGTGCCTTCGATGATCTTCAGCAGCGCCTGCTGCACGCCTTCGCCGCTCACGTCGCGGGTGATGCTGGGGTTTTCAGACTTGCGCGCGATCTTGTCGATTTCGTCGATGTAGACGATGCCGCGCTGCGCCCGCTCGATGTCGTGGTCGGCCGCCTGCAGCAAGTTGACGATGATGTTCTCGACGTCTTCGCCGACGTAGCCGGCTTCGGTCAGGCACGTCGCGTCGGCAATGGTGAACGGCACGTTCAGAATGCGCGCGAGCGTCTGGGCCAGCAGCGTCTTGCCCGACCCGGTGGGCCCGAGCAGCAGAATGTTCGACTTCTGCAGCTCGACGTCCTCCATGGCGACTTTCGACTCGATGCGCTTGTAGTGGTTGTGCACCGCGACCGAGAGCACCTTCTTCGCGCGCTCTTGGCCGATCACGTACTCGTCGAGAATCGTTTTGATTTCACTGGGCCGCGGTATGCGCAGCTTGGTGTCTTTGGTCTCTTCGCGGTCAATTTCTTCGGCGATGATGTCGTTGCACAAACCGATGCACTCGTCGCAGATGTAGACCGTCGGGCCGGCGATCAGCTTCTTCACCTCTTTTTGCGATTTGCCGCAGAAGGAGCAACACAGCGTCTGGTTGCCCCCTCCGTCTCGCCCAACGTTCTTGGTCGCCATGCGAAAAGCCTAATCACCCACGCTCGTTTTCGCGAGTCGTTGGCTTATTTCTTGTCTGCCGGAGTGGACGGTTTCTTCTGGGTGACGACCTCGTCGATGAGGCCGTACTGCTTCGCTTCGGTGGCCCCCATGAAAAAGTCGCGGTCGCAGTCTTTTTCGATTCGCTCGTAGGTGTGGCCAGAGTGCTTGCTGAGAATGTCGTACAGCGCCTTGCGGAGCCGCAGCATCTCAGCCACCTGAATTTCCATGTCTTTTGACTGACCGCGCGCCCCGCCGAGCGGCTGGTGAATCATGATGCGGGCGTTCGGCAAGGCAAAGCGCTTGCCCTTGGCGCCGGCGCACATCAACACCGCGCCCATCGACGCTGCCTGACCGATGCAGATCGTCGACACCTGCGGCTTCACGTACTGCATGGTGTCGTAAATCGCCAAGCCGGCGGTAACCGAGCCGCCGGGCGAATTCACGTAAATGTTGATGTCTTTGTCGGGGTCTTCTGACTCGAGAAACAAGAGCTGGGCGATGACGACGTTGGCCACGTCGTCGTCGATTTCGGTGCCCAACATGATGATGCGGTCTTTCAGCAAGCGGCTGTAGATGTCGTACGAGCGCTCACCTCGGTGGGTCTGCTCGACGACGTACGGCACGGGCATGTAGGGC
>JBGAIY010000194.1:0-14259 GCA_044225205.1 Myxococcaceae bacterium | reverse complement strand
GGCGCCCTCGGGTCAAGTCATTCGAACCCTGGCGGGCCATGCCGACGGCGAGGGGGCCCTCTCCATTGACCCGTCGGGTCGGTGGCTGCTCGCCACTGGCAATTTTGAAAAGCCGCTGCTGTCCGAGGTCGCGACCGGGGCCCGACGAGAGTTTCCCGAAGAGGTTCAGACGGTGACGGCCGCTTTCGCCGCCGGTGGTGGCTCTGACGTGTGGGTCGGGTCGAAAGACGGCGAGCTGTTCTGGTGGCCGGAGCGGGGCGCCCTGCGCAAAACCAAGGTCTCTCGAACGACGGTGCTCGCCATTGCGCCCAGCCCCGACGGCGCGAAAGTCGCCCTGGCGACCTTCGACCAGAAGTTGCACCTGGTCGACGCCACGTCGCTGGCCGAGCTGGGTACCGCGGTGGTGGGGGCCAACGCCTCAGCGCTGGAGTTCGCGCCCGACGGTCAACTCTTGGTCTTGGGTGATCGCACCGGCACCGTTCAGGTGTGGAACACGAGCCCACTCGAGCGGGTCGACGCGCACAAGGTCGGCAGGCAGTTGTTTCAGCTTGGCGTGCAACACACCGCCCCACATTTTCTGACCTTGACCCCCGACGGCTTGACGGTTTGGCCACTGTAAATGGGCAACTTGGGTACTTGGTTCACTTCGTGTTCCACCTCACCGTCGTCCATTCAGGTGCTTCGGCGGGCACGCCCATTGCTCAATGGTGGAGTGCTTGTCACTCACTGGAGCCTGAAAATGAAAAAGTTGCTGAAGCTGAAAGTCGATGTGGTGAAGACGCTGTCAGACACCGAAGTCAAGCAACCCGTCGGTGGGAGTGGTGTGATCGACATGCTGAGCGGCAGGCTCGTCAGCAGCGGCATTTGACCTGAATCGTTCAGTCGAGAAAGCCGACGAGCCTGGAGTTCTTGCTCCGGGCTCGTTTCTTTTTTGGCGGCGTCGTACCCCTGTGCTCGACTGGCTGCATGACGCTTCGCCGAAAGGTCACGCTTGGCCCCAGCGGCAACTCGGTCAGCGTGAGCCCGCTGTGCGTCGGCATCGTGACCGACCCCGACACGGTCATCGCCGCGTGGGACCTCGGCGTGAATTTCTTCTTCGTCACGGCCGACATGCACTGGCCGCTCTACGCCGGCCTGCGCGAAGGGCTGGTTCGCCTGGCGAAGGCCCGGCCCCAAGCCGTCGACGAAGCCGTCATTGCCTGCTGCTCGTACGTGGCCCAGCCTGAGTTTCTGGCGGTGCCTTTTCTCGAAGCGCTGGCCGAACTCAAACCGTTTCGTCGCTTCGAGGTGTTGGTCGCGGGCGGTGCGTACGACGCCGACGTCGACCGCCGTCTCGAGGTGCTCAAAGACAACATTCGGCACGAACGTGCGCCCGGGCGGTTGGTCGGCACGTCGGTGCACGACCGGCCGGCGGGGGCGCGCGTGGTCAACGCCGGCTCCGCCGACCTCGTCTTCGTTCGGTACAACAGCCGGCACCCGGGCGCCCAGTTCGACTTCTTTCCCCGCTTGGTGGCGGGGCGCACGACGCGCGTCTTCAACTTCAAGTCGACCTTCGGGTACCACCCCGAAGCCGACTACCTCGCCGCGGGCGTCGAGGCCGACGTCTGGTTTCCCTCGGTGACCGACCACTACCGCTTCGTGTTGTGCCGACCCGAAGTCGACGGGTTGCTGTGTGCCCCGAGAACGCCCCGCGAAATCGAGGGCATCGTCGAGGCGTATGGTCAGGGGCCGCTCCAGCCCGACGAAGAAGCGCACCTGCTCGCCCTCAGCAGCGCCTTGCTCGACCACGCCAAAGCCCAGGCCCGAGTTCGCGACGGGCCGGGGCCTGCCTGAATCTCCGATTGGCTTGCGAGCTGCGCGGTTTACAGACAAGAGACCGCCCATGACTGACCCAGCGAGCGAGCGGCTCTGTTTTGCCCGCGTTCAGAAAGCCATTGCCGACATTCGCAAAGGCAAAATGGTCATTTTGACCGACGACGAAGACCGCGAAAACGAAGGCGACTTGGTGATGGCCGCCGAAAAGGTGACCCCCGCCGCCGTCAACTTCATGGCCCGTGAAGGCCGCGGGCTCATTTGTCTGTCGCTGACCGACGAGCAAGTCAGACAGTTGCACCTGCCGCTGATGGTGACCGACAACACCTCGCCCTTTCAGACCGCGTTCACGGTGTCGATCGAGGCGGCCCACGGCGTCACCACCGGCATTTCGGCGGCCGACCGCGCGCACACCATTCTCACCGCCATTTCACCCGACGTGAAGCCGGCCGACGTGAGCCGACCCGGCCACATTTTTCCTCTCCGGGCGCGCAACGGAGGGGTGCTCGTGCGCCCCGGCCAAACCGAGGGCTCGGTCGACTTGGCCCGGCTCGCGGGCCTCAACCCGTCGGGCGTCATTTGCGAAATCATGAACGACGACGGCACCATGGCGCGCCGCCCCGACCTGCTGCGGTTTGCCAAGAAACACCAGCTGACGCTGTTGTCGGTCGCCGACGTCATTACCTACCGGCTCGCGCATGAGCGGCTCGTGCGCAGGGTCGGCGAGAACGTCGTTCACCGCGCGCCCTACGGCGAGTTCACGGCTTACGCCTACACCAGCGACGTCGATTCGGCGGTGCACCTGGCGCTCGTTCGCGGCGACGTGGCGGGCAAGAAACCGGTGCTCACCCGCGTGCACCGCGCCACCGTGTTGGGAGACCTGCTCGACGCGGTGACGGGGCAGGGCGCCTTGAAGACCGCGTTCGAGCACGTGGTGCGCGAGGGCCGGGGCGTGTTGGTGCTGCTCAACAAGCCGGTCGACGGTGCCCAGGCGCTGGCCACCAAGCCCGCGTCGAACGAACAAGCGGTGCCCGGCCACGAGGGCGAGTCGCGCCTCAAAGAATTCGGCCTCGGCGCCCAAATTCTGCAAGACCTCGGCGTTGAGCGGTTGCGGTTGCTCACGAACACCCCCAACACCATCGTCGGTGTCGAACGTTATGGGCTGCAGGTCGTCGAGCAGCTCAATTTGACCCCTGAAAGAGGCCCAAGCCCGGCCGCCCCCTCCCGGCGCTCAAATGGGGCACGACCCAAGAAACGCCGATGACATTGGCCAGACTCGTGGTTCCTCTGTAGGGTGATTCTCGACATGCCTCGGTATTTTGAAGGTCAGCTGGTTTCGCCCAAGGGGCGGTTCGCCATTTGCGTGAGCCGTTTCAATTCATTCATCACCGAAAAGTTGCTCGAGGGCGCGCTCGACGCGCTCGTGCGACACGGCGTGGCCGACGACGCCATCGACGTGTACCGGTGCCCCGGCACGTGGGAACTGACCGGCCTTGCTCGGCGCGTCACCGACACGAAACAGTACGCGGGCGTCGTGGCGTTGGGCTGCGTCATTCGCGGAGGCACGCCGCACTTCGAATACGTGTCGGGCGAGGTCACCAAGGGCATCGGCCAGCTGACCATGCACGCCGCGGCGGCCGTCACCTTCGGAGTGCTCACCTGCGACACGGTCGAGCAGGCCGTCGACCGCGCGGGGGTGAAGGCCGGCAACAAAGGGGCCGAAGCCGCCATTGCCTGCATTGAAATGGTGAACCTCTACGCGAAGTTGGGTGCCTGAATGGGAGCCCGTCGGGTCGCCAGAGAGCGGGCGCTGCAGGCGCTCTATCAAGTCGAACAGAACCCCGCGGCGACCAGCCTCGACGCGCTCGAAGCGGCTTGGTCGGCCAGCGACGACGAAGGCGGCCGCGAGCCGGCTTCACACGACTTCGCGTTGCGCCTGGTCGAGGGCGTGCGCACGAACCTCGCCGCGCTCGACGCCCTGCTCGAAGAGCACAGCCACAACTGGCGGCTCGACCGCATGGCCCGCGTCGACCGCAATGTGCTGCGCCTGGGCGTTTACGAGCTGCAGCACTGCGCCGACATACCGCGCAAAGTCACCATCAACGAAGCCATTGAGCTGGCCAAGAAGTTTGGCAACGAAGAATCGGCGTCGTTTATCAACGGTTTGCTCGACCGGGTCGCGGTCGCCGTCAACAAGCCTTAAAGCGCACGACGTCATGAACCTCGAAGTGCTCGAGCCAGCCCTCAGTGCCGTCGACGCCTTGGGCGGGTACGACGCGGTGTGTGTTTTGATTACCGAAGACGAGCGGCCGCTCGAAGGGGCCGCGGGCTTCGTCGACTGGCGCATGGGGGGCGGGCTCTCCCG
This sequence comes from Myxococcaceae bacterium, assembly GCA_044225205.1. Lineage (GTDB taxonomy): Bacteria > Myxococcota > Myxococcia > Myxococcales > Myxococcaceae > JAEUJT01. The sequence continues at coordinate 10,082 of JBGAIY010000194.1, read as the reverse complement.
GGTGCTCAAGTCGGGGTTTTTCGCGGGAGCGCCGGGCGAGAAGCTGCTCGTGCCGACCGACCAACGCTTGCCGTGCCCTCGCCTGTTCGCGGTGGGGTTGGGGCCGCGCAAGGCCGTGACACCACTCGGGCTCGAACACGCCCTCACCGCCGCCGCGGCGATGTTGCTCAAAGCGGGCATGCAGTCGTTCGCGGTCTCGGTGTCGAGGGTGCCCCAGCTCGACGACGCCGCGCTGGCCGGCTTGGTGCATCGGGCTTTTTTACCGGCGGTGGGTGGCAAGCGGGTCGCGGTGTTCGCTGACAAAGCGTTGCGCTCGCACCTCGCTCCGCGGTGAGGTGGGTGTGGTAGCGTCGTCACCGTGGTGACAACCCACAAAGTGCTGATTGTCGAAGACTCGCGGGCGACCCGTGAGTTGCTCGCCTCCACCGTCGAAGCGGTCGACGGCGTCGAGGTGCATACGGCGGTCAGCGGGTTCGAAGCGCTCAAGGTGCTGCCCCGGTTTCGCTTTTCGCTGATCATCACCGACATCAACATGCCCGACCTCAACGGGCTCGAGCTCATCAACTTCGTCAAGAAGAACCCCAACTACCGTGAGACGCCGCTCTTCGTCGTCACCACCGAGGGGCGCGAACACGACCGCGAGCGAGGCCTGCAGCTGGGGGCCAATGAGTACGTCGTCAAACCATTTGCGCCCGACGAGCTGTCGTCTCTCGTCAAGCAGTACCTGAAGCTCTGACCGGCACCGGCCCATGGCTCCTCCGCGCGCGCTGTCTGAATTCGTCGCCGAAGCGAACGAAATTCTCGAAGCCCTGGGCCGCGACGTGCTGTTGCTCGACGAGACCCGAACCGGCGACGTCGACCCCGATTTGGTCAACGGCATTTTTCGCGCGGCCCATTCGCTCAAGGGCCTCTCGGCCATGTTCGGGCTCGAGCGGCTCTCGAAGCTCTCGCACCGGCTCGAAGACGTGCTCGACGCCCTGCGGTTGGGCAAGGTCAACCTCGACGACGCGCTCATCGACGCTTTGGTCGAAGGGCTCGACGTGCTGCAGGCCCAGCTGGCCGAAGCCGCGCACGAGCAGCATTCTGAAGAACTGACCGAGCGCGGCGACGCTCTTCAACAGCGCCTGCGCACGCTCGCCGAAGGCCCGGTGGCGACCACCGGTGACGTGCTCGACGACATCGGCCTCGACCCGGCCATTCGCGCCGTCTTCACCGAATACGAAGAGCACCGGTTGCGCGAAAACGTGAAGAAGGGCGTGCAGCTGTGGCGGGTGCGCGCGGTGTTCAGCTTGAACGACTTCGACCAACGCCTCGCCGCGCTCAACACCGCGCTCAAGGCGCTGGGCGAGGTCATCAGCACCTTGCCGTCGTCGCAGCCGGGAGACGACGCGTCGATCGCGTTTGACCTCATTTTCGGCACCGCCGCCGCCCAAGAACAGGTCGAGCGGGCCATTGCTTCGGCGGCGACCCTCACCCCGTTGCTCAAACCCAAGGCCCGCCTGTCGGCCGAGCCCGCGTTCACGTCGTCGTCTTCGTCGTCGGTTCGCGCGGTGGCCCGCCGGCCCCCTTCGTCGACCGAGACGAACGACGTGGTACCGCTGCGGCCGCGGCCGTCGGCCCCGTTCACCGCCCGCACCGGCGAGCAGAGCCTGCGTTCGCTGAGCCAGACGGTGCGCGTCGACATCGGTCGGCTCGACGGGCTCATGAACATCGTCGGTGAATTGCTGCTCATTCGCAGCAACCTGCACCGGCTGGCCGAAAGCACGAAGCAGCCGGGGGTCACCCCCTTGCCCAAGGCCTGGGGCCATGAACTGCAGCGCGAAGCCCGCGCCCTCGAGCGCAAGCTCGACGAGCTGCAAAAAGGCGTGCTCGACGCCCGCATGGTGCCGCTCGTGCAAGTCTTCGACCGGCTCGCCCGGCTCATGCGGCGCCTCGTTCGTGAGAGCGGCAAGCAGGTCGACTTCGAGGTCATGGGGGGCGACGTCGAACTCGACAAGCTCATCGTCGAAGAACTGTCAGACCCGCTCATGCACCTGTTGCGCAACGCGCTCGACCACGGCGTCGAACTGCCCGAGGCCCGCGAAGCCCAGGGCAAGCCGCGCCGCGCGAAAATTCGGCTCAGCGCGCGCCAGCAAGGCAACCAAGTCGTCATCGAAGTCGGAGACGACGGAGCGGGCATCGACGAGACGCGCATTCGGCAAGTCGCCATCGAGCGGGGTCTGGTGACCGCCCAGCAGACCTACGAGATGGAACGTCGCGAGCTGCTCAACCTGGTGTTTTTGCCGGGGTTTTCGACCCGCACCGACGTGTCGGAGTTGTCGGGGCGTGGGGTGGGGCTCGACGTGGTGAAGACGAACTTGGCGCGCTTGTCGGGGCTCATCGACATCGACAGCCGGCGTCGGCGCGGTACGACCTTCATTTTGACCCTGCCCCTCACGCTCGCCATCATTCGGGCGCTCATGGTCGAGGTCAGCGGCCGCACCTATGCCGTGCCGCTCAATTCGGTGCTCGAAATCGTCTCGGTCAAACCGAGCGAGCTGAAGACCGTCGAACGGCGCGAGGTCATCGACGTGCGTGGCCGCACGCTCCCGTTCGTTCGTCTCGCCCGGGTGTTCGACCTGCCCGAGAGCCAGCCCGAACGACACTTCGTCATCATCGTCGGCCTGGCGCAGCAGCGGTTCGGGTTGGCCGTCGACGCGCTCTTGGGGCAGCACGACATTGTCACCAAGCCCCTCAGCGGCCGGCTGCGCCACGTGCCCGGCGTGTCGGGAGCGACCGAGCTGGGAGACCGTCGCGCCGTGCTGGTGCTCGACGTGGGCGCGCTCATGGAGGAATTGCTGCGCCCACAAGCGGCGGTGATGTAGTTTTTGTTTGAAAAAGACTGGGGCATGCCGAGCGTGTCGCGATTTCAACAGCTGCTGGGCCAGTTCTTCTACGACGCCGACGAGGCGGTTGGCCCGTTTCTCGAACTGGCCCCCGAAATCGACCCGAACCTCGCGGCGGTCACCACCGAGACGCCCGAAGACTTTCTCGCCTTCGCGTTAGAAGCCGAGACCTACGCCGTGCCCATTACGCAGGTACGCGAGATCTTCAAGGTGCCCGCCATTACCGAAGTGCCCCGCGCGGCGTCGAACATACTGGGCGTCATGAACGTGCGCGGCGACATGGTGCCCGTGTACGACCTCAAGAAGCGGCTCCAGCTGGTCGACGCGGTGCCCCGCATTCGCGACGGCCAAGACGTACCCCGCTCGAGCCGGGTCGTGCTGGTTCGCGACCCCCACGGTGATGCCGGCATCGTCGTCGACCGAATTCAGGGGGTCGTGAAGTTGGCGCTCTCGAAGCTCGAAGTGGCGCCCAACTTGGGCCTCGAGCGGCACTGCGTTTCAGGGCTCGGCCGCAAAGACGACGAGTTGTTCATTCTGCTCGACCTGGGTCAGGCCCTCGCATGAACGCCCAACGACCCGCCGACATCGTGCAGCTGTGCGTGTTGCAGGTCGGCACGACCGAATACGCCATCGACCTGCGCCGGGTTGACGAAATACTCACCGTGCCCCTGGTGACCCCCGTGCCGCGCGCCCCGCGCTTTCTCGAGGGGGTCGTGAAGTTGCGTGGTGACGTGGTGCCGGTCATCGACGTGCGCAAGCAACTCAAGGTGCTGTCGGCCGCCACCGAAAACGACGCAAAAGCCAAACGGCGCCAGCGCCTGTTGGTGTGCCGGGTCGGCCGCCGCCGGGTGGGGCTGCTGGTCGACGCGGTGACCCAAATCGCCCGCGTGCCGTACGACGACCTGCGGCCCGCGCCCCTCGCCGAAGTGCCGGGTCAACCCACCCACGTCGTCGGGGTCTGCGGGCCGCCCGACAGGCTCCGTCTCCTGCTCGACGTGAAGGCTTTCTTGAACGATTCAGCCCCAGGCGGGAGTTCGTAAGTGACCGACCCCCGGTTCGCCCAGCCCGACGCACCCCAGCCCGACGAGCCGTCGCTTGGGCAGTTGGTCGAAGCACTCAACGACGAGAGCTGGCGCGTTCGGCGCCTCGCCGCCGACCGGTTGGCCAAGCTCGAACCCTCGGCCGAGCTGCTCGACGCGCTCATCGGTTTGCTCGGGCAGCGCGGCCAGACCGGGGCCCGAAACGCCGCGGCCATGGTGCTTGGGCAGCTGGGGGGGGGCGCCCTGCAGTCGCTCGTGCTGCTGCTCGGCCACCGCGACCCCGACCAACGCAAGCTCGCGGCCGACATTCTGGGTGAGCTGCGGAGACCCGAAGCCGTGCCGGCCCTCAGCCGCGCGCTCAACGACCCCGACGCCAACGTGCGCAGCGCCGCGGCCGAGGCGCTGGGCCGCATCGGCGGGCCCGAGGCGGTGGCCGCCCTCGAGGCCTTGCTGACCACGCCCGCCGAACCGCTTCTGTACGTGAGCGCGCTCGAAGGGCTCGCGGCGTTGCGAGCGGCACCCGCCTTGGCGACGCTGCGGCCCTTGCTGTCAAACCCGCTGACCCGGCGCAGCGCGCACCGCGTACTCGCGCTCATTGCCCACCCCACCGCCTGGTCATTGCTCGTGCTCGCCCTTCGCACCCCCAAGTCGCGTGACGCGGCGCTCACCGGCCTCGGCGTTCGCTCGGCGCGGTTGCCGGCCGACCTCGAACCCGACGTGACCTCGGCGCTGCGCCACATGCCCGACGCGCGCGACTGGCTGGCCGGCGCGCTCGTGGGCGATGACCTCGGGCGACGCCGCGGAGCCCTGCTCGTCGTGCCGGCGCTCCAAGACCCGTCGCTCGCGCCCGACGTCGCCAAAGCCGTCGAAGGGGTCGACTCGTCAGACCTCACGCCACTCGCGCTCGAGGCGCTGCTCCGGTTGGGGGTGCCGGGCGCCCGGGCCCTCGTGGTCGGCGCTCCACCCGCCGTGCTGCACTTGGGGCGAGAGAGCCGCGCGGTCGCCGGTGAAGCCATTTGGCAGCTCGCGTCGCCGGCCTTGGTCGAACCGCTGCAGGCGCTGCTCGACGCCGGAGACGACGAACTCGCCGACTTGGCCACCCGCGCCCTCGGCCGAACCGGGGCCACGAGCGCCATTGGCCCCTTGGTGGCGCTGTTCGGCAACGACCAGCTCTCGGCGCAAGCCCGACGGTCGTTGGTGCAGCTGGCCCAGAGCTGGCCGCACGAGGTGCAAGCGCAGCTGCGCCCCGTCGTCGAACGGTCGCTGCAGCCGCACGCCGTGCGCGCCTTCGGGGCGATCGCCCGGTCGGCCGCGTCAGACGTGCTCCGGCGCGCACTCCACGACGAGAACGACGCCGTGCGCGCCGCCGCGCTCGAGTCGGTGCCGGCGCTCGAAAACGAAGGCGTGGCTTTCGTGGCTGCAGCTTTCGTCGACGAATCGGCCCGGGTGCGCCGCGCCGCCGCCCGCGCCCTTGGGTCGATGACGACGCCCGCCGCCCGGCCCGTGCTCGAACGCGCCTTGCACGACCGAGAGCCTTCGGTGCTCGCCGTGGCGTGCGGTACCGCCGCCGAATGGGGGGCGCACGACACCAGGCCCCGCTTGGCCGAGCTGGCCCGGCACTCCGACGTGGGCGTGGTGATGGCCGCGCTCGGCGCGCTCGCGGCGCTCGGGTGCCTCGACGACGCCTTGGTCGGTGAAGCGTTCGACCACCGAGACCCCGAAGTCGTCAAACACGTGCTCACCTTGGCCGCAGACCGGCCGGCCCTCATTGCGCGCGCCCCCGAAGCCCTGCGCCACGACCGGTGGGACGTTCGCGTCGCCGCCGCCCGCGCGCTGGCCGCCGGGGGACAACGCGAGTCACTCGCGGCGCTGCGCGAAGCCGTGGCCCGCGAGACCGATTCATTGGCTCAAGAACTGCTCGAGGCCGCCGCCGCGGCACTCGCGAGCCGCTGACACCATGTCTTCATGGGACGACCCGAGACCCGAGCTGACCGGAGAGGCGCTGCACCTGTTGCGCGACCTCTTTCAGCAGCATTCAGGGTTCTGGCTGCGTGACGACTTGAAGTTCGTCGCCGAACGGCGCCTCGCGGCCCGGCTTGAAATTCTCGGCATTCGCGACTTCGTCGGGTACCACCGCTACCTGCGCTTCGACGGCCGTGGCCCCGAAGAACTCGAAGTCGCCATCGACCTGCTCATACCGCACGAGACCTACTTCTTTCGCGACCCCACCCAGCTCGAATGTTTCGAACACGAAGTGCTGCCGTTGTTGGCCGAGCAGAACGCGTCGACCCGGTCGCTGCGGGTGTGGTCGGCCGGCTGCGCCACGGGTGAAGAACCGTACACCCTCGCCATGCTCACGCTCGAGTCGCCCGACCTGCCCCGGTGGGAAATCGACATTCTGGGCACCGACTTGTCGAAGAAGGCGTTGTCGACGGCGCGGCACGCCGAATACGGGCCCTCGGCCTTGCGCGTCGCCACCGCGGTTCAACGCTCGCGCTACTTCGACCAGGCCGAAGGGGGGCGCCTGCGCGTCGCCGCAAAGTACCGAGCGCCGGTTCGCTTTGGTCTGCTCAACTTGCTCGACCGCGCCCAAGCCGCCCTGCTGCCTGCGATGGACGTGATCTTCTGTCGCAACGTGCTCATTTACTTCGACGCCCAGACCCGGCGCCGCGTTGTCGACGTGTTCTTTGAGCGGCTGCGGCCAGGTGGGTTGCTCATGCTCGGCCATTCAGAAAACCTGCTCAGCGCCGGCACCGCGTTCGAATTGCTGCAGCTCAACGGCGACCTCGTCTACCGAAAGCCCCCCGCGTGAAGACGAACGAGCCCACCATTTCCGTGCTCGTCGTCGACGACTCCGCGGCGAACCGCAAGTCGATCGCCCAGCTGCTCGACGCGACGCCCGGGTTGCGCGTGGTCGACCGGGCCGCCGACGGCGAAGAGGGGCTGCGCAAGGCCATGACCCTCAAGCCCGACGTCATCACGTTAGACCTCGAAATGCCCAAGCTCGACGGCCACGGCTTTTTGCGCTTGCTCATGGCCAACGCCCCGACTCCGGTGGTCGTGCTGTCGTCGTACAACCACCCGGCCGACGTGTTCAAAGCCCTGCAGTTGGGCGCCGTCGACTTCGTCGCCAAACCCCGCGGGTCTGACCGGCAGTCTCTGAATTCGCTGCATGCCGAATTGGTCGAAAAGGTGAGGGCGGCCCGCGGCGCCCGGGGCAAGACCCTCGGCCCGGGCCCGAAAGCGCCCCGTGCGCCCAGCGACCCGCTCCTGGGCTCCGTTCGCCCCGTCGTCGTCGCCATCGGGGCCTCCACCGGAGGCCCTCCCGCCGTGCAACGGCTGCTCGAGGCGATTGACGGGCTGCCGGTGTGCGCGCTGGTGGCGCAGCACATGCCCGCGCGGTTCACCGCCGCGTTCGCCGCCCGGCTCGACGCCGTTCTCACCGCGCGAGTGTCTGAGGCCACGTCGGGCGACCGGCTCGAACCCGCTCACGTGTACATCGCCCCGGGGGGCGCGCACCTCGAGGTCGTCGAAGCGAATGGCACCGCGGTGCTCCACGTCTCGAAAGCCCAAGACCGCGACTGGCACGCCCCGTCGGTCGACCGCCTGTTTCTCAGCGTCGCCAAGGTCGTCGGTTCGGCGTCGGCCGGCGTCGTGCTCACCGGCATGGGTGACGACGGGGCCGTCGGCGTCAAAGCCCTGCGCCGGGTTGGCGCCGAGGTGTGGGCCGAAGCCCAGTCGTCGGCCGTGGTGTTCGGCATGCCCCAAGCCGCCATCGCCACCGGGGCGGTTCGACACACCCTGCCCATTGGTGAATTGGGCCCGGCGCTGGCCAGGGCCCTGCGAAAACCAAGGGGTTTGCCATGAGGGCCGGCTCTTCGGCTTTTCGGGAGGCGGCCGGCTGGTCGTTCGTCACTCGGCCGAAACGAGGGTGATTCTTTCGCGGCAGGGTATATTCACGAACGCCGCAAGGCTCACCAGCACCCACCCGGAGTCGTTTTCGTGGTCGAACACGCATTGCCTGTCTTCGCGCGGCTTCACCTTGGGGCGAGGGTGGCCTTGTGACCATTCGCGCCCTGGTCGTCGACGACTCGTTGCAGCTGCGCCGGAGCGTGATGTACGCGTTGCAGCGCCTCAACGACGTGGTGTGTGTCGAAGCCCACGACGGTGCCGACGCCATCAAGAAGTCACAGCAGCAACAATTCGACATCGTGCTGACCGACATCAACATGCCGGTACTCGACGGGCTCAAGCTGGTCGCCCATTTGCGCGCCGACGCCCATGGCAGTCACCAGAAGGTGCCCATCGTCGTCATCACCACCGAGAGCGCCGAAGCCGACCGGTCTCGGGCCATGAAGCTCGGTGCCAGCGCGTACCTGGTCAAGCCGGTGCAAGCCCAAGAAATTTTGAACACGGTTCAGACGCTCTTGGGGTTGGAGTGAGCCCTCGCACCCGGCTTGGCGTTGTCGCGCTGCTCGTGGCCACGTCGTCAGCGGCCGCGCCCATGGCCGACGTGTGGCCGTACCGGGCGAAGCGCGCGGTCGACGGCACGGTCGAATATTCGTACGACTTGTCGGCCCTGAAGTTGAGCGGCGGTTCGGCCGACGCCCGCGCTGCTCACGAAACCGAAGAAGTCGCGGCGTTTTTGAAGGCCTTGCCCCGCGAAGTGAAGGTGAAGGTGTTCGCCTCCGGAGCCAGCATCGGGGTCGGTGCCGGCCGCGGTCTCGAGCCCAACCCCCTCGCGGTCAATTTTGCCCAGGTCAACGCCGGGCCCATTGAAATCGACAACCCGCTCGGGCGGAGGCCCGGCGCCAAGCTGCGGCCCGCCTTCGACCCCAATGAGCCCAAGGTGTTGGTCGGGGCCGAAATGGTGCTCTGGCAGGTGCGCCAGCTCGAAGACGCCGCGCTCGCCGCGGTCGAGGTCGACACCGAATGGCTGCGCCGTGACGTGTGGGGCCGGGTCGCCGACCGAGCCGTCGCGACCTCGAAGACCGCCCAGGGAGACGCCCGCGAGGGCGCCATTGCCTTGGCCGCCCGGGTCATCGCCGCCAACGCTTGTCTCGACCGTGCACGCGTGCCGGCGAGCGTGAAGAGCGACGGTGACCTCAACCCCGCGGTCGAAGGTGAATTGCAACGCCTGTTGAGCGACCCCGACGCGTTGGCCGCGCCGCTGCCCTGGGCGGCGAACGGCGAATTGACCTGTGCGTGGGTTCGCTCGCGAGCGCTCGGCCAGCCGTTCGAGAACTCGCGCGCCGGCACCGGCGCGGTGCTGCTCTTCGTGCAGGCGCTCGAAAAAGACGCCAAAGTGCGTGCCTTCTGGGAACGAATTCGTCAGCGGCGTGACCGATTCGTCGGCCTCGCCACCGACGCGCGGCTGTTGCGCTGGCGAGACGCAACGAAGGGAGACGCGGGCCAGGCCATCGACGCGCTCAGCGACTTCATTGAGAACTTGCCCACGACCGAGCGAACGCCGCCGCCGCTGTTGGCCTGGCCTTCGACGCCGTTCATGCATTTCATGGTCGACCTGGCCGGCCCGGAGCGGGTGTCGATGGTCGAAGAGCTCGCCGCCGCGGTGCAAGACGGCCGGGTGGCTCCGCCCGACACCACCTGGCCCGAGGCCCGCGACCACGAACTCGTGCCTTTTGCCCGAACCGACTTGCTCAAGACCGTGCAGTTCGATTCTGGGTGGCGCGACCGCCTGGTGAGCGCCTTCGCCGTGCTCCAGGGGCTGAGCCACGACGGCCGCTCGGTCGACTCCGAGCCCCTCAGCGATTCGACCGAACACAGCGATCTGTCGGTGCGGTTGCAGGTGCCACCGTACCTCGAAGCCGAGCCCTTGCCCGTCGCGTACGAGCGCGCCGCGGTGTCGCTCGAGCGGCTCGTGACCGCGCTGACCGCCGACAATTTGACCGGCCTCAAGGCGTTCGGGGTCGACGGCAAGCGCTGGCCCGACACGGTCATCAACGACGCGAAGCGGCTGCAACCGGTGTTGCGTGGGCTGGCGAAGCTCGCTTCGCCCGACACCGCGCTGCTCGACGGCCAAGACGTGGCCGAAGCTCGTCGTTTCATCGCGACTTGGCGCAGCGAGCCCTCGCTCACCCGTGACGTGCGGGTCGCGAACGCGGCGCCGCTGTCAGCCGGGAGCGAGCGCGCCCAC
>JBGAIY010000193.1:0-14291 GCA_044225205.1 Myxococcaceae bacterium | reverse complement strand
CGGCCCTGAATGCGGGGCCCAGCGCTGCCCAGGCGCGTTGACCGCGCGCCGTGGCACGGGCCAGCTTTGTTTTGAGCCGTGACCGCTCGGCCCCGCCGCGGCCCTTGCCGTGCACCGCCAGCCAGCAGTCGTGTGCCACCCCCAACGAGCGCTGCAATTCTTTGAGCTCGGGCACCGCCCGCCCCTGCCACTCCATCGCGTAGCGGAGCCGCCGAGCGCGCTGCCGCAACCGGTGCAACTCGGTGGCGTCTGACCAATCGGGGGTCGTCTCGGTCAACGCTCGCACCCAATGCCTGGTCATTCGCTGGGCCGCCTCGGTCGACAAGGCCGGCAACACCGCCAGCGCGGCGAACAGCCCGTTGGCTCGCTCGCTTCGGAGTCGCTGGCGCAACCGGGCCAGGGCCTTCGCTCGAGCGCCCGCTCCGGTCGCCCGCCGCACGCCCAACCCGGCTTCGACGTCGAATTCGCGAACGGCCGCGGCGCTCTGGCGCAGCCACCGCACGTCGTCACGCAGTGAATGCCACCTGCCCAACGCCAACCACACCTGCACCCGCAACAACCGCGTTCTCAGGGCGTGTACCGACTCGGGCGTGCCGCGTCGCAACACGCCGGTGCGAGCGGCCAACGCCGTCGACAACGCCGAATCGAGAACCAACGCCGCCATGACGTCTCAATGGCGCGAAGCCTGCGGCGCTTCAAGCGGCGGCTGGCGCAAACGTTGCGTCGTGAACCTGCGGGCCCGTGCGCCCTTGGCCGCGAATTCGGCGGGCTTGCGCTCCACCGCGGGCGGCATGGTCTGTGAAGTGAAATGCCCTGAAAGGTGGTCACCCGTGACGGCACTCATTTGTGGAGTCGACTTTTCTCAGTGGTCGGAGTCGGCGGCCTCAGAAGCCGCGGCGATGGCCCAGAAGCTGAACCATGAACTGTGGCTCGTGCATGTCGTTCGAGGCGAAGCCGGCACCGACGCGCAGCGCGAGCGGTTGGTCGCCGATGCCAAGGGGCGGCTCGACGACCTGGCGAGCAAGCTCTCCGACCGGGTCAAGGCCAAGTGCGAAGTGGTGTCGGGCCATGACCCAGCGTCGACGTTGATCGCCTTCGCACGCGCGCATTCGGCCGTCGGCGTCGTCTTGGGCTCGGCCGGCCATTCGAACACCCCGCTCGTGCGGGTAGGGGCGACCTCGGAGCGCGCGGTCATGGGCGCCGAAGTGCCCGTCATCGTGCTCCGCGCGGGGGCCGTGTTCGAGCCGTGGTCGCGCGGGCAGGCCATTCGCGTGCTCATCGCGGTCGACGGGTCGCTCGCGAGCGAGGCCGCCGTGCGGTGGGTCGAGCGACTGCGCGACGTGGCCCCGGTCGACGTCGTGCTGGGCCACGTCTACTACCCTGACCAGGCCGGCGCGAAGTACGGCCTGCAGCCGGCGCCCGCCATGTTCGCCGTCGAAGCGCGCGTCGAGACGGCGATTGAGCGCGACTTGCGCCGGCGGTGGCCGACCCTGCGCGGCTCAGGAGAAGTCTTCTACCGCGCCCGCCTCGGCGTGGGCCGAATCGGCGACCATGTGGTCGAATTGGCCGAAGCCGAAGGGTGCCAGCTGCTCGTCATGGGCGCGCACGCCCACCGAGGCATTTCTCGAATGTGGAGCGCGTCGGCGGCGGCGCTGCACGTCGCCCGATGCGCTGTCGTCGTGCTGTTCGAGGGTCACGCTTGAAGAGCGAACGACGCCCCACGCTCAAGCGCGTCTTCGTGACCACCGACTTTTCACCCGCCGGCAACGCCGCCATTCCCTGGGCCTATTCCGTGGTCGCGCCCGGAGGCGAGGTGACCGTGGCCCACGTCGACCAAGCGCCCATGCCTTCGGCGCGCGAGCGCGAAGTCGCCGACCGCCAGACGGCCGCCCGGTTGTGGGCCCTGCCCGACGTCGACGCCGCCGCGGTCGTCACTCGCACCGAGGTGCTCCACGGGCCCGCGGTGGCCAAGGCCATTCTCGAGGCTGCCGCCCACGCCGGGGCCGACTGCATCGTGCTCGCATCGCACGGGCGCAGTGGCTTCAAGCGCGCCGCGCTGGGCTCGGTCGCCGAAGAAGTGCTGCGCGGCAGCGACCGGCCGGTGTTCGTCGTGCGCGTGACCGAATGAGTCGTGGCCCGAGCGACGGCCGGTCAGCCGCTCGGGGCCTCGACCCTCGCCAACAGCCGCCGCTTGAGCCACTCGACGAAGCCCACGTACGACGCCGAAATGCCCAGCAACATCAACCAGGTCGTGCCCCGCAGCGGCACGAGCGTGAACAGCGGCCCGAGCGGCGAGTAGGGCAGACCCAGCGCCACCACCGTCATCGCCACGCTGCTCACCAGCAGCGCGCGACCCGGGCGGCTGCGCCAAAAGGGGCGGCGGGTGCGCACGATCAGCGCTACCCACAGCTCGCTCAGCAGCGACTCGGTGAACCACCCAGTCTGAAATTCGGCGACCGAGGTGTGCAAGCCCAACAAAGCCGCGAAGGTCAGCCCGTCGAACACCGAACTGGCCAACCCGAAATAGACCATGAAGCGCCGAACGAAGGCCAAGTCCCACCGGCGGGGGCGCGCGACCATCTCGGGGTCGACCGCGTCGCTCGCCAGGGCCATGGCCGGCACGTCAGACAAGAAGTTGTTGAGCAACACCTGCGGTGCCAACAACGGCAAGAACGGCAAGAACAGCGACGCCGCCGCCATGCTCAGCATGTTGCCGAAGTTCGCGCTCTCGGTGGTCAGAATGTATTTGAGCGTGTTGGCGAACGTCGCCCGACCCAGTTCAATGCCGGTCTTGAGCATGCCGAGGTCGGGCCGCAACAGCACGAAATCGGCCGCTTCTCGCGCCACATCGACCGCCGTGTCGACCGAAATGCCCACGTCGGCCGCGTGCAGCGCGGGAGCGTCGTTGATGCCGTCTCCCAGGTACCCCACCACGTGGCCGCACCGCTTCAACGCCAAGATCACCCGCTCTTTTTGCGTGGGGTCGACTTCGGCGAAGATCGTCGCTTTTTGCGCGGCCACGCCCAAGGCCGCGTCATTCAAGTGCTTGAGGTCGTCGCCCGTCTTCACGCCGTCGAGCGGGTCGACCTCGAGCCCAATCGCCCGCGCCACGTGCGCCGCCACGTCGCGTTGGTCTCCGGTGATGACCTTCAAAGTCACGCCCAGACGCTGGAGGTCTTTCACGACGTGGGCCACGTCGGCCTTGGGCGGGTCGGCGAACAACAAGAACCCTTCGAAGACCAAGCTGCTCTCGTCGGCCCGGGTGATGCCCCGACGTTCGGGCAACACTTTCGTGCCCACCCCGAGCACCCGAAAGCCCTCGGTGCTCCAGGCGACGAAGCGCTCGTGCAGCTCGCGGCGGCGCTCGTCGTTCAACGCGACCGGCCCGCCGAGCCCGCGCTCGAACTCGCACACTTCGAGCACTTTTTCGTACGCGCCCTTGGTGATGAGCCGCGCGCCGGTGCCGTGGGCCACCACCACCGTCAACCGCTTGCGAATGAAGTCGTAGGGCACTTCGTCGACCTTCACCGCCGCCGCTCTCGCCAAGGGCCGCGCCGCTTCGACGATCGCCTCGTCGAGCGGGTTCGAAAAACCCGACTGGCAGGTCGCGTTGTCGGCCGCGAGCCCCAACACCTCGGTCGACACCGCGCCCGTCGCGTCGAGCGCGCGGTCGAGCCGGGCCCGGCCCTCCAGAGCACGTTCATGCTGCCCAGGTTTTCGATTGAATTGAGGTGGCGCACCAACACCCCCTGCTGCGCCATGGCGCGGGCTCCGTGCGACAACGTCAGCCCCAGCACCGCCGGCAACATTTCAGGCGCCAGGCCCACCGCCAGCGCAATGGCGAACAGAAGCGATTCGGCGACCGGCTTCTCGTTGATCATGCTGCCGGCGAACACGACCAGCACCAACACGAACATCACCCGGGTGAGCAGGTACCCGAAGTGCCGCAGCCCACTGTCGAATTCGGTCTCGGGAGACGGCGCGCCCAAGTGACCCGCGAGCCGGCCGAGCTCGGTGTTGCGGCCGGTACCCACCACCACCACGCTCGCCGTGCCGGTGCGCACGCTCGTGCCCGCGAAGACCATGTTCGCTCGCTGCGAGAGCCCCGCGTCGGGCGCGCTCGGCGCCACGTCTTTCTCGGCCGGGTACGTTTCTCCCGTCAGCAACGCTTGGTTCACGAAGCAGTCTTTCGCTTCGACCACCACCGCGTCGGCCGGCACGAGGCTCCCCGCGCGCAACAACACGAGGTCTCCCACCACCACTTGGTCGGGGCCGCAGGTGATGTCTGCGCCGCCCCGCCGAACGGTGATTTTGGTCGTCAAGCGCGCCCGCAGCGCTTCGATGGCGCGCGTCGCCTTGCGCTCTTGAAAGAACCCCAGCAACGCGCCCAACAGCAATATCGACACCGCGACGATTGCGTCGGTCCACTCTCCGGCGATCGCCGAAACCGCGGCCGCGAAAATGAGCAACCAGCCCATTGGGTTCTTGAATTGGCGCAGGGCGAGCGTCGCGGTCGACGTCGTCTGCCCCTCGGTGCCCAGCCGGTTCGCCCCGTCGCGCTCGTACACGGCCCGCGCCGCCTCGGGGCTCAGGCCCTGAAGCGAGGTGCCCAACGCCGTCATCAGCGTCGCCACCGGTTCGGCCCACGGTGACCCGAGCGCTGGCGACGTCACCGCGGCCCCGACCCGGGGAGCGGCACGGTGGCCTGGTCGACCGCCACGGTCACCGGCCACCCCAAGTCTTTCTGAATGCGCGCTTGCAGCGCCGCCGCGCTCGAGGGCTCGCCGTGCACCACGTACGTCATGCGCGGGGCTTGGCGAAACCCGGCGAGCCACCGCAACAGCTCCGACTGGTCGGCGTGGGCCGACAGCCCGTCGAGCGCGGCGACCTGCGCTTTGACCGTGACGAACTGCCCGTCGATTTTCACGCTCGGGGCGCCGTCTTGCAGAGCCCGGCCCCGCGTGCCCGCGGCCTGAAAGCCGCTCAAGAGCACCGTATTGCGGGCGTCGGGGAGGCGATGCTTGAGGTGCTGCACCACGCGGCCCCCGGTCGCCATGCCGCTCCCGGCGATGATCACCATGGGCTCGTGTCTCGAATTGAGCGCCCGCGAGCCCTGCCCCGAGTCGATGCTCGTGAAGCGCTTCGTTTCGAGCGGGTTCTCTCGTTCACGGCTCAACGCCAGCAGGTCGAGGTCGTGCTCTTCGGTGTGCCGCGCGTACACCTGCGTCACCCGCTCGGCCATGGGGCTGTCGAGAATCACCGGCAGCACCGGCACTCGGCGCTCGCGCTCGAGCTTGCCCAACACCCAGAGCAGCTCTTGCGTGCGCCCAATGGCGAACGCCGGTATCACCACCACGCCGCCGCGTTCGGCCGTGGTCGTGACGACACGCGCCAACTCGGCCTCGGCGTCGCTCGAGTGCAGCCGGTCGCCGTAGGTCGACTCCACCAGCAGCACGTCGGCCTCCTCGACCAGTTCGGGGTCACGCACGATGGGGCGGTGCCACCGGCCGAGGTCGCCCGAAAAGACCAACCGCGTCGGCCCTTGGCCCAACCGCAGCTCGACGCTCGCCGCCCCCAAAATGTGCCCGGCCCGCCGAAAATGGGCCTGCGCGTGTCGCCCCAGGCGAACGTCTTTGCCGAAGCGGTGCGCTTCGAACAACGCCATCGTCTGGGCCACTTCGGCCGCTGTGTAGAGCGGCAGGGCGGGGTCGTGCTTCGTCGTGTGGTGCCGGTTTCGCCGGTCGGCGTCTTCTTCTTGAATGCGCGCCGAGTCTTCGAGCACCAGCCGTGCCAGGTCGACCGTCGGTGCCGTGCAGTGAATCGGCCCCCGAAAGCCGTGCCTCACCAAGATCGGCAAGTACCCGCAGTGGTCGAGGTGGGCGTGGCTCAACACCACCGCGCTGAGTTGCCGAGGCGAGAACGTTGGGCTTGCCCAGTTGCGCAGCCGCAGCGGCTTGAGCCCTTGAAACAACCCGCAGTCGAGCAGGTACTGTTCGGGCCCGTCGGTCACGAGGTACTTCGACCCCGTCACCGTGCCCGCGCCTCCCAAAAAGCTCAGCGTCGACCCGTTCATGGCGCCGCCCCCGCCGACGGAGGGCGACAACAGCCCGGCACCTCGCGCCTGAGCAATTCGAGGGCGTGCTGCGCTTTGTCTAAAAAGTGCTGCTCACTCGAGACGACCAAGTACCGCGGGTGCCCCGACCACGCCCGCGCAATGCGCTCGTCGATTTCGGCGGCCACCTGCACCGTCTCCGTTCTCAGCGGGTTGACGTGGTTGTATTCACCCAGCGGCGGCGTGCGCAGGTGAATGACCGCCGCGTACCGGGCGAACTCGGCCTCGCGGCTCGTGTGGCATTGCGCGAACAGCTCGTTCGGGTCTTCGCCGGGCCAGTAGGCCCACCCGTCGACCGAGCCTCGGTCGCACAACGTCAGCGCCGGTGGCGGCTCTTGTTGCGCCAGCGCCTCGAGCTCTCGCTGCACGTGAAAAATGGCCCGCTGGGCGCTCGTGCGCGCCAACACCGTCGCCCCCCGGGGGAAGCCACCCGAAAACAAAATGCTCGCAGCCTCGGGCAACACCATCACGTGGGGGCACAAAAGCCGCTGCGCCAGCTCGAGCACCGCCGTTTTGCCCCCGCCCGGGCCCCCCGTCAGCACCACCCGCTTCGTCACGTGTCGCTCCACGCAGTCGCACTTCATTGGCTCTCCGCGGTCATCGGTGCCGTTGACTACAAGGGGAGTGCCAAACCGCGCGTCTCGCAGGTCGCAGAACATACGACATGGTTGCTCGCTCACGGGGCTCGAAACCTGCAATCGACTCCAGCGTGATTCGCGAATGGGCGCAAAACATGCGCCGGTTGTGGCGCAGCTCGGAGACTCGAGCGCTCGTGGGGCGGTTGTGGGTGCCGCTCGTGGCGCTCGTCATCACCCACGTGGTGGGCACGGTCGGGTATTCGCTGTTGTGGGCCGACGTCGGCGGCACCTGGTTCGACGCGCTGTTCATGACGTTCGTCACCATTACGACCATTGGTTACGGCGAAGTGCACCCGCTGACGACCGCGGGCCGCTTGCTGACCATGGGCATTGCCGCGAGCGGCATTGGCAGCTTGTTCTTCACCTTCACGGTGCTGCTCGACTGGGCCACGAGCGAAACCGCTCGGCGCGGCCGGAGGCTTCGAAAAATGCAAAAAACGATCGACGCGTTGACGGGTCATTTCATTGTCGCCGGCATCGGCCGGGTAGGGCGCGAGGCCATCGCCGAGTTGATTGAGGTGCGGGCGCCGTTCGTCGTCGTCGACCAAAACGACGCGCTCGAAGCGTTCTGCGCCGAGCGGGGCGCGCTGTTCGTTCGCGGAGACGCCACCGAAGACGCCGTGCTCGAGCGCGCGGGCGTGCGGCGCGCGAAAGGCCTCATCGCCACCACCTCGAGCGACGCGACGAACCTGTACGTCATTTTGACCGCGCGGCTGCTCAACCCCGAACTGTTCATTGCCTCGCGCGCGGTCGACCACGCGTCGGTGCCCAAGTTGATGCGCGCCGGTGCCAACCGCGCCATCAGCCCGTACGCCATTGGCGGGCGCCGCTTGGCCCACTTGATGATCAGCCCGCGCGTCGTCGACTCGTTCGAGACGGCCATGCGCAAAGGCGCCCAGGCGCTCACCATTGACGACGTCGTCGTCACCGCCCAGTCGCCCGGGGTCGGCAAACGCTTCGACTCGCTGCGCATCGCCGAGCTGACCGGCGCGACCGTGCTCGCCGTCATGCGAAATGGCTCGCCCACCACCAACGTCGCCGGCGACTTCGTGCTCCAGGCCGGAGACCACTTGCTCGTCATGGGCACCGACCAGCAGCTCGCGAGCCTCGAGCGGCTCATACCCCGCTGATTCAGCCCCCGTGCGCCTTGGGGCGGGAGCGGGTGCCCCCCCGAATCAACTTGGTGATTTCGATGACCGTCACCGGCGCCAACCCCGCCGCCAGCGAAATGCCCAGAATCTTCAGTGAAAACGGGCCCAGCTCGAGCAACGCGTTCGACCACGGCAAGCTGACCAGGCCGACCTGCAGCAGCGCCGTGACGACCGCCACCGCCACCAGGCGTGGGTTCGTGAACGCCCCCACCTGAAAATTCGTCTTCCACAGGTCGCGCGTCGAGAACACGACGAAAATTTGCGAGAACACCAGCGAGCAGAACGCCATCGTGCGCGAATGAAAGACCGTGTCTTCACGCAAGGTCAGCAAGAACACCGTCATCGTCACCGCGAAAATGCTCACGCCGATGATCGCCACGCGCACCCATTCGGGCGCCCCCAGAATCGCGCTCGCCGGAGGCCGGGGCTTGCGTTCGAGCAGGCTCTGCCGCGCGGGGTCGGTGACCAAGGCCAGCGCCGGCAACCCGTCGGTGACCAGGTTGATCCACAACAAATGGAGCGGCAGGAGGGGCGCGGGCCAGCCCCCGAGCGCCGCCACCAGCACCACCAACAGCTCGGCCAGGTTGCCACCCAACAGGTAGACCAGCGTCTTTTGAATGTTGTCGAAAATGCCGCGCCCTTCGCGAATCGCCGCGACGATGCTGACGAAGTTGTCGTCGGCCAGCACCATGTCGGCCGCCTCGCGGGTCACTTCGACCGCCGTCTTGCCCATGGCGATGCCCAGGTGCGCTTCTTTGAGCGCCGGCGCGTCGTTGACGCCGTCTCCGGTCATCACCACGACTTCGCCTTCGGCTTTGAGCCGCCGAACGATCTTCAACTTGTCTTCGGGCGTCACCCGCGCGAACACCATGCCCTCGGGGCTCTGCCCGTCGTCGAGCAGGTGCATTTCGCGCGCAATGGCCTCGGCGGTGGCGGGGTGGTCTCCGGTGATCATGACGACCTTCACCCCCGCGGCCCGCGCGTCGCGAATCGCCGCGATCGCTTCAGGGCGTGGAGGGTCGGCAAAGGCGATGAGCCCCAACAGCTCGAGCCCGGCTTCGTCAGGCCCCGACCCGCTCGCCACCGCCAACACCCGCCACCCGCGCTTCGCCATGGCGCCCGCCGCTTCGGCCGCGCCCTCGAGCCCCGACGAGCACAGCGGCGCCAACAGCTCGAAGGCCCCTTTGACCGCCAGCCGGCCGTCGCGCCGCAAAATCGACATGCGCTTTCGCACCGAGTCGAACGGGTGCACTTCGACGCGGGGGTTCTCGGCTTCGATGGCCGCCCGGGTGATGCCGTGTTCGGCCGCGTCGCGCAGAATCGCCACCTCGGTCGAATCGCCCACGCCCACCCCGTCGCTTTGGCGCAGCTCGGCGTCGCAGCATGACGCCGCGGTGAGGCGCACCCGCGCCGCGTCGGCCCCCCAGACCTCGCGCACGCTCATCACCCCGGTCGTCAGCGTGCCGGTCTTGTCGGTCGCGATCACCGTGGCGCTGCCCAGCGTTTCGACCGACGGCAGCTTGCGCACGAGCACCTGCTGGCGCGCCAGCCGCTGCAAGCCCACCGCGAGCGCAATGGTCACCACCGCCGGCAGCCCTTCGGGCACCACCGCCACCGCCAGCGAGATGCTCGAAATGAGCAGCTCGGCCCAGGGCTGCGCCCGCCAGACGCCCAGGCCCGCCACCAACGCCACCACCGCCAAGCACGCGAACAACAACGAGCGGCCCACCTTCGCCAGCTGCACCTGCAACGGCGTGTCGCTCTCTTCGACCGAGTCGAGCAACTGCGCGATCTTGCCGAGCTCGGTGCGCGCGCCCGTGTGGGTGACCTCGGCCCGACCCGAGCCGTTCGCCAACGAAGTGCCCATGAAGACCCGGTGGCGTTGCTCGGCCAGCGGGGCGTGGTGCGGGGCGGGCTCGGTGCTCTTCGAGACCGGCTCGCTTTCTCCCGTCAACACCGCCTCGAGCGTCGACACCGAGTGCGCCTCGAACAGCGTCGCGTCGGCCGACACCACGTCGCCCGCGTCGAGCACCAGCACGTCGCCCACCACCACGTCTCTCGCGGCGATGACCGACACCTGGCCGTCGCGCAGCACCCGCGTCTGGGGCGCCGTCAGCTTCTGCACCGCTTCGACCGCCTTGTCGGCCCGCCGCTCTTGCAGCGCTCCCACCACCGCGTTGAGCACCACGATCGACGCAATGGCGACCGCCTCGGCCGCGTCTCCCACCAACGCCGAAACCACCGTCGCTCCCAAGAGCAACGCGATCATGGGCGACTTCAGCTGCTCGAGCAGCCGCAACCACAAACCCGGCTTCTTCTTGTGCGCGAGCTCATTCGGCCCCGCCGACGCCAACCGCGCCGCCGCTTCGGCGCTCGTCAGCCCAACCCGCGTCATGACGTTCGCCCCAGTCGGGCGCACGGTTTGCGGGTGATCGCGGCACTGCGCAAGCTTTGCGGCGTGGTCATGTCGTCTTCCTGGGGTGGGTGTCGGGCACCGCCGTTGCAACTGCTGTGCTGCGGCGCATCAATTTCAAAGGGGAGGCTCCACATGAGTGCATTTTCGGTCGAAGGCAAGAACGTCGTCGTGACTGGCGCGGCCATGGGCATCGGCTTCGGCATCAGCAAGCGCCTGGCCGAGATGGGCGCTCGCGTGGTGATGGCCGACCTCAAAGGCGGCCCCCTCGAAGAAGCGGCGCACAAGCTGGCGGGGGCCAAGGGTCAAGTCGCGACGGTGGTCGCCGACGTGGCCGACGAGGGCGCGGGCGGCCTCATGGTCAAGCGGTGCCTCGAGGCGTTCGGGCCGGTTGACGTGTTGGTCAACAACGCCGGCATCTTTCCCCAGACGCCGATGTTGAAAATGACTCCCGACGCGTTCGACCGAGTC
Organism: Myxococcaceae bacterium; assembly: GCA_044225205.1. Classification (GTDB taxonomy): domain Bacteria; phylum Myxococcota; class Myxococcia; order Myxococcales; family Myxococcaceae; genus JAEUJT01. The sequence goes on along the minus strand of JBGAIY010000193.1, from coordinate 3,506 downwards.
TACCAAGTCAATTTGAAGGGCCTCGCGTTCGTCACCCAGGCGGTCGCCCGGCACATGATTGAACGGGGCAACGGCGGCAACATCATCAACATCGGGTCGATCGACAGCCTCCACCCGTCAATGGTCGGCCTCGCCGCGTACGACGCGTCGAAGGGTGGGGTGCTCATGCTCACCCGCAGCCTCGCGCTCGAACTGGCGCCCCACCGCATTCGGGTGAACATCGTGCTGCCCGGAGGCATCGCCACCGAGGGCACGGCCGCACCGCTCGCCGGCAGCGGCATGTCGGTCGAACAAATGAAAGAAATGATGGCCGCTTTCACCCAACGCATACCCATGAAGCGCATGGGCGTGCCCGACGACATCGCCAAGGTGGTGGTGTTCTTGGCCTCTCCCGCCTCTGAATACATGACCGGGTCATCGCTCGTCGTCGACGGCGGCATGTTGCTGAGCTGAACGAACCGTTTCCTCTTTGCAAGAAAGCGCAAAACCATGACGTCTCGGAGCGGCAGTGCGGTGTTGGCGTCGTTGGTTCTGGTGTCGTGCGCCTCGGTGAGCCCCTGCCCTGCGGGGGGAGCCACCGTCGCCACCGAGTCGCCCGCGCGCCCGGCGCTGTCGCTTCGAGAGCGGGGCTCGTTGCCCGCCGAGGCGAGAACCTTGCTTCACCGCCGAATGGAGCGGCACGGCAACGACATGACGCTCTTGGTCATGTCGGTCGTGCTGCTGAGCGACGACGGGGTCGACTCCCTCGCCACCAACATCGCCCGCGAGCCCATTTTGAGCCGCGCCACCGAGCCCGACTCGCTCAACGCTCGGCTCCCGCCGCTCTTCTTCGACCTCCAAGACGACCTGCGCAGCCACGCCAAGTCACTCGCCGAAGCGGCCAGGTCGCACGACCGCGCCCAGTCGATGAAGGCGTTCAATGAACTGACCGCGACCTGCGTCGCCTGCCACTCCGCCTACCTCGACGACGGCAAGTGACTCACGGCGCCCCTTACTGGTAGCCCTTCGCCTGCAAGGCGAAGAGGTGCGCATACGTGCCGCCCAACGCCACCAGCTCGGCGTGACTGCCCAGTTCAATGACCCGCCCATGCTCCAGCACCGCAATGCGGTCGGCCATGCGCACCGTCGAGAACCGGTGCGAAATGATGATCGCGCTCCGGCCGAGGGTCAACCGACGAAAGCGTTCGAACAGCGCCGCTTCGGCCGCCGCGTCGATGGCCGCCGTCGGCTCATCGAGAATCAACAGGTCGGCCCCCGCGCCGTTTGGCCCGCTCGACAGCCGCATGAAGCTGCGGGCGATGGCCAGCTTTTGCCATTGGCCGCCTGACAGCTCGTGCCCGTGATCGAACCACGACCCCAACACCGTGTTCGCGCCGTCGGGCAATTCGGCCAACACGTCTTCGGCGCCGCCGTCTTTCGCCGCATGTGCCACCGCCTCGGCCGAGTCGATTCGCGCCAAGTCGCCAAAGCCGATGTTTTCTTTCGCCGGCAACTGGTACCGCACGAAGTCTTGAAACACCGCCCCCAACCGCGACCGCAGTGACTCGGTGTCGAGCCGCCGCACGTCGATGCCGCCAAAGCGCAGCGTGCCCTCCGTCGGCTCGTACAACCGCAGCAACAGCTTGATGAGCGTCGACTTGCCGGCGCCGTTTTCTCCGACGATCGCGAGCTTCTCTCCGGGCAACAGCGTCAGCGACACGTCTCGGAGCGCCCACGCGTCGCGGCTGGGGTACCGAAACGACACGTGGTCGAGCGCGATTTCGAAGCGGCCGGGCGGCAATTCGGCGAAGGGGCCCCCGGCCACGGGCGCCGCCGCTTCGACCGACGGCCCGGTGGCGATGTCGAAAAAACGAGTCAAATTCGAAACGTAGAGCGCGTCGTCGTAGAGGCTCGTCACCGAGCTGAGCACGTCTTCGAGCGCCCCCTGCGCTTGCCGAAACGCCACCACCGACAACGTCAAGTCGCCCACCGACAACAGCCCCAGCGCCGCGCGGTACGCCACCGCCGCGTAGCACGCGTAAAACGCGAGCGACGACAGCGACGCGAAGCCCGCCCCCAACGCCCACTGGCGCCGCGCGAGCGACTCGTCTTCTTTGAAGAAACGCTCGAACAGCGCCCGGTATCGGCCCAACACCAACGGCCCCAGGCCGTACAACTTCACTTCTTTGACGTGCGAGTCGAGCGTCAACATCGACTCGAAGTAGGCCAACCGTCGGCTGTCTTGCGAACGCCCCGACGACAGCGCGAACGACTCCCCCGACAGCTTCGTCTCGATCAAGAATTCGGGTATCGCGCAGAGCGCCAGCGGTATGACGCTCCACCACGCAATGTCCCACAGAATGGCGCCGAGGCTCACCAGCGTCACCACGCTGCGACCCAACATGATGCCCGCCAGCGCCAGCGACATGGGCCGCGACCCCGCGTCGCGCCGCGCGTTCTGCAACAAGTCGTAGGTGCGCGCGTCTTCGAACTGCGCCAACTCGAGCCGCAGCGCTTTTTCAAGCAGCCGAGTGCCCAGCAGGTTGCTCACCTTCGCCCGCAGCATCGCCCGAAAGTACGTCTGCGCCCGACGCGAGACGAGCAACAGCAGCGCCAACGACAACTCGAGCCCCACCGCGAACATTGCCCGCCGGCGGTCGTCGTCGCTCTGGGTTTTCGCCGCCGTCACCACCGCGTCGATGATCGTTCGGCCCACCCACGCCATGCCCGCCGGCAACAGCGCCATCACCACCGTGACCAACCCCAGCCACAGCGTGCCGCCCGGGCTCGCCTGCCACAGCCAGCCAAGCGACTGGGTGAATTGTCGCCACAATTGGCGGCTCGGCGGTTGTGCGGGCACCATGGTGACTACACCGACTCGGGGCCCCAGTCTTTGCCCAGGCCCGGCGCCACTTCGCTCGCCACACCCCGAACCGAGTTCAAATTGATTTCAATGCCCACGCCTCGCTCGTGAAAGACGACCGCCTTCGCCGAGCCGCCCCCCGCCACGTGAACCGGCCCCACGTACGTCGCCAGCGCACCGTCGCGCTCGACCAACAGTGCCACGTCGGCGCGGTCCCACGAGAACTCGCCCAGGTGGAGCTGGGCGATGGCCCTGGGGTAGAGGTGCAAATTTCGGTCGGCCACCGTCTTGAGAAACTGCTCGGCCCCCGGGCCCCGCTCTTGAATCTCCAGCCACTCCGACGCCTGATCGACCGCCCGTTCGCCCCAAACGCCAGGCGCCTGCCGGCCAATTTCTTTTCGGGCCGCGACCAGGTTGGGAGGCCGGGCGTCACCCCAGACCGCCGGTGCCCGCAACTTCGCCACGTCGCCGAGCGCCACCTCATGCTTGCTCATGGCGTTCAACACCAACCCCACACTGGGTGGCAGCTTCTGGTCTCGCGACGCGGTGGTTTCGAGTGCGACCGCCGTCGCTGACTTCAGCCCCAAAGCCTTCATGAGCTTGATGAACATGCCCACCTCGTAGCCCGAAACCCCCTGCCACCCAACGATTGACATGTCGCGTC